>CAIMCP010000087.1 GCA_903839515.1 uncultured Candidatus Saccharibacteria bacterium | reverse complement strand
TGGATCTGAGTTTGCAGGTAGAGCTTAGATACTTGGGTATATCAAAATGCAGTTAAACTCGATTTTTTACGACAGGTAAACCAGTAGAAAAACACCTTTATAGAAAGCTTTAAAGGCAGATTACGTGACGAGTTTTTGTATACAGAAGTGTTTTTCGATATTGCAGATGTTCGCAAAAAGCTTGAGGAGTGGAGAAATGACTATAACTATATAAGAACACGCAGCGCACTAGAAGGTTTGTCCCCGGCAGACTTCCCTAGTACGCTCTTAAACAAACAAAACCAGACCGCTGCACGACTTTTTCTTCTCTTTTGAGTGTCCAACTGAAGGGTGCAGATGACTACTACTTGTATATAACTTAAATTACACGATCTAATTTCTAATTACTGGGGACCACAAGCAACCTCAGTTCTAATTGGTAAGGAAAATAGCAATGTATTTAAGGATGTACGTATGGAGCAATCATGTGGCTCGCTTTCTTGGTCTTGGTTTGCTCTTAAAGTATTGGTGCTTATATGATTATTAACCTAAGATTGACTCTAGTCAGTTTAACTAGCCTTTTAAATAAATGCCCCGTCTAAAAACCACTATTAAAGCTCTGTTTTCAATTGGGCTTATTCTTTGGCTTGTGAAACGATTTGATTGGCAGACTTTCTTTAAAATTATAATCGCTGTAGATTTTAAATGGCTTTTACCTTTAGTTATCATAGGACCTCTGACTGTTATTTTTTTGAGTCTAAGATGGAGCGTAATTTTGAAGGCATTGGGTTTACCCTTAAAGTTTTGGGTTGTAATTAAGGGAGTTTGGAGTGGGATTTTTTTTAATACTTTTTTACCCGGAGCTACGGGTGGGGATATATATCGGTTTATCTTTCTTAGAGAAGTTTACGCAGGTGAAGAAGCTAAAATAACGTCAAGTCTTGTGCTAGATCGTGTAACAGGTATAATAGCATTGGGAATACTTGGGTCAGTCGGTCTATTAGTGAATAAGTCTCTGCTTTGTCAAATTGGCATAATGGGAGCAGAATTTAAAGTAGTAACAGTATTGAGTGTTTTATTCATCCTCTTTTCATTGTTTATAGGTGTTTGGATTATGATATCAAAATTAGATTCCACGTTATGGTTGATTAAGTTTAAAAAGTTTATTTTGGAAAGTATGACTCATTCCAAACTGGGACTTTTTAACTATTTATTGTTTGCTAAAGTGATCGCTATATCAGTTATCACGCACTTGGTTAATTTTATCACAGCGTATTGTCTCACCCGTGCATTAGGACTAGATATTTCTTTCCTTGAACTTGTGATCTTTATGCCTGTGCTAAGCCTCCTTACAGCCCTACCTATAACTATTAGCGGGTTTGGCATACGTGAGGCACTTTTGATCGGATTCTTTCAAATAAGAGGCTTTCATGTCGGAGGTGGGGAGAGGGAGTCAGCTTTAGCGTTTTCGTTCTTGATGGTCGCCCTAGACCTTTTGAAGGCTGCTCCTGGAGGTATATGGTTTGTCTTTTTGAATAAATCTAAGCAATCACCTATTTTAAAGCATCCATGACTTGATTTTAATTTAACCACACCTTGACCAGACTTAGACAGTTAGGTAATTCTCTATCATGAAAGTTGTAATCCTATGCGGAGGTAAAGGCACTCGGTTACGCGAGGAAACCGAATATCGCCCCAAGCCTATGGTGCCTATTGGGCGCTACCCCATCGTATGGCACATTATGAAAACCTATGCGCATTATGGGTATAATGAATTTATCCTTTGTTTAGGCTATAAAGGAGAAGTAATTAAAGATTATTTCAGGAACTATTTATGGAATACCTGTGATACTACATTTAAATTAGGGCGCGGTGCTGCAGTAGACTTTCATGATCGACACGCTGAAGAAGAGTGGAGTGTGACTTTGGCTGATACCGGTGAGAACTCGATGACAGCTTTTCGAGTAAAGCAGATTCAGAGATATATTCCTACAGGAGAATCTTTTTTACTTACCTATGGAGACGGTTTAGCGACTATTGACATTAAACGTTCGATATTAGAACATAAGAAATCG
>CAIMCP010000086.1 GCA_903839515.1 uncultured Candidatus Saccharibacteria bacterium | reverse complement strand
TTTGTTTATATAATAGCATAAGCAATTAAATGAAATAAATAAGGCTCATATTGTTATTAACAGATAAAATTAAATGATATAATAACCACAATGGCAAAAAGAAAAAAACAAACTAGAAAAAGAAAAAAACAAGCTGCAGTAGAAGCATCTTCTTTTTGGCCTTTAGCAGGTGCAATTTGTCTAATTATCCTCGCCGTATTCATACTGCTTGGAGGATTTGGTGGTGGAGGTCCATTACCAAATGGACTATTTCATGGTACATATTGGGCGCTTGGATGGGCAGCATATTATCTGCCTATTGCTCTTTTGTTTCTAGCTATAACAAAATTTAGAACAGAAGATAATAGAGTGCCTTTAACTAAGCTCATAAGTATTATTATTTCAATAGTATCTTTATCTACATGGTTCTATATTATTGGCATATATCAGTTCAAAGGTGGATGGGTTGGTGGACATGGCGGTAATCTCGGAAAACTGATTGGAAATATTAGCCTACTGGCCATAACAAAAATGCCAGCATCGTTCGTATTTTTAACTCTAACTATTTTTTCAATACTCTTTTCATTAGATGTATCGCCTAAGATTTTTGCTAAATTAGGCGTGTTATTAAATAACCGAGACAAAGAGCCAGATAGTGATTTAGCAGCATTAAAATCTAGTCCAGGTTTTAAATTAAATGAGGGTGTACCTGTTGAAAATAGTGGAATGAGAACCAACCGATTGTCTACTTTTAAAAATGCAGCACAAAAAGTATCACCGTCCGATAATCATGAAGCCCTAACTACTGCTAGCGATCCTGGATGGAAGTTCCCATCAATCAATCTTTTGAACCAACAGCAGGATAAAGCCGATGCAGGTAATGTTGCTTCTAATGCTCAATCTATACAAGATACGCTAGCTAATTTTAATATACCTGTTGAAATGGAAGGTGCTAACGTTGGTCCTAGAGTCACTCAGTTTACTCTCAAACCATCAAATGGTGTGAAACTCACCAAAATTACAAATCTAGAAACAAATTTAGCGCTAGATTTAGCTGCACATTCAATTAGAATTGAAGCACCAATACCTGGTAAAAAAGCTGTCGGTATTGAAGTACCAAATGTTAAAGCAGCAATTGTTAGAGTTAGTTCGTTATTAAAATCTCGTGAGTGGCAGTCAATGAGTTCTCCTTTGGGGATTATTATTGGATGTGATATTGCTGGGGCACCAGTAGTATATGATTTAGCTAAAATGCCACACCTATTAGTAGCTGGTCAAACTGGATCAGGTAAATCAGTTATGATTAATACAATCCTAACTAGCTTGCTCTATCATAATAGTCCAAGTGATTTAAAACTGATTCTAGTTGACCCTAAACAAGTTGAAATGGCACCATATAACGACCTACCTCATCTACTAACTCCAGTTATTAATGACCCCGAAAAATGTATAAGCGCACTGAAATGGGCGGTGGCTGAAATGGATAGAAGATTAAAAGCTTTGGCTGAGGTTGGAAGACGTAATATAGAGGAATACAACGAACTTAAAAAAGAAGCCGGAATGCCTTATATTGTAATCGTAATAGACGAATTAGCTGATCTTATGATGATGGCCGCAAGAGATGTTGAAGCATTGATTGTCAGGATAGCCCAAAAAGCCAGAGCTGCAGGTATACATTTAGTTCTAGCCACTCAAAGACCATCGGTTGATGTTATTACGGGTCTAATTAAGGCTAATGTTCCTGCTCGTATTGCCTTTACGACAGCATCGCAGATTGACAGCCGAACAATTATTGATCAAATGGGTGCTGAAAAATTACTTGG
>CAIMCP010000085.1 GCA_903839515.1 uncultured Candidatus Saccharibacteria bacterium | reverse complement strand
TGTAACTGGAGTAAGTTTACGAGAGCCATTCCCTTTGCGTTTAGACCTGTTGCAGGAATCTCATAGGTCTTAATCCTGAAGACTCTACCTTTGTTGGTGAAGAATAGTAAGAAATCATGAGTACTGGCATTTATTACGTGCTCGATTACATCTTCTTCTCTAGTAACCATACCTCTACGGCCCTTACCGCCTCGACCCTGCTTCTTGTAGTCAGCAATAGGACTCCTTTTAACATAGTTCGCAGAAGTAAGAGTAACGACGACCTGCTCATCAGGTACTAAATCCTCGTCACTCATCTTACCGAGCTCACCAGAAATTATCTTTGTTCTTCTTTCGTCTGAATAAGAATTTTTAATCTCTAGGAATTCATCTTTAATAATCTTAAGGATTAGTTTTTCATCAGCAAGTATCTTTTCAAGCTCAGCAATAATCTTCTTTAGCTCTGCTAGTTCATCCTCTATCTTCTGTCTCTCTAGACCGGCGAGAGTCCTAAGCTGCATGGCCAATATAGCCTTAGCTTGAATGTCGCTTAGTTTGAATTTCTTAATTAGATTGGTATGAGCCTCATCTGTTGTAGCACTTGATCTAATTGTTGTGATTACCTCATCAATATTGTCTAAAGCTATCTTGAGACCTTCGAGAATATGCGCTCTTTCGTTAGCTTTTCGAAGCTCATATTCAGTTCTTCGTCTTACTACTACCTGACGATGCTTTATGTGTTCACTGATTATATCAACTAGGCCCAAAATCTTAGGCTGAATGCCATCAATCAAAGCAAGCATATTGTAATGGAACATGCTCTGTAATGGGGTTAGCTTATAAAGTTGGTTGAGTAGCTTTTTAGGGAATGCATCCTTCTTTAGATCAATTACAATTCTTACCTTACCCCTTGAGCTCTCGTCTCTAATATCAGCAATTCCTGTAATCTTTTTATCTTTATAAAGTTCTGCTATTTTTTCAATTAGTGAGGCTTTATTGAGTCCATATGGAATTTCAGTAATTATTATCTGAGTTCTAGCCTTAACATTTTCAACTATTTCGGCTACACCCCTTACGACCACACCACCTCTACCTGTTGCATATGCAGTTCTCAATGAATCCTTACCGTATACTACTGCGCCGGTAGGAAAGTCAGGCCCCTTAACAAACTCTAAAAGATCATCCACTGTTGCTTCAGGGTTGTCGATTGTGTGTATCGTCGCATCTATTAACTCGCCGAGGTTATGAGGCGGGATATTTGTGGCCATACCGACCGCAATTCCCAACTGTCCATTCAAGAGTAAGTTTGGAAGCTTGGCTGGCAAAACTGAAGGCTCACTTAAACGTCCATCATAGTTCTCTCGGAAATCTACTGTTTCTTTATCTATATCGGTCAATAGTTCTTCGGTAAGTTTTGCCATCTTAGCCTCTGTGTAACGCATGGCAGCAGGTGGATCTCCATCCATTGAACCGAAGTTACCCTGTCCATTAACGAGCATATATCTCATTGACCAAGGCTGGGCCATTCTTACCATTGCGTCATAGATAGATGCGTCACCGTGTGGGTGATAGTCACCCATTACGGCTCCAACAACGTTTGCGCTTTTACGGTGCTTTGCAGACGATCTAAGACCGTCACGATTCATGGTGTATAAAATCCTACGATGAACAGGTTTAAGGCCATCGCGGACGTCAGGAAGCGCTCTAGAGACTATAACGCTCATAGAGTAAGTTAGATAGCTTGACTCCATGACATCTTCAATAGATCTTGGTTCTACGTTGATATGAGGTTGTTCTATTTGTTTATCTTCCATATAATTCCTTAAATATCCAAATCTTTAACAAATTTAGCATGCGTCTGTATGAAATTCTTGCGGAGTTCAACTTCAGTACCCATTAATTTATTGAATATAGCATCCGCCTTTTCTGCATCATCGACACGCACTTGTATTAATACTCTTTTTTCTGGGTTCATAGTTGTTTCAAAAAGCTGCTCTGCGTCCATCTCTCCAAGACCCTTATATCGTTTCTGTTCTACGTATCCAGCCTGCTTATATTTCTCATCGCTAGAATCTACTTTTAGACCTTCTTTCTTTCGCTTGGCTATAGTAGTATTAAGCTCTTCGGCTAAATCGACTTCGTCATATACAAATGTTGAGGATTTTCTTCCGGGCTTAACTAATTCAAACAGAGGTGGTTTTGCTAGGTATAAATGTCCGCCTTCGATAACGGGGGCCATAAACCTGAAGAAGAATGTTAATAGAAGCGTGCTAATATGCGCTCCATCGATATCGGCATCTGTCATGATTATAATCTTGTCGTATCGAAGAGCTCTTACGTCGAATGATTCTTCTATACCCACACCCATAGCCTTAATAAGGTTTAAGATTTCGTTATTGGCTAGCATTTTATCTAGTCTTGCCCTTTCAACGTTCAATACCTTACCCCTCAAAGGAAGTATGGCTTGAGTTTTACTGTCTCTACCACTTTTAGCTGAACCACCGGCTGAGTCTCCCTCTACAAGATAGAGCTCAGAATCCTTAGGATCTTTAGAAGAACAATCCGCAAGCTTTCCAGGCATACTTGCGCCCTCTAGGATTCCCTTCCTGATAATATTTTCTCTTGCTGCTCTTGCTGCTTTTCTCGCTCTAGCTGAAAGAAGTGCCTTGTCGATGATTTTTTTAGCTATTGCAGGATGCTCTTCGAGATAATAATTCAAATATTCAGTCATTACACTCTCTACATAACCCCTAGTCTCAGGGTTTCCTAGCTTATTCTTAGTTTGACCTTCAAATTGAGGATCGGGTATTTTTACAAGAATAACAGCGGTTAGACCTTCTCTGCAGTCTTCTCCTGAAAGGTTTTCATCCTTCTCTTTGATAAACCCGTTCTTGCGACCATAATCATTAACAATTCTGGTAAGAGCAGATCTAAAACCAGTCAAATGGGTTCCGCCATCAGGGTTGAACACATTGTTGGCGAAAGCCTTGATAGTTTCCGTGTAAGATTCGGTATATTGTAGAGCTACTTCTACTTGAGTCTCTTTTAGTTGCTTATCAACATAGAATATATCCTCGTCTATAGCATCTTTACCAATATTCAAATGTTTAACATAAGATTGTATTCCGCCTTCGAAATAAAAGCTGTAGCTTTTATTTGTTCTCTCGTCGAAAACAAATGTTCTAAGACCTTTTGTTAGATATGCCTGATGTCTTAGATAGTCCAGCACCCAGCTATAATCAAATTCAGTTAATTCGAAAATTGTGTCGTCGGGATAAAAAGTAATGTGAGTTCCAGTGTCGTCGGCTTTTTCGCCTTTTTTTATTGAGGTTTTAGGAACACCCTTTTCATATTCTTGTGTGTAAGAAAATCCGTCTCTGTGAACTTCAGCAAAAAGTTTATTAGATAGAGCGTTAACAACGCTAATACCTACTCCATGAAGACCGCTTGATACTTTATATCCATTGCCGCCGAATTTACCGCCCGCATGCAAAATTGTAAGAACAGTTTCAAGGGCACTTTTGCCTGTTTTTGCAACTTTGTTAACTGGAATACCTCGACCATCGTCTTCTACTCTAATTCCACCATCTGCTAATATATAAACCTTTAGTTCTTTAGCATAACCGGCGATAGCTTCGTCAACAGAATTGTCTGCTATTTCCTTGATTAAATGATGAAGTCCGTCAAAGCCAGTTCCACCAATATACATTCCCGGTCTTTTTCTAACCGGTTCAAGTCCTTCTAATACTTGGATATCGTCTGAATCGTAATTTTTTTGTTTAGCCACTTTTTAAGTACCCTCTAGATTATTATTTTTAAGGCCACCCTGCTTAAATGTCTTCAATATTATAAATGCTTTTTTAGTTATTTACAATACATATAGTCAAAATAATCAATCCTTATTTATATGGAAAACTGATTCATTAGACTCATTATCTGCATTCAAATCTATATGAAGCTCATTCTTATGTACTGGCTTAGGGGTTTCTATAATTCTATTAACCTCTTCTAGCTGGGATTCGTTTGGAGTACTCAATCTGTTATCGCTATTGTCTAGATTTTCATCTTGAGATAAATTCGTGTTCTGATTAATTAGATCAGGCTCATTATATTGCCTAGCTACTGGCTCGTTGTTGACTGCTTTAGGGGCAGCTAAATCACTATTTATTGGATTTGGCACAGCAACAACTCCTTGAGCGGTTTGGCCAGGCTTACTTTTTTTAGCCAACCACTGATCTAGGAATGAAGCATTTTTTGCAGGTTGAATTGGATTAGATAAAACTGGGCTTGCAAGTGGATTACTGGTTCTAGAGAGTTTGTTTAATGAGTCAGACAAAGGTTGACTAGAAACTGCTAGCCTTGCCTTGATTTCTGAAGCTACCTCATCTTTTGGTCTACCATATTTTGCCGCTGAGAGCTGTTTTAGAGCCTCTCCAAGCTTAGGGTTAGGATTACCTTGAGGCATTAGGCATGTCATGCTAAATGGAGCGGTAGGAACCCCCTTAACAAGTGTTCTAACTATTGTGTCTCCAGTTGCGAGCCTTAGTAAATCATCAGCCTCAAATGTGGGCTGGAAGTATTGTTTTAATGGTTCTGTGTCATCCTGCCCTATCCTAAAAGCAACAATGGTACCGACATTACCGAAGACAGCAGCCCTTATTTCTTCAGTTAACTGAGTAGTGAACTGGTTAGCTACAATTAAATTAAGGCGAAACTTCCTAGCCTC
>CAIMCP010000084.1 GCA_903839515.1 uncultured Candidatus Saccharibacteria bacterium | reverse complement strand
CATAATTGGTATTGGAGTATGGAGGATATCCTAATCCACAATCATTATAAATTACTTGACATCTATCGCAACGAACCGCACAGTGCTAAATTTATTGGCTACCTATTTGGAAAAACACGATTATGAGCTATAAAAATAAAGCATGGAATAATTTTGATGTTGCACACTTAAAGTCCTTCAACACAGAAGTGCCTGTTTACTCTCCTAGTGTCTATAGAGAATACAGAGGAGAGATATTTACTACATATCATTCTGTTGATCATCCTATACACGACCTACTACCAAAAGAAGTTAATATACATGGTAGGTTTTCTAGATCATACAAGGGAGTGCTTCGTGGACTACACTACGATGATAAAACATGGAAACTGGTACAAGCACTAGTAGGAGAAATCTATTTGGTTGTGCTAGATGTTAGAGCAGGTAGTCCAACTTATGGAAAATGGGAATCCTACATTATTAGTGAGCGTACCAGAGATCAAGTATTAGTTCCTCCGGGATTTGCGAACGGGCACTTTGCCCTTACAGATTGCATATTCCATTATAACTTGTTCTACGAAGGTGACTATGTAGATGAAAACAGGCAAGGAGTCGTCAAGTGGAATGATTCCAAGTTTAACATTGAATGGCCAACTGATAAACCAATACTACAAAAGAGAGACAGATGATACAAAATATTGACCAATATACAATACAACGAGACATTGCCCATTCAAGCGATGATTTAATAGCGTTTGAAGAACTAATAGTTAGTCATTGGGAAGCGGCAAAGATAAGGGGACCAGTTCACTTATCTAACGGTAACGAAGAACAGCTTATTGAAATTTTTAAAAGAATAAAAACAACCGATTGGGTATTCTCAACATGGCGTAGTCATTATCATGCGTTCCTCAAAGGTATCGATCCAACTTGGATTGAGGATGAAATCCTTGCCGGAAAGTCTATCACCCTTTGCAATATTGACGAAAAGTTTTACAGTAGTGCGATCGTTACCGCTACCCTTCCTATCGCTCTTGGAGTTGCGTTATCTCTAAAGAACAGCGGTAGCACTGACAAGGTTTGGGTCTTTGTGGGTGATATGAGTTTTGAGACCGGGGCCTTTTATGAAGCACACAAATATGCTAGGAACTTTGATTTACCATTGTATTTTGTAGTAGAGGATAACGGGGTGTCAACTTACACTCCTACGGAAGCAACATGGGCAAAGAAAAGAGAAATACCTGCAGATGTAATACACTACGAATATAAATCTAAGTACCCCCATTATGGCTCTGGAAAATGGATCGCATTTTAAAACTGGTTTATTCAAATTGGTACGAGATAGATAATGAACTCCGTCCATTTCCCAACGGACTTACCAAAGAGTTTCGCGAGTGGGCTAGCTCACATCTCAAAGAAATAGATACTCGTTATTTTTTTAACGACCCCACATCTACTTACTATTTTAGACACAGTAACTTTTTTTATCATAGTGCTAGAGAAAACATACCAATGGTTAGTGATGATGAAATAGATGAAGAAGGAACATACCTATTTCCTATAGAGATTGAATGTAACACAGTTCACTATATCACCGATACCCAACCAAATTATAATTTCATTGAAACTCTATCTCCTAAGATGCTAGGGCACTTACGATCGGGAAAAGTTAGCATCTTATTAGCAAACATGATCGATCCTTCTGCAAACCCGGAAACCATTAAAAAAATTGAAAAGTTTTTCAACGAGCAGGGGATTAAGAAAGTAATTATGATGCAGGGAAATATAAAGGAGCGCAATTCATCAATACAGATGCTAGAATCTGTTATATCTTTATACCAAACTGCAAATGAAATGGATAAGTACCCCTACCCTACAGCACTGGGATATGAAAGTGATTTTGTAAGGATTGAAGATCTCAACGATCTTACACAGAGGACCAAGAAGTTTATCTGTTGGAACAGATATATGAACAGGCCCCATCGACTAGGTCTTTGCTACTTAGCACTAAAACACAATTTACTCGATGATGGATTTTTTAGTTTCTTATATAGTCCAGAAGACAACACCAAAGATCTCCTAGCTAGGATAGTAGACGACGACAGCTATGCAGAGAAAATTGATAGTCTATTACCGTATCAACTTGATACACATCATTTAGAATATGAAGAATTGGGCCGATTCTTTACCGTTACAAATAACAAGAAAGAGCTGTATCTAGATTCGTATCTACACATTGTATCGGAAACCGAGTTTGATCAACCCGGTACACCATTTATGAGTGAGAAGACCTGGAGACCTATTTTAAATCTGCAACCGTTTATTCATGTGGGTAATACCCTAGCATTAAATAAGATTAAAGAGTTAGGATTTAAAACTTTTCATCCGTTTATTGATGAAAGTTATGATTTAGAAGTTGATCCTAGAAAGAGATTTCAACTTATCGAACGAGAAATTGTAAAATTTAATAATCTATCATTAGAAGAAATACACAATTGGTACTATTCTATTAAAGATCGATTAATTCATAATCAGAAACATCTACACTCTTTTAAGAACTTTAATCCATTGAAAGAATTATGTCAGATTTAAAATTTAAACTTGTATATCAAGATTGGGTGCAATTAACAAATACCCGCCTCCCTATAGCAAATGGTCTGCATCCTTCCGTGGTCGCATGGATGCAAAAAGAAGCGTCCGAAAAAGAATTATCGTTTAACGGCAATCAATATTGCCGTATTTGGGAATTAGAAAAAGAGTATTTCTCCAAAGGATCGGGTGTTGTATTTCAGCATTGCAGTCTTTTATATTTTTTTAAAAAGCACTATGGAGAAGATAGTATAGTAGGAATAGACGAGGTCAACGAAACTGACGATATTACCTACTTCCTGCCCTACGAATTAGACAGAGGAAATTTAGGTTACATATACGATAACTTTGATTTTAACATAGATGGGACAACCAACACCTATTCTTATGCAGACACACTGGGCCCTCGTTTATTAGAATTGTTAAAGACCGGTAAGGTAAAACCTATTCTGTTCAATGGCACAGAACCGTCATATGATAAAAATACGCTATTGAATGTTGAAAATGCCTTTGTTAAAAT
>CAIMCP010000083.1 GCA_903839515.1 uncultured Candidatus Saccharibacteria bacterium | reverse complement strand
AGCTCTTCTGCGGATGTTGCAAAGTCAAAATTGGCGCAAGATAAGTTGTACCATGATACTTTGTTAAATCAAAACGTACAAAAACAAGCTCTTGCATTAGCAGTTGGCATAGAAGATAAATATAGAAAACAATTTTTTATGGAAGGTGTTGCCCCAAATAAAAAGCAATTAGATAGTTATAATAACGCCTTAAAAAATGATGCAACGTATCAAAAATTATTACAAGAATCTGGATATGCGGAAGCTCAACAACCTTTTCAAGATTCTAAAAACAGAGCTCCATTGAGTACTTTTAATAAATAACCGGAGTAAATATGCCGTTTGACGTTAATGGCGCTCTTAATGCCGGTTATACTCCGGCTGAAATTGCGAATCACTTAGGTGAAGAAAAAAAGTTTGATGTAAATGCCGCAAGAAAATCTGGCTATACAGATGACGAGATTATTAATCATCTTGCAGAAACTGCTGCACCTAAAAAAGAAGAAGGTGTACTGGGCTCTTTACAAAAGGGAGCAGAACAGTTTGGTTCTACTGCTCGCACAGCCTATGAATCCATTGTTGGAAATCCAGAAGAAGCAGCTTTAGCCTCTCAAAAACGTCAAGAAGAGATTGAACAAAAGCATGGCAGAGGTATTAGTTTTGAAGATATTCAAGATTTATACAAAGAAAAAGGTTTGGGTGCCGCTGCGTTACAAACGGTTAAACAGATACCTAACGCAATTGCCGAACAGTTACCAAATTTAGGGGCTACGGTAGCATCTGCTGGTACAGGAGCCGCATTAGGTTCTGTAATTCCCGGAGTTGGCACTGTATTAGGTGGTATAGCGGGCGCTGCCCTTCCATCATTTATACAACAGTACGGTGGAAATATTGAACGTCAGGCAGAGGTTCAACAATCTCAAAATAAACCACTAGACATTAACCGTGGTAAAGCAGCACTTACTGCTATTCCACAAACAGCATTAGATGTAGCGGAAACGTTTATTCCTTTAGGAGGAAAAATAGCTGGTAAAGTATTTGGTCCAACGGTTGGTAAATTGTTGGGTGCCGGTGAAGCCGCTGCAGCAGAAAAGTTAGCGTCTGAAGCATTACTAACTACACTGGCAAAAGGCACCGCAACTGGAGTATTGGCAGAAGTTCCTGCTGAAGTAACACAGCAAATGTTAGAGCGCGCCCAAGCCGGTCTTTCTTTAACAGATGCAGATGCTTTGAAAGAGTATGGAGAAACAGCATTTAACGTATCATTACTTGGACCATTAGGCATTCTTGGTAGAGTTTCTAATAAAGCGGAAGCTAGAACAAAAGTTTTACAAGCACAAGAAGAAGCTAAGAAAACAAATGTTCCACAAGATGTTCAAATTGAAACTGTAGATAATCAAGTTCAAAAATTTACTGTTAATCCAAATGGAAACATTACTCAAGGTGATGGTGTTTTGTATGGAAACCAACAGGGCGATGTTGGCAAATCTCCAGAAGAAGTACAACAAGCTCAATTTTTTAAACAACAAGCATTAGAAAAGCAAGCAGAATTAAATCGCATTATTACGCCTGAAAAGATAGCTGGATTGGGTATAGGAAAATCTGCTGCCATATTTAAAGATAATGCAATCATAAACCAAAGTTTAAGTAACCCTGATGTTGCAGATGCTGCTCGCGCTAAATTATTAGAAATACAAAAAACCCACTCAAATGAGAAAACTAAAAATAATATTAATCAATTTTTAGGTCGCCCTGAATTTATTACGCCCAAATACGTAGACGAGCTTCTTAATCCCCCATTAGAAATGAGTAAGGCTGAAGCTAAGGCATTAGATAAACAACAGTTTGCTTCTATTGGGTCAAATGGTGAAATTCAAGTAAGATATGGTGATGTTGTTAAAAAGAACGGTAAACCATACGTCAAATACGATGGTGGTGGCGGAAGGTTTTTAACCGATGAAGTAATGGTAAACCCTAGTCCAGAACAAATGGAGTCTTGGTTGTTATCCAAAGAACAAGACAAAGTTGACAAAACACCAGATGATTTTAAAGAATATCTTGCTAAACGCAAAATTAACACCAATGAATTATCTGACCTTGGAATGAATGATATTCCTAAAAATAAAAAAGGCAGCAGTATATATAAAACATTCTTTAGCGGTCAAGGAGAGAGTCTTGACGGCATTACCAATGATGCTATTTCTAATGGACTAATTACTAGAGAAGATTTATTGCGTCATGGGAAAGATGAAGTAGAGGGCATGCGTGAGCTTATATATGAAGCGTTGATTAATAATAATCGGGTTCCATATTCTCCAAAGAATTTTGATGCAATTCAACGGTCTTATGATATTGACCAACGACAAAATGCTTTAAGCTATAAGCTAAATCAACCAGCAGAATTGGTATCTAAAGAAAAACCAATAGAGCCTATTGATACCGGCATAGAAGAGCTTACTTCAGAAGAGAAGGCGCCAATGGAGGCTGAAGCTTCTGTAAAGGCAGCAGAACGTTTTGAAGGTGCTCCAGCAGCAGAACCGCCGTTGCTTTCTCAAGAACAAAAACAACCATCTAAAATAATTCCAGAAGAACAAGTATTAGAAAAAGAGCTTTCCGGCAAGACTATGTTGGAATTATCTGACTGGTCCATTAAAAATGCCCCCAATAAGTTTGCTAAAGTTATTGCAAACATGGTCAACAAACGCATTAAAGAAATGGAAAAACGTGGCATTAAGTTAGAGTTTAATATTGCTTCTGGGAATACCAGAACCAGCAATATGTTTAATGCTAGAGGTGAAGTTCAGTTTAAATTTGGCAAAAAGGGCGAAGAGACTTCATCCATTTTAACTTTAAATGGCGCTGCTGTACTGGATAATCAACGTGGATATCCTTCT
>CAIMCP010000082.1 GCA_903839515.1 uncultured Candidatus Saccharibacteria bacterium | reverse complement strand
TAATGTAATTTTTGTTATAGGTGATAAAAACACATCAGGATTGCCAGCAGGCAGCGCAGTTGGAGGCAGAATAACTCCCGAACTAATCGACCAAGTCACTCAAGGTGTTTATGCTGGCCGAAGATATTTTGTTTGTGGCCCCCCACCGTTTATGCAAGCAATAACCCTTGATTTAATGAATAAAAAAGTCCCAAAAAATGATATTATGACTGAATCATTTAGCCAAGCATCACATCCTCAATCAGGAATACTAAAAAGCTGGCCAGCAAACATTTATGCACTTGGTGCAATAGGTGTTGTTATGGGAAGCGTAACCGTTATGGTCAACGATCTACTGAACAACTATCATAAAACCACCTCAGAATATATTGCAGCCCCCTATTCTATTACAAGCGCCAGGCAACAACAGATCGATAGCATAGTTAATTCATTGTCAATTTCACCCAATTTAATAGCTGGCTCAAATACGCCACAATCTGCGGGAAGTTCAGTTGGCAAAAGCACGACGACTAGTCCAACAACCGGAACCACAAAAAGCACGACGACCAGTCCAACTAGCCCGACTAAATCAACTACCCCCAGTCCTAGTCCTAGTCCAAGTCCGAGCCCCAGTCCTAGTCCGAGCCCTAGTCCTAGTCCGAGCCCTAGTCCTAGTCCGAGCCCTAGTCCATCACCTGCTCCCGCACCCGCACCGACACCAGCACCACCACCTCCGAAAACTACTGCATCGTCAGATAAAAGACTCAAAGAAAGTATTAACTACATCGGCAAAACTATTAATGATTTAAAGTTATACAGCTTCAAATACATAGGTCAAAAACAAGTATATATTGGCCTTATGGCTCAAGACTTACTTAAATCTTATCCTGGAACTATAGTAAAAGATTCAAATGGATTCTACATGGTGAATTATGGGATGCTCGGAATGCAAATGATAACACTCGATCAATGGGAAAAGAACCCTAATTCTATATATCTTAGTCATGATTCGTCTATTCTATGATAGCAATATTGCGCTAGGCAGTGAAACTAGCATAACAATATCTTCAGATAGTCCAATAAAGTCAGCTAATGCCATAAATCAATTGTGGAAAGAAATCTTTAATTTTGAAAAACAATTCTCTAGATTTATTCCTACTAGTGAATTATGTTTTTTAAATAAGAATAGCGGAACTAAACAGATAATTTCTAAGGAATTTAGAGATATATTAATAAACGCCAAGAATATATCTCTAAAAACGGAAGGTTTATATAATCCATTCATACTTCCAGCATTGCAACGGTCCGGCTACACAAAATCATTCGTTGTTGGGGCCGAAAACGATATTCATGAAGATTATTCAGATAGATCGGTGGTAAGCGTGGACAAAATGGAGATTGGTGAAGATTGGGTAAGAATTCCCTTTAAGACAGCAATAGATCTGGGTGGAATTGGCAAGGGCTATTTAGCCGATAAACTGGCTGTTTCACTTAAAGATGAGTTTAATGGCTTCGTCATAAATCTTGGAGGGGATATTGTCACCCAAGGAACAAATGACCAAAATAGCAACTGGCAAATTATAATTCAAGATGCATCAAGTATTGAAGATAAATCTATTGGGACTATCAAAATGCCCCTTAGTACATATTCTGTATCATCATCAGGTACATTCAAAAAAAATGGTGTCAATAACGGGAAAGCTTGGCACCATTTAATTAACCCTAAGACCCTTGAGCCTGCAAAGAGTGACATAAAACTAATTACCATAATGAGCAAACTTGCGCTCAACTCGGACACACTAGCAAGCTGTGGATTAATTTTAGGAAGCAAAGATTGTATAAAGTTCTTAAAAAGTCATGAAATAAAGAATGCATTGATACAAAGTAATACGCCAAGCAAAAAACCAATACTAGTAGGGGATAAAATATTGTTAGAAAATAATCTATAAGAAGCATTATTAGCTTTTTTCTGATAGAATAAGCATAAATATTATGAAGAAAATACTAATATATGGAGTAATCGCTCTTTTCTCAGCACTATATATTCAAGCCCCATTAGCTTACGCGTCTACATCTAATCAATCTCCAGATATAACAGTGCTACCAATTCAAGGACCAAGTGTTACCAAAAAGCTTGAAAATCGGGCAATTAACTCATGGCCATGGTATATAACTAGAGCTTCAGGAATAGTTGCCGTTGCATTACTGCTTTGTTTGATATTATCTGGAATTGGTCTTGTAACAGGTTATACTTTCAAATTTTTTGAGCCCTTAACGGCTTGGGCAGTCCATAAAGCTCTTGGACTTACGATGATAGTTGCAGTTGCGATCCATGGAATAGCACTACTCTTCGATACATACGTTACTTTTACTATAGCCAAGATACTATTCCCATTCGTTTCAGAATATAGACCAGCGGTATTATTTGGCATGAAGGTTGGTACGCTATGGGTTGCACTAGGTATTATTGCATTCTATGGTCTAGTTGCAATAATAATATCTTCACTTCTGATAATAGACAAAAAACCAAAAACTTGGAAAGCTATTCATGTAATAAGTTATCTGGTTGCAATAATGATATATTTTCATGGTTTATATCTAGGTTCTGATTTGACACATGGAATATTTAGAACTACATGGATTTTGTTTGGAATAGTTGTATTTCTAGCTGCAATTTTTCGTATCGCAAGGTCTAGGAGTGTTTAATGAAAATAAATAAAAATTTATTTTTTACTTCAGACCAAATAACTAGCGACAGAAATAAAAGAAATCGACTAATTGGTTGGATTATATTATATTCATGTATCGCCATAATTTTTATTTTCTTTATCGCTAATAGAGTTAGTCAAATTAATACAAAAATTATCCCTGGAGGACAAATAAATTTAACATTACCAAAAGCTCAATATGCGGTTGGAGAAGATATACAACTATCACTGACCAATAACCTTTCTAATACAGTTTACTTTAATGATCAATGTCCTCAAGAACCACTAAATATTTACAGATGGGAAAATAATATATGGACAAGGGTTCATGTTACTATTGATTCTACTCAGTGTCAGGGATCATCCACTAGTGTTGCGGTTGCTCCTGGTCAAACCTACTCTGTAGATTTCTCAAAATGGCTAAGCGTATTCAATACTCCAGGTATATATAGAATTGCGGCTCTTGCGAATAATTATAATGGTCTAGCCTATGTAGATTTCAATATAAATACCCCTCAATCTGCTAGTAAGCCTACAACTACTACGCAGACAATCTATAAGAATGTTTATGTTCCTGTTTATGTTAACTCTAATTCAGGAACGAGAACCACATCACCCACCAATACTACATCTCCTAGCCCTAGTCCTAGCCCTAGTCCTAGCCCTAGTCCTAGCCCTAGTCCAACTCCTACGCCCACTCCAACTCCTACGCCTCCACCAAGGGTTGATAACTAGCTAGCCAAAGAAAGATCAAGTACTGTATTTATAAACTCTGCATGACTCCAAACTAGAGGTGCCACGGAAAGAGGTTTGCCGTCATTAGGGTTTAGTTGCTCAGAAAATACTCCGCTAGATAATGCGTGGTCCATTGAATATTGTATAATTTTTTTTGCTGGTTCAATCTTATTCATGCCAAGATAATACTGTGCCATCCAAAGAGATGTAACGTGCCAAGGGTTACCAACCTGTTGTGGCTCAGATTTAAAATATTCATCATTTTCATATCTTGGACTTCCACCAATGGGTGTTTTAGCAATTAATTTTTCTTCAATAGCCTTAGCAGTTGATTGTAGCTTATCTACATCGAATACATTTTGGCCGAACATTAATCCACCATAAAAACTAGATACGTCGAGAGTTTTATCAAAATTAATATTCATAGATTCGTCTAGATAATATCCTTTTACGTAATAACCCAGCTTTTCATCATACAATGTACCAATGTTGTTACCAATCTTGTTAGCAGCACTTTTCCAAGCCAAAGCATCATCAGGGAATTCAAATTTTTCTGCGAACTGAGAAGCAACAATTAGAGCTCTGTAGGTAATTGCAACTGAGTAAGTATTTGTTAGGAACTTTTCTTCCCATAAGTCATAACTCGCATGTGGCAGTCCGGTCTTGTCATCTATATAATCTGACATAAAATTAGCAGCCGGCTTAACAAATGTTTCGTATAGTTTAAACACAAAATCTTTATCATCAGTGTAATAATAAAATTGACCTAGCATATAGAGTACTATAGCTGTTTCATCTTCCTGTATTGCCAGCTCTTTTCTCTTGCCATGAATTAGTGGGTGCCAGGTACTCCCTATTGCTTTGTCGGGTTGATACTTATGATGTAAATATCCGTCAGGCGATAGAATATCTCTACAAAATTCAAAAAAAGCTTTTGGTTCTTCTGTATAGCCCATGCGAATTAATGGCCACATAGATAAAGCGCCATCTCTAGGCCATACGTAACTATAATAATCCTTATTATAGTTATAAATAGAAGAATCACAGGATGCTATTAATCCACCTCTTTTATCAGTATGAACCTTTATCATCATCATAGATTTTTTGACCATTGGTGAATATTTCTCATCAATTTTTTGTAATTTGGAGTCGGCTATCATGAACCAATTGTGCCAATAGTCACGGGTCATTTCCATGCGCTTGGATAGAGTATCCTTTTTAATTTTTTCATTTATTTTTTCAGCATTATATTGAGTATCTGTAGCTACAATCCAGTAATCAACATAGTTGCTTCCCTTGGCCTCAAGGTTAACCGTAAAGCCTACGACTGAATCGATTGCACCATGTTCAACGGCATTTCCAGATAGTATTCCATCCTCAGCATCAGAAAAAGTTCCAGTTTTCAAATCTGCAGCATAATTGCCTATTGCATATTGATCGAAAGGTCTTCCGTCTGAAGTTAGACCATATATAAGAATGTTATATCTGCCTTTATAATCCAATATATAATTATCTTCTGGCACAAAAAAAGCTGTATCTGCTCTACCCTGTCTAGATATCTCAAACATTTGATGCATAAACAGTCTTACGGTACGTGGTTTATCAGCATGATTAATAACCTTAACTTTACGGCAAAATACATTAAGAGTACTGTCTACGAAATCTTGACAATAAAGCTCAACTTCAAGCTCCTTATTAACAAGACTTATATTGCTTATAAGTGCATCACTGTAAAAGTCTACTTTTACATCCCATTTTTCATCAACCCAAGCAAATTTAGAATCTACCCAAACTCCGATTTTATGACCAAGACCCCTAGCAGTGCTTAGGTTTTCAAGTCCAACATAAGGATAGTAGAAATCATGAACTATACCATTTTCATCAAGTCCAACCGTAAGTTGTCCATTTCCAAGCATAACTGGTCTTGCCATACTAAACCTCCACACCTTTCTCTATAAGCCTAAATTTTAAGTCGTGCCAGGCATTCATGAAGTTAATTGTTGCCTCATAAGGGCTGGCGTATGGGCTGAAATATGCATGAATATCACCATCATTGAAATACTTAGTACACATATAGTAGAAGTGGTCTGAGGTTTGGAGTTTTCTCCAGTCTTCGATTATATCCCAATCACCAGTTCCAAGAATTTTTCCAGATAATGAATATAAAGCTTTAATAGCTTCCTGCTGCATAGGGTTACCGAGCCAAGCAGAAAGGTCTCTTTCTGTGTCGGCCCAAGTAACTGTTTCTGGAACATTAATAAAGTCTTGTGGCTCATAAGCATCAATAGCCTCAGAAACTGTAGTAAATGTATTATTTTCGTCTCTTAACCACATTGGAACTAAACTAGTTATAAAATCGAATATTCCTGTGTCTTCCCATTGATGCTCACCAAAAGTTTCATAATCCATAAATAAATTAAAAGTTTCACTATCACCTGTCTGATTAATCCAGTCAACATATTTCTCTGACGTTAGCGGCCATTGGCTCCAATTCTTATCTCCGAATCTAAATGCCAAATCGTCAGATAATTTATAGTTTTTCATAAGTAGTTTTACGTTTTTAGTATTGATAGGCCTATAGACATGATTAGCATTTCTCCAGCCCAATATCTTATCCCAGCCTTCAGTCAGTATTCCTTTATAGCCGGATTTATCAGCCCAGATAGCAAGATCGTTGTTATAGGCAAGTTCAGTATTTCTAAATACTTTTGGTGTCTGATGAAATAATTCTTCTATCTTTTCTCGGTGCATTCGAACCTGAATCTCAAACTCTTCCAAAGAATAGAAAAAAGCTAAGCTATGATGATATGTTTCAGCAACTATCTCAACTCTTCCAGTTTTTACTAGATCAACGAATGACTGTAGAACATCTGGTGCCCATTTTTCAAGCTGAGTAATTAGCGTTCCTGTAATTGAAAGACTGACCTTAAATTCCGGATTTTCATTCAAAAGCTTAGTTAGCATTTTATTTGTTGGAATATATGATTTAGATGAAACTTTATCTATAATTCTCTCATTACCGTTATCTAGATTTGCTGGCCATTTAAAGTAATCATGGTCCTTACCGACATCAAAAATAGTGTAATCTCTCACCCTGTATGGCTGATGAGCGTGTAAATATAGAGTAATTGACTTTTTCAAACCAAAACTCCTCCGGCGTGCTTTTCATATTCTTTAGACAGTTTTTTGGCTGATTGATCCCAGCTCATTTTTCTAAGCTCACTTTCTGCATTTATACGCATAGTTTTAGCAATACCGTCATTTTGCAAAAAATTCACTATTTGGTTTGCCATTTGGTTTTTATCCCAGAAATTAACCTTTAGACAATTCTTATAAACTTCTGCCACTCCAGACTGATAGCTAATAAGTGAGGGAACACCGTAATTAATGGCCTCAAGTGGAGTTATTCCAAAAGGCTCTGATACCGAAGGCATAACAAATAAGTCAGCAATATCGAAAGCATCTCTCCACGCCTTACCCCTCTGAAATCCGGTAAAAATTACGTTTTTAAGTATGCCGAGTTCTGCCGATAGACCTATTAACTCATTATACTGATCACCACTTCCTACGACTAAGAATATAGTCTTAGGAAGTCTCGTAATGACTTCTTGAGCCGCATAGAGTAATCCAGTTATATTTTTCTGCACAGTCAATCGACCAACATTTGTTACGACCTTATATCCCCTATTTTTAAGTACTGTTAAATAGTCATAGATATTATTCTGATCAATAACCTCTAGCTCATCTACGTCTACGCTATTATGGACTACGCTAATCTTACTAAGAGGAATATCATAATCATGGGCAATAGACTGCCGGGTTCTTTCACTAACTGCGATTATCTTATCTGCCATCGACAGACCTAGCTGCTCAATATCACGAATCATAGGATGTCCTGGTTCACCTCCTGCTCTATCGGATTCTATTGAGTGAACATGAACAATTAAAGGCATGCCAGACACTTGCTTAGCTTTAATTCCAGCTCTGAATGTCAGCCAGTCATGGGCGTGTATAATATCAAATTCTCCGTTCAAGGCCTTATCTGCAACAAAGTTCTCATAACTAAGTTGTTGGCTAGTAAGCTCATGGGTAGTTAGATATTTTGAACCTTCATATACATTTAGTTGGTGATTGAATTTCTCGACATTTACAGGAGAAGTTGAATGGATTCTCATAAAATCTATCTTATGCTCAGCTTCATATGGAAGTATGAAATCAATATCTATATTATTTTTAGCTAATGATTTGCATAATTGAAGACAGGCAACTCCTAATCCACCACTGTTGTGTGGAGGCAGTTCCCAACCTAACATTAATACCCTCATATAAGCCTTTTTGTGATATATTTCTACCTGTCTATTGTATAGTATTTTATCTAAAAAACATAACCTTAATATAGATTATTTCGAAGGTAAAAAATTGTAGATTTATCTACGTCTATATATAATTTGTATTATGGAAAAAATATCCAGAAGAATCGCAGTTCGAGGAATAGTAGCCAATGACGACAAGTTGCTTCTTGTACGACTTAAACATACAAAAATCGTTCCAGAGTCAATTAGATTAACATGGTGCTTACCAGGTGGAGGTTTATGGGAAAACGAACCAATTCTAGATGGATTAACTCGAGAAATGATCGAAGAAACTGGAGTAAAACCAGTTATTGGTAATCTTTTGTATATTAATCAGTTTAATAAAGATGACAGAAACCATATTGAATTCTTTTTTCACATAATCAACTCGCAGGATTATTTAAATATCAATCTAGCAAAGACTACTCATGGAAGTAATGAATTGGAGGAAATTGACTTCAAAGACCCAAAGACAATACATATAATGCCGAAATTTCTAAAAAACGAAAACATCTTTGAACATATCGCGATGAACAAACCAACTAAAGTTTTTACTCTATAGTCATCGACTGAACTTTGTAGTCGACTATCTCGTCATCTTTATCAAAAGTAAAATCAGCTTCAATTTTTTCACCTGATAAAACTTTTGGAAGCCAGATGATATCATCATTCCACATTTTTTCATAAGGTATTTCGGATAGCTTAACCCAATCTGGTCTCATCTCATCTGTTTCTTTTGGCTCACCATCCCATTCTTCACAAAAATATACATGACATTGCTGGTCATGCTCTGGCTTTTCTGGGAAAAAGAAATTTATTACAGCTACTTTTCCAAGTTTTTTAGGCGTAACGTCTATTTCTTCTTGACACTCTCGAACAGCTGTTTGTTCGATAGTCTCGCCAGGATCTTGCTTACCACCTATTCCATTGAGAAAACCCTCACCAAATCCTCGTTTTTTCATAGCTAGTAAGATTTCATCCTCTTTTCTTAAAAAGATTAAGGACACCTTACGTAAATTCTCATTCATGTACTTATTATCATCTTTGAGAATTGTTTATGCAAGCTTAGGCAATATACCCTTTCTCCATAGCTGCCATTAAAGACTCCCTTATTTTTGAATGGAGTGGATTTGGGAGATTATTTAAATTAAACCATCCAATCTCGTCAATTTTATTAGGTTCTCCGATCTTAACTTCTAACGGATCTACCAATACCGAATGAACTAGAGCAATCCAATGAGTATTAACGCCGTTATTTTTTCTCAACGCATTAAATGCTTTAAGAAAAACTATTTTTTTAGGGCTTGCAGTAATCTCCTCTTTTACTTCTCTAGTTACAGCATCAATCCATTCTTCGCCAAATTCTAAAGCACCTCCGCCTACGTCCCAAGTTCCCTGCTCGTCACGAGTACTCTGGCTCCTTTTCTGTAATAAAAAATTACCTTTTCCATCATGAATAACGAATGTTACTGTTACACCGATATAATCTACACCCCGGTTTTTATTCATGCTAAGCTCAAAACTTTCTGACAATTTTTACTACATGTATTATTAGAAAAACAATCTTTGCAAATTAAAATTAGTTTATTGCAGGACTTATTGACACAGTTTTCAAAATTGCTAGTTTTACTCTGACAGTGGATGCAGGCCCCAATATCTTTAGCATCTTCTGAAAATTTTTGAGTCATACGCTTATCGAAAACATATAGAGAGCCATCCCAGTAG
>CAIMCP010000081.1 GCA_903839515.1 uncultured Candidatus Saccharibacteria bacterium | reverse complement strand
TCAATGCCATTTATAATTAATTCCTTTAGTAAGATAAATATAAATAAACAAGCCCTTTCAAATAGTGATCTGGCCTTCATACTCTACGTCTATGATGAATTGGAAGCTCAGTCGATAAAAACCCTAAACTACACACTTGTGCCCAACTCACGAGAGCTAGATGTTAAGCCAGCAACTCAACCATATACGATTAAGTTTAATTTAGAAGAAGACGCTAAGGTTCAGACAGGGAGCTACTTAGCGCTTAGGGGTTATCTTCAAACTAATAAAATTACTGTACCTCAATACATAGACGTTAGGGTTTTAGGAAGAGCATATTATAAGTAGCCAGAATACCCCGCTAACCCCCTTGGTGTTCGCAAAATGTTCGTATAGTAATATATAGTTAATATAATAAAAAAACATATTATGAAAAAAATAATACAATTTGTCAAAAAAGCAGGGAAAGGGGGAGACAAAGGGGATTGTCAAAAAAACTATATAAGGCAACCGAAAATACCAAAAAGCAAATACTTCACGACATAACTGTGGATAAGTCAAATGAGGATCGGTCATATAAAGCGACACAAGTAGCTATATTTATATCAATTTATGTACATTTAACAGATGGGAATACGAACATTTAGTAAACATAATTTTATTATATTTTAACGTAAATATAGAAGTAGTGCCCCACTATAGAGGTATTAGTTATTAACTATATATAGTATATTAGAGTCGCAAAATATACATTGTGCGACATGATTTGACTATGCCCGTTTGTGTTGCTGGTTCTTCCCCTACCACATCAAAATTGAAAATTTTTCAAAAAATATTTTTGATTATTCCCCACTCCTACTCTTTTAACTAAAAAAGCCCTAAAATGGGCTTTTTTGACTATTTTCTACTATTTATTTGTATATTCTATGTTCGTAAAATGTTCGGCTTATTCTGCTAGCGCAAGTTTGGATTCATCTAATTCGTAGGTAGCTTTAGCTACTCTCTTGAACTGTTCCTTGCCCTGTAGATTAAGAAGTATAGTAGTTTCCTTAACATAGCGGCTTTCAAGAACTTTTTTAACTATATCGTCTCTATGAAGAGCTTTTCCTTCTTTTCGAAGAACTTCTGAGATGATATCTGAGACTGTTCCTTTTTTGTATCCCCATTCGCGAAGAGCGTAGATACCACGGCCGATTAATACGAATCGCTTATCTTTAATAAGTTCGTTATGGATTGCTTGAGTTGTTACATTCTTTCTTTTGAAATCAGATTTTTGGATTGAGTCAGCGATTTCGTTAAAATGCATGTGTCGGTTATTTTCCTTAAGAATTACGTAGATCTTGTCTCGGATGTTCTTAGGGTTAACCATTGGCCACTTCACAAGGCCCCATTTGCCATTTAATGAAGCAAGTTGCTTAGATATACTTGCAAGCGCTTCGGCTTGGTTAGAATCGCTTATTTTAGCTTCAGTAGCTATTTTCTTAATGACAGCTGGTTCAGCAATTTTGGTTATAGCTTTGATGACTTGAGTAACGCCTTCTTTTATAGATTTGTCGCTAAATACCTTAGCATTGCCTACTGCTAGGAAAATGAAGTCATTCTCATCAATTACTGTAAGATTTGTCGATAATTCAGCTAAAAATGCAATTCTAGATTGATCAATCTTGGTTGCATCCTTACTAAGCTTGAGTGCAATCTTTGTAACTCTAGAAAGCTGACCTGTTGTTTCAAGGTTTTCAAGAATAATAGCTTCGAACTTCTCTAAGTTAGGTAGCTCTGCCCTATCTGCTTTACTTCGGAGTTTTGTAATTATAGATTTTTCTAATTGTCTTACTCTCTCTCTGGTAATGCCAAGTAATTCACCTATTTGCTCCAATGTTTCCTTGCGATCGAAAAGGCCAAATCTTCGTGAAATTATTTCCTTTTCACGATCTTGGTCGATGGTTTTTAAGACATCATCAACGTAATTTTTGATGTCTACTTCGGTGTTTTCTTTGATTTGATCCTTATTTGCCATGTGTTTCTAATTACTCTAATTCTATTAAAACTTTATATAATTATATCATCTAAGCTACCATCAGTCAAATATAGTATCTGCTATATATATAGTATCACGAAATGGACGAATTAGCATATAACATGTTGTAGAAATATCTATTCACAATAACTTGACCAGAGTGCAACTTGTGGAAAAGTATATTTTTATTTTTTCTTATTTCTTTTGAACTTTTTCTTTGCTGGAGCTTTTTTGAGTATCTCAGTTGCCTGCTTTTCAGTTAATGTCTTTGGATCAGTTTCCTTATCTATCCTTGCATTCTTTTTGCCGTCAGTTATGTATGGTCCGTATGGTCCATTTACAATCTTAACGCCACTTTTGAATTCTGCTATGTATTTGTTCGCTATTTGTTCAAGTTTCTCATTGTATAGTTCTTTTGCTTCAGCTAGGGATATCTTAAATGGATCAATTCCCTTTATTGATACAAAGGTATTGTTAACTTTAATATATGGTCCAAATCTTCCAATATCTGCGATAATATCCTCGTCCTTATCTGTTTTTCCAACAATTCTTGGTAGTTCAAACATTTTAAGGGCAGCTGGAAGATCAACAGTATCTAAGTCATAGCCATCTGGAAATGGTGCAAAGTCTGGTTTGTCTTCACTTTCTGTTTCGCCTCTTTGGAGCATAAGTCCATATCGACCAAACCTAGCTATGATTGGTTGTCCAGTTTTTGGGTCTTTACCAAGTTGTTTAGCCTTAGATACTTCTTCTCTGGTTGCTCCTTCGGATTTCTCAACTAGTGGATGAAAGCCTTTATAGAATGTATCGAGCATCTTTTCCCAATTTTCTTTACCGTCGGCTATCTTATCGAAGTCATCTTCTACTTTGGCTGTAAATTTATAATCTAAAATATCTTTGAAATATTTCATCAGGAAGTCAGTAGTGACATCAGCAACTGAAGTTGGAACTAATTTGTTCTTATCGGCTCCTGTAATAACTTGTTCTTGTTCTTCGCTGATTTTATTAGCCTTTAGCTTATAAATCTGCAGAGTTCTAGGTTTTCCTTCAACGTCAACTTTCTCAACATAGCCTCTAGTTTGGATGGTCGATACAGTCGGCGCATATGTACTTGGTCTACCAATTCCTAGCTCTTCAAGTTTTCTAACCAGTGTAGCTTCAGAATATCTTGCTGGTGGTTTTGAGAATGTTTCAGTAGCAGTTGCGTCATCTAAGGTTAATACTTCTCCCTTTTCTATAGGAGGAAGAATGGTATCGTCTTTAATGTTTCCGTAGACCTTATAGAAACCTGGGAAGATTAATACTTCGCCTTTAGCTAAGAATATGTTCTTAGAATTTGAAATGCTTATTTTTAGTTCGGTTCGCTCTACTTGAGCCGGGGCCATTTGAGAAGCTAGGGCTCTTTCCCAAATAAGCTTATAGAGTTTTATCTGTTGGTTTTCACCAGAAATAGATTCTACGTCAAAGTTTGTCGGCCTAATTGCTTCGTGAGCTTCCTGGGCATTCTCATCTTTAGTTTTATACTGAGTCTCATTAGCATATTCTTTACCGAAGTTTTTAAGAATGTAGCCATTAGCCATATCTATAGCTAATGTAGATAATGTCGTACTATCAGTTCTCATGTAGGTTATATGACCTGATTCATATAGTCTTTGTGCAACACTCATAGTTTGTCTTGGACTAAAACCAAATTTACGAGATGCCTCTTGTTGGAGTGTACTTGTCGTGAAAGGAGGACTTGAGCTTCTCTTGCCTGGCTTTTTATCTACGCTAGATACTTTAAAGTCGGCATCTTTTAATTTATCAAGGAATTCCTTAGTTAGTTTATCTGTATCTATATTTTTATCTAGATTTGCAAGAACTTCACCGTTCTTGCCTTTGAAGTTGGCAACTAACTTATATGTTGAGCTTGATTCAAAGGCTTTAATCTCTCGCTCTCTCTCAACTATGATTCTTACTGAAACCGATTGAACTCGACCAGCGCTAAGACCGGTTCTGATTTTTTTCCATAAAACAGGACTTAGTTCATAGCCTACAAGTCTATCAAGGATTCTTCTGGCTTGTTGAGCATTAACTAGGTTGACATCTATAGTCCTAGGGTGCTCTAGGGCTCTTTCTAAGGCAGTTTTGGTGATTTCATGGAAAACTATACGTTTTGTAGTTTTTATGTCTAATTTAAGAGCTGTGGCTAGATGCCAGGCAATTGCCTCTCCTTCGCGGTCTTCATCACTTGCGAGCCAGACTTGATCAGACTTAGCTACTGCAGCTTTAAGTTCCTTAATTACCTTAGTTTTATCTGGTGAAATAGCATAGGTGGGCTTAAATTTATTAGCAACATCTATATTAAGTCCCTTTTTAGGAAGATCTCTAACATGTCCAAAGCTACTTAAAACCTTGAAATCTTTACCGAGATACTTCTCGATAGTTTTTGCTTTGGCCGGACTCTCTACTATTACAAGTTGTTGTTTCATTAATTTCTCTATTAGTTATTGGTTAGTTTATATATTCAAACTGTAAGGTTACTGTAGACTTTGAATAAATGCAAGCCATACTTAAAGGTCTTTCATGAATTTATACCATATCCAAAGACCTACGAAACAGCCCACGAAGCCAAACGCATTGTCCCAAAGGCCGAATATACCACCTCCGAAAAGTAGACTACCTAGCCAAAAGAATAATGCTGAGACTATGACAATCATAGTCCACATAATAAATTTAGAACCCATATACTCAATACTACAATTAAAGTACTAGCATTACCAATTTGACAAGACAGCGAAAATGTATAAAAGTATTGACATTTGAACACTTATTTGATAATATTGCAATTCGTAAGCTTTATATACAAAGCTTCGTACCTTATATACCCCTATACTAACAATATGTTAGATTGTTTTAGAGAGTGCCTCTCAAAAGTTGTTACCCTCCACTGATGTTATGGCTGTGTTTATTTATAGACACAGCTCTCTAAGACAAACTAATCCCTTTAACTTTGCCTCTGCTGCTTAGCAGTATGAGGGCCCTCGTGGGTCAGTGAGTCCAAAAGATGGTCTTTAGACCGGCACGACGCATTATTTTTACTAGCGATCGATGCTTCATTGCGGTGGGTTGAAGGGTGTTATCAAACCTCCAGCGGTGCCCACCCCCTCTGGAGGTTTGTTCATTTAGGGTTTTATTTTTAGAAACATAAATTGCTCAAGTTTCTTGAAATAAACCCCTAGTGCTATATTCCCATAGAGTAACTCTAAAATAAAAAAAGAAAATTATGGCAACTAAAAAAACTAACCAACCGATCAACTTAGACACCCTCGACCCTTATTACCCTTGATCTAGCTATAAATTTTAACTTTATCGTCTAGCTCTTTTTTGGAAATATAGTTTCCATGTAATATGACACCACTTATATCCTTTGAATTATTAATATCATCCAAAGGGTTACTGTCTAGGATTAATAAGCTCGCTACCTTTCCTTCTTCTACTGTCCCAATTGATTTTTCTTTATCTACAAATTTAGCACCGTTTATTGTCGCAGCTTTTAGGATTTCGTAGTTGCTTATACCTGCCTTAGATAAAAGCTCTAATTCTTCATGAAGAGAGATGCCAGGAATAACAAAAGGATTTGGCGTATCAGATCCGGCCAGTAGTATAGAATTATCTGCTAAGTCCTTTACCTTACTAGTCTCTTTTTTGTAAATAAAGTAAATATTTTCATACCACAAACTCATATTTTCTGGTTTCCATTCGTTTTCATAATCTGACTTTTCAAGATATTTTAACTGGTCGTCTTTTAACGATTCTTTATATTCACCCAGTTTACCAGTCTTTTCTTGTTGAATGAGAGTGGGAGTAAAATATATAGATTTATTTTTCATTAGTTCTAGTAGTGTCTTGAAATTTGCTTCATTATATTTAATATCTGTTGCCTTGTGCCAATACCCACTTCCACTTTTAATATCAGTTTTCTCCCATTTAACTTCAGCTAATGCTGAGTCACTCCAAGTATTAAATATCGAGTCTAAGTGCTCAATACCTATTTGCCCGGCTTCGATTGCTTCTATTGAGGTAAGACCCGTGACTTTCAAATTATCTTTAGTAGACTGTTCAAGTATTGCCCGGAAAATATTATTAGGAAGTCCGACGTATGCCTTTATGAAGTCTACCTTTTTATTATTTAAAGTCTTTACTGCCTTTCTTCCCTCCTCTTCAGTTTTTATGGTCCAAAAAGACCCTCTCCAGTAATAGGGATGGCCCCCTAGAATTGGCCCGCATATATATAAGTCTGGAGCTACGATTTCTCTATTTTTAATTTTATCTCTCAACTCAAATATTTTATCTGAGCTGTTTCCTGGATCTCTAATAGATGTAATTCCATTTGCCAAGAATAACGGTAGATATTTCCCACCATCAATATGTGCAAGGTTATCCCAAAGCCCAGGCATGAGGAACTTATCTTTTCCGTGAATCACCTGGCCTTCATGGTTTGTGTTCTTATCTGTTTTTGTAATCTTTAATATGTGTCCGTCTTTTACCAAAACATCCATATTTTTAATAATAGTATTTTCGGAAATTGGGATTATATTGATGTTTTTGATGAGTAATTGGTTTTTCATATTTATATAGTATTATGGAATTGAATTAAAAATATTAAAAAAGAAAGTAAAAATATGGAAAATGAAGATACACCAGAGATAAACATAGAACAAGAAAGAGTAAATAATTTAGCATCAGCCCTTCATGAAGATTGGCGCAAAACAAGACTTCAGGAAGATGGTACCTTTGAAGGTAGAGTTAAGCCTACCAAAGACGAGGCCTGGATTGCTGGACATGGAACCGACCAGGTAGATATTGCTAATACTGAGTATGTTGATCTTCCAGAAGACTGGCAGGCTGAAAACAAGGCAGCTGCAGAAGTCATCGTTGGTATCTTGTCTGAATCTCATGAGGCACCAGATCTAAGCGATGAAGAACATATTAGTATGGTCGGTGAGAAAATCCATACAGCATGGCTGGCTCGTAATGAATGGGCTAAAGGCGGAGATCTTGATGTTCCGTTTAAGGACTTACCCGCTGATGAACAAGCAAAAGATATTAATCAGCTAAAAATAGCACTATCTTTAGAGAAATAATAAGAATTGATTTATAATTTTATCCAGGTAGAGGCCCAATTTTATCGCCGAACAATAATGCAAAATGAAAATTATGGCAACTAAAAAAACTAAGCAACCAATCAACTTAGACACATTCAACGCTTATTATCCATACTCTAGCGGTAAATCTTTGATTCTTAAAAAAATGTATGACCCAAATCTACCTTAACACCGAATAATCCCAAAATTATTAAAATTATTATAATTACTATCAATAATGCAATTAGTGCAAAAGGAAGTATGAATATAATGGCAGATGTTTTCATTACCTTAGAACTATATTTATCAAACTTATCATCATTATTTGAATTATTCCCGACATTGTTGTTTACTAAATCATTCTTATGTTTATTCAGTCCTAGTTTGTTATTTAATAGAAATATTGCTATGTAAGCTAATGTAGTTAAGTAAAAGCTATATTTTCCAAAATTAATATATTTATTATTATCGATTTGCCACCCTTGCCTGGTCGATTCAACGGCTCTAAAGATCCAATAAATAACATTAATAAAAAATGCCGAAGCAGCAGCTACAAAAACAACTTTAGCTATATTCTTTAAAATTATATATTTTTTTAATTTATCGGACGGGCTCATAAAATAAATTTTCTAGTCTCGTTAGGAAAAGGAGATGAGAATATAGCCTCCGTGATTAGACTAGATGCTTCGTTAAGAAGAGATTTCATTTCACCCTCCTCTTCCTTATTGAATCTACCTAAGACAAAGTCGGCGCTATCTATTTGGTCTGGAGTTTTTGGTCCAACGCCAATTCTAATTCGACCGAAATCTTCACCTAAATTTGAGATAATAGATTTTATGCCATTATGCCCTGCACTGGATCCACCCATAGTTATTTTTATGCTACCAAAATTAATATCTAGTTCGTCATGAACGACAATAATTTTTGCATTAGAAATCTTGTAGAAATTGCTAATTTTCTGAACAGCATTACCAGATAGGTTCATCATAGTCGTTGGTTTTACTAGATATACCTTTGTATCTCCAATATTCTTATCGGCAACTAAACAGTTCATATCTTTCTTGTTAATCCAGCTTCCCATATCATGATCGTGGGCAAATTGGTCAATTGCACGAAATCCAATATTGTGACGAGTGTTGTCGAAGTCCTTACCTACATTTCCAAGGCCAACTACTAAGAATGTCCTAGACATACTAAGAGTATATAAAGGAGCACTAGAGACTACATCGGGTTTTTTTTGCTGAAATAAGGCCATTACAATTACTAAGTATAACTATACTTTGTGAAAATATGTACTATTTGTCTTTATTGTAGGTTGGACTTTGACCGTGTTTGTGGGCTACGTGTTTCTCTATAAACCAAAGTTGTATAGGAGTTCCTGCAAAGCTATAGACATATCTAAGATTCTTTTCTAAGTATCTTCTATAACTCCAGTGAATGAACTTAGTACTACTACCAAATATTTTAAAGCTAGGACATTCGTTTTCAGATTCTTGAACCATATAGTTAAGTTTTGGCATTCGGTTCTTAAGTCCAGCTGGTGGATGTCGCTCAATTGTATTTTGTAGCCACTTATTAAGATCTTTAGTAGCAATTCTCTGCTTTCTTGTTTCTTCAATCTCTGTAACAACTTCAAATATTTTAGTTATGTTCTGGCCAGTTACTGAGCTTGTGAAAATTAACGGTGCCCAGGCAACGAAGTCAAAGGTATGAGCTATCTGAACTGCTAGCTCGTCTCTCGTAAATGGAGTTTTATCCTCAACTGCATCCCATTTAGAAACAACGAGAAGTAATCCCTTGCCGGCTTCTTTAATCATGCCAGCTATTTTTTGATCTAGTGCAACGTTAAGTTCGTCGGCCGTCATAAGTAGTAAACAAATATCTGCCTGATCGATTGCCTGAAGAGTTCTAAGGTAACTGAAGTATTCAATTCCTCTTTCAATCTTGCCGCTCTTTCTAATTCCAGCAGTATCTAATATTTCAATATCTCGGTCATGATATCGAACGGTATTTCTGTTTATATCTCTAGTAGTTCCAGCAACGTCAGCAACAATTGCCTGTTGTTTCTTGGATAGACTGTTAAATAGATAAGATTTACCTACGTTTGGTCGTCCGATTAGCGCAACTCTTAATAGATTGTCTGGTGCGCTAGCTCTAGCTTTAGGAATGAGAGCGATTATTTTATCTAGTAGTGTGCTGATGTTTCTGTTTTGGGTAGTTGAGGTTTCTACGAGATCCTTGATACCAAGTCTCATAAAGTCAGATTCACGGTTATTGTTTATATCGTCTGACTTATTTACAACCAATATGACGGGTTTTTTGCTTCTAAGGGCCATCTTGGCAACTTTTCTATCTTCTTCGGTTACAGATGATCCAGCTTCAACGACAACGACAATAACATCAGCTCCGTCGACTGCTTGAGTGATTTGATCCTGAATAGTTAACTCGAAGTCATCTTCAGGATCTTTCATACCAGCTGTATCGACAATCCAGAAATCTTGGTACTTCCAATTGGCTTTCGCGCTTATAGAGTCCCGCGTTGTTCCAGATTCTCGAGCAACAATGACTTCCCTCCTAGATAGGATGGTATTAAACAAACTGGACTTACCGACATTGGCACGGCCGACTATAGCTACGATTGGCAAACTTTTCATTAATATATTATGTCAGATTTTTATACAAAAATCCAGTCCCCAATTTTTTGATCACCCAAGTCATAGTCTCCAAAACTTACCCGGTGTAGTTTTATGACTTTATAGCCTAAGAAATCGAAGGTTCTGCGTATTTGGCGATTGCGACCTTCACTCATGCTAACCTGCCATTTGTCATTGCCTCCAAGAAGCTTTAATCTGCTATATCCATCTTCTAGAAAAACTCCTTCTTCAATCTTCTGTTTATCTTCATCTTCAAGAATTTTATCCAGCTTCACATTATAGACTTTCATTTTATTGTTGGAAGGATGACTTAGCTTTTGGTTAAGATGTCCATCGTTTGTCATTAAAAGCAGTCCCGTTGAGTTCCTATCTAATCTTCCAATTGGTTTAACATTAGATAGATTCTCGGGAATTAAGTCATAGACAGTCTTACTACCCTGCCCATCACGGCTGACTACATATCCGAATGGTTTATTTAGTTGAATTGTTTGGACCTTAACCTCATTCGGTAGAAGTTTTCCATCTAGTTCAACCTTATCTGACGCTTCTACTCCTTGGCCCAAAGCAGGTGTTTTTGAATTAACCAAAACTCTTCCTTCAGAAATGGCTTTGTCGGCATTGCGCCTTGAAAGATCAGTTGTTTTAGCGAGGAACTGATTTAGTCTCATAGTACTTACTTCTTATGAATCTTGATGTTCTTCAGGCTTAGGTGTAGTAGCTTCTTCAGGAGTTATGATTTCAGGTTGCTCATTTTCGTGATTTTCGGCTTGCTCAACTAAGTTTTCTATTTTGTCTTTTCTCTCTTCAGGTTTAGCTTCTTCTTTAGCTGGTTCCTTAGATTCTTCTTTTGGTTTATTCGAAACTTCGTGACCATCTTGACTTAGAAGGTTTCTAACCGATCGAGCCATATCTTCGAGAGTTACTTGAGATTTAACTAGATATAGGTCTGCTCCAAGTTTTTCAGCTTTAGCTTTATCTTCAGCTTGAGATAAAGCAGTCATAACAATAACTCTAGTATTTTGTATGCCCTGTGTTGATCTTAGTATGTCTAACATTTCAAAACCACTAACTTTTGGCATCATAACGTCACAAATAATAAGGTCCGGTTTTTCTTTAACGGCAAGCGCTAGTGCTTCCTCTCCGTCTTTAGCGGAAAATAACTGATAGCCTTCTGCGCTTAGTCTTGCCTGATAAATTTCTCGAAGATTGTTGTCGTCCTCGACTAGCATAACTTTTGCCATTTTTAATTATTTCCTTTCGTTAGAATGCTTTGTATTTATAGAGATATTGTAACATAAGCAAGTATATAATCTAATATTTATGCAATAGTAGATATTTAAGTTGCATTAATAAGCTGCCCATTGTTTCCCCCTAAGCTAATGTATGCTAATATTTTTAATTAGAAACAACTTAACTTTAAAAGGTATTTATTATATGAAAAACAGAAGTCCAATCGCAGTAGCATTATTAGGTTTTCCAACACTAGGAATTTATTGGTGGTACTGGCAAGTAAAAACTAAGACTGAAATGAATTCCTTGGGTGAGAAAATACCAACAGCATGGCTTTGGCTTATTCCTTATCTTGGATATATTTATTGGATTTACCTATATTCTAAAGCAGTCAATAATGTCACTAAAGGTAAATTAAGTACTGCTGTTTCTTTCCTGCTTATTTGGCTATTAGGTTTTATTGGATTTGCAATTGTTCAAGATGCTTTCAACAGTATCGCTGAGGCTTCTCCTGCTCCAGCACCACAGGCTAATCCAGTCCAAGCATCACCTGCTCCTCCGGCTAAAGTACAATAATCAGCAATATTTCCCCCACTCCTCCAGTAGCTAATGGCTAGCTATTGCAAACTTATGGATTGTGTTAAACAAGTTCAAAGTTACTAATCTTATTTAATAACTGGAAAAATAACATGGAAGACACTTCCCTTACCGACTGTGCTTTCAGGAATAATCTTAGCATTGTTCATGTCTGCAAGTGACTTAGATATAAATAGTCCAAGTCCAGTTCCGCCGTTATCTCTAGTTTCAGAGTTGTCTAGCCGATAGAACTTCTGAAATAAGTGAGTAATGTCTGTGGCTGCAATTCCTTTGCCCGTGTCTTGTACATAAAACTCGACGCTTTCTTGATTGCCTCGTAGGCCAATAATAACCCATCCAGATTCGGTGAATTTAATAGCATTACTTACTAGTTGTTTGATTATTTCAGTTACATGTTTTGGATCGGCGTTAATGTGAAAGACTGGTGACACGGTCTTCTCGTTAGATTTTGAGCTACTCGCAACACTAAATTGGAACTGCAGTTTTTTAGCTTCAACTTGTTTTTTAATTTCTGGAGTTAGTTTGTTTATAAGCTCATTCAAATCTATATTTACTGGGTTATATTTTATTGCACCATCATCTACTTGAGCACTTGTTAGAAGATCTTCGAATAACTTACCAAGTTTTTGAATTTGCTCATGGGCCTTATCTAAGTATGTCTTAACTTTAGGGTCCTGGGTTCCAAGAATTGCAAGTGATAGAAAACCTTCTATTGAAGCTATTGGTGTACGCATCTCATGAGAGGCAGTACTAATAAAATCTGAGCGTTCCTGATCACTTTTTTGATCCTTCGATACATCTTTAAAGACTCCAATTAATTCTTTACTGGATGTATCATCTGGATTTAGTTTAGACACGCTAACCTTTATTGGAATGCTTTTATTATCTTTTCTAGAAATTATAAAGTCTGCATTATCTATTTCTTTATTATCTGCAATTATTGTTACGAAAGGATTTGAAGCTTCAACAATTGGTTGATTTTTACTATCGACAAATTTGAAAACAGATTTATAGATTAGGTTTTTAGCATCTTCTTTGGTCCAACCGGTGATGTTTGCCATGCCGTCGTTATATAAGCTAATTTCACCTTTGTCGTTTAAGATGACTATTCCGTCATTAATCGATTGTGCAATGAAATTAGCTTCCTTCCGTTCATCGACATCACTCACCTCATTGCCACCAAAAAGAAACTTGTATAAGCCGTACAGTACTGCTCCGAGGAAAAGTCCAATTGCTAGAAATATTAGTTTATTGCCCATGCTTATTCTTATTATCTGTATTTATCTATTATTTTGCAATTATATTGTCGATTTATAAATCTGGTAAAATATAGCTTATGGAAATAATAAAGTACCCAGAAAATGTAGTTCACGAAACTTTCGATAAGAATATAGCTGAGTGGAATGAAGAGGTTAGACAACTCTTACCTGACGTGCCTATTGATTTAAAGGTTGAGTTTAATAACGAATGGTTGATTCCAGATACTGGAACTGGTGGGTTTGCTTCTTCAAAAGAAAAAATTGAGTTATCGTTTGATGAGAATTTTGAAGATAAAGAAGCTCAAATCAAGGATTTAAGAGCATCCTATTTTCATGAGTGCTACCACGTCGTTCAGGGGTTTACTGGTCAGGACTATGATGATCATATCCCAGCCATAGAGGATGCAATTTTAGAGGGCGCAGCGACTCGATTCGAGACGATTTATGCCAATGCAGATCCAGGCTGGTCTCATTATCCAGAAAGAGAAAAAGTTGTTGAATGGGTTAATTTAATTAAGGGGTTGCCTGAAAATTATGACTCGCAAAAATGGAAGTTCTATAACCCTGATAATAATGAAAGATGGATAATGTACCGATCTGGAGTTTTTGTAGTCGATCAGGCACTCGAGAATTCTAAACTAGACATCATTGATTTAGTAAAAATGAAAGCCAAAGACATTCTTGCGCTTGCTGAACTAGACTAATGAAATAAAGGTTTATATCTGTTATAATAGGAAAATTATTGGTCCTGTCGTCTAGTGGTTTAGGATATCTGGTTCTCATCCAGAAGATCGCGGGTTCGAATCCCACTAGGATTGCCAAATGGAACATATACTTAATAAGCTGACTTTTGTCGGCTTATTATTTTAATGAAGCACTTTTGGTAATTTGCTAAGTACTTACATGATAATATTTAGATATGGAAATTAGAAAAGCCAAAAAAGAAGATTTTAAGTCCTGCCTCGCCATATCAAGATCCCTGCCGGAATGGTTTGAGGAAAAAGAATTGTCAGAAATTCATCGACAAATACTTAGCTTGCCGACCTACTTGATTGAAGACGTCGGAATTCTAGCCTTTGTCATAATAGAAGACAAGGACACTGAGACCGTGGAGATTAAGCACTTAGCAGTATCTAGAGACCACCAGCGCTCCGGGCTGGGGACTAAACTCCTCGAATATATCGAAAAAGAATATTCAAAAAAAACTTACGTTGAAGTAAAGACACTAGATGAAAGTGCTGAATATGAGCCCTATGTAAGTACTAGGTCTTTCTATGAAAAGAATGGGTTTACAAAAGTCAAGGTTATTGACCCCTACCCTGGATGGAGTCTGGGTAACCCGTGCGCTGTTTATAGAAAATCAATTTAGTGGTTCCTACGATGAATATGCCTATGCCTCTAAACTTAGTTCCTATTCTTACGGAGCCAACATTCGCACCAACCTCAGAAATATATCAATTTCCTGGCTATATAAATACAAAAACATATCCTCTAGCATGTATAAATAAAATGGTCTAATCTGTTATAATAGGAAAATTATTGGTCCTGTCGTCTAGTGGTTTAGGATATCTGGTTCTCATCCAGAAGATCGCGGGTTCGAATCCCGCCAGGATCACCAATTTTGATTTAAATAATAGTTTGAAAGATTTAAGAATGTTAAAAAATAATAAGGGACTGAACCAGTCGATAGTTTTTGATATTCTAATTGCCCTATTTATTACCACCCTTATTGTTAGTAATATTTTAAGTGTAAAAATAGTTCAATTCTCAGTATTTACTTTTGATGGTGGAACTATACTATTTCCCCTGGCCTACATAATTTCTGACATCATTACAGAAATCTATGGCTTTAAACAAATGAGAAGACTCATCTATATTGGCATTGGAATGTTGGCCCTGATGTCACTGGCCTTATTTATTGGGCAACACTTGCCTTCAGATCCTTCAAGTTCAACCAATCAAAAGGCATATACAGATATCTTAGGAGTTGCTTGGAGGATTGTTCTCGCAAGTATGACTGCCCTATTCTTTGGATATTTCTTTAACAGCTACATACTTGCATTCCTAAAAATAAAGACCAAAGGAAAAGATCTATGGCTAAGAGTTGTTGGTTCAACTGCCATAGGAAGCCTTATAGATACCGTCTGCTTTAGTTTACTGGCATTTCTAGGAACTATATCGGGTAGTGATCTTTTGAAGCTTATTGGTACCGTCTATTTCATTAAGGTGGCAACTGAGATAATTGTTTCGCCTCTAACTCTTAGAGCTATTGGTTATATTAAAAAGCGTGAAAATATTGATGTCTTTGAACTTCCCCATCTAAGACTTAGAGGCTAGTCTTCATTTCAGGTACATTATGACCTTAACAATGTTATTATTAACATAATCATCTTATGAGTAATAATTATTAACGATGAGCTAATCTAAATAAAGGAAAGAGTTATTATGCCTAGAGATAAAGGACGAAAAGAAGTTAAGAAGCCAAAAAAAGACAAATCAATCATTAAGTAGATTTGAATAATACACAATATAATTGACTAATTATTAAAATTAAGACATAGTATATCTTATTCACTAAAAAAATAATTTTATTTTAAAGGATATTTTCTATGTCAAATGCAGAGTTCCCAAACTACTATCCATACATTAATTCAAGTAACGAAGATTTTTTCCGAGAAGTAGAAAAATATCTGGACAATGCTACTCCGCAGAATAAAGGTGACTTGCCTCCTCAGGCTATTCCCGAACTTACTATAGATCAATATTCTAATGAAATTGATAGTCAGCAAGAATTAAGAGACCCTATTATTTTTGGACTTATGGGAATTATAAAAGTTAATAAGTCCAATGAAGAAAATATTAACAAAAGAACCCCATTAAATAGAATGGATAAGAAAACCTTAAAAATAATTAAAAAAGTTAATATTTCAGCTCAGGCTCTTATAGATAAAAAATTAGATGATCTAAAATAGATCTTAGAAATAAACATTTAAATTTATCTCTTTATTAGGCTAAAATCATATTATGAGTACTGAAAAAAAGAAGTCAGATAAATATTACGAAGATCTAGGTAAATCACTAGAGAGTATTTTGCTCCTTGGCTACACTAAGCCATCCAGGATGCTTCTATTTACATTCTTAAAGGGTATTGTTTATGGCGTTGGTATTTTTATAGGAGGAACAATAGTGATTGCTCTTCTAGTGTGGACACTTCAACAGTTTAATAGTGTCCCTTTAATTGGTCCATTAGTGCAGAAAATAGTTAATCAGGTGAATCACTAGACTAATCATGAGGAACTATAAAAGCTAGCTTGTAAATATAGATAAAATATTGTAAAATATACATAAATATTACTTAGTTATTGTTTGGAAGTTAATCTAAAATGGAATCAGTTAAAGAAGCTCTATTGAATAGGCATTTTAAGAAAGTCTATAGCCATTTTTTTGATGATAGTCTTAGGAGGAATTCAGTCTTCCTGCTAATAAGTGCTTGCTTCTCTGCTCTACTGGGGTTTGTTTTTTGGTCTATTGCAGCTCATAGATATTCACCTAGCGACATTGGAGTCGTAACTGCCGTTATTGGAGTTGCATCCTTTATTGTTGGATTAAGCCAGCTTGGCTATGTAAGTAGTCTAATAAGATTCATGTCTGATTTTAAAAACAAACATCATCTTATCAATACTGTTCTAGCTATAGTTAGTTTAATTGCAATTGTATCTTCCTTAGTCTTTATAGGTATATCTCGTTTTGTGTTCCCTAAAGCAGATTTTATTAGTGAAAGCTTATTCCCTGCTATATTCTTTTTGATCTATGTTCTAGCAAGTGCATATGCTGGTATCTTAGATGGTATTTTTATAGCATTCAGGACCACACAGTACACTTTAGTTAGGAATATAACTACTAATGCGACTAAGATATTAGCTATAATCATAATAGGTGGTGGATTAGTAGGATTATTCTACTCAATCTCTATCGCGGCTTTATTTGGATCTGTTGTTGGCTTCTTCTTGTTATGGAAAAAATACAAATACATTCCCTCCAGAAAACTCACTAAGGATGTTAAGTCGATGACCAAGTTCTCGCTAGTTAATTATTTATCCAGTGGCGTTGCCAGTGCAGTAACCGCATTAATACCAATATTAATAATTTGGAAAATAGGATCCAGTAATGCGGCGTTTTACTATATTGCGATTTCAATAACAACTTTGCTTAATCTCATTCCTAGTAGTATTGCTAGGTCTTTCTTCTCAGAGAGTTCAAATAAGAT
>CAIMCP010000080.1 GCA_903839515.1 uncultured Candidatus Saccharibacteria bacterium | reverse complement strand
TGGCCTTTGAGGTTTTCAAGAGCGAAATAGCATCACATACTATGACCAATACATTTAGAATATTAGCCTTTAGTTATGGAGTAATTGCTGTCACTGCATTCCATTCTAGTGCAAGTATATTATATCTAGTCATAAGCTATTCTTCTGGAATAGTTGATAGACTGTGGCAATTTGGAAGAACCTTAAGAAACATAAATCAGGGCCTATCTGATTCTAATGAAATGCTTAATACACTCGAAGTTGCAGAGGAAATCAAAAATCCTGAAAATCCTGAAAAATCTAAGATTAGCAGGGGTGATATCAATTTTTCTAATGTTTTATTTACTCATAACGAAAACAAAAATGCTCTTTTCAAAGATTTTAACGTTCACATAAAACAAGGTGAAAAAATTGGACTTGTTGGGCCAAGTGGTTCAGGCAAGACTACATTCACCAATTTATTACTACGTGTCATTGATGTAGATGGTGGACATATTGATATTGACGGTCAGGATATTAGAAAAATTACCCAAAAGGATCTTAGAAGGGCTATTACTTACGTTCCTCAGGAACCAGTACTATTCCATAGGTCTATAGCAGATAATATTGGATACGGAGATTTAGATGCTGAAAATGATGCGATAGTCGGTGCGGCTAAACTTGCTAACGCACATGAATTCATAGAAAAGCTTCCAATGGGCTATAAGACTCTAGTAGGTGAGAGAGGGGTCAAATTGTCTGGTGGACAAAGGCAAAGAATAGCTATAGCCAGAGCAATGCTCAAGAACTCACCAATATTAATACTGGACGAAGCTACTAGTGCCCTTGATAGTGAAAATGAAGCTAAGGTTCAAGATGCCCTTAATAAGCTAATTAGAAGCCGAACAACGATTATAGTTGCTCACAGACTATCGACTATAAAGGATGTCGATAGAATCCTCGTTATTAAGGATGGTATCATTTCAGAAGAAGGTTCTCATAATGAGTTAATTAGAAAAAATGGTTTATATGCAAAACTCTGGAATCGACAATCGGGTGGATTTATTAGAAATAATGAATTAGAAGCCTAAAAGAGCAAAGATTCTTATTTAGAAAAGAATTCGTCTAATCTATCTTTAATAAGATCTTTTGCTTTAGCCGACTTACTACTGTTTTCAAAAATTGATTTAGCAGAATTTAGAATGACAGCAATAACTACTTCAATAGGTTGTAGCTCTATATCTTCAAACCTTACATTTTTGGTTTTATTTTTAATTATGCCTGCGGCTGCTAATCTATCAATACTCTTAGAGGTTCCAATCGTTCCAGAAAATCTCTTAGCTCGCAGGAATTTATTGGTTACAGAGTTTAGTTCACTAGTTAGTATTCCGGCATCAAAAAGTCTTTGAATCGCATCATCGACCTTGCTCAATAAATCTATCGCCCAATCTTCATCACGATATGAAGTTCCGGTTTCGCTAGTAGTGTCTTCATCAAGCATGACTTCGATTTCAGAAAGTTCTGACGGGCTTTCATCAGGTAAAGTAGTATATTGAAGGGTTTCTAAAGGAATAGCCATATCGTCTGATATTACTTCCTCTGGTTGAGATTCCGAGATAACTGCCGCTTGATACTTTTCATCATCCATAGCATCAAAAGAACTTATGACCATACCATCAGGGAGTCGACGAGTGATGCTTTTTATGGTTCGAGTTTTTTCGTCTATTTTAATAATACTGTTAGTGGAATATTCATTTATGGCATTAATTAATTTCCATCTATCTTCATCCGTATCCATCAAACATATATATTCAAGTAATGATAACCGGGGATCATCAATATCCATTAGATCTAAAGCTTCATATAGAGAATCGTCATTCTGAGCAAATTTAGTAATTTTTTCTAAGACTATTCTTCGACGCTTAATTGGATCATCTACACCAGCAAAGGCATCTCTAATATCTTGATCTTGAATTTTATCTGTAAGGCTATTTATTAGTGTGGGTTCAATTGGCTCAATACCCATAGCTTGTAATTCCGTAGCGTAATGTCCAATAAAGGCAGCTAAAGTTACTGATTCTGCAAGCGAAAGAGGAAAGCCAGGAGTTAATAATTCTGGGCTTGAAGAATCAGCCTTTTCAGAAAAATCAATCTGTTGTTCCGCATTCAGCTCAACAGGTTTTTTAGGTAATTCCAATTTAGCTATTTTCTTAGTAATTTTTTGATCAATAATTGTGATATCAAAAGACTTATTTATACTGTAGGCAGAACCTTTTCCAGTTTTTTGATTATGGATAAATATTCTTTCTTTTCTATAAGTGACCTGACTATTCCAATATCTAAATTGAGTCATAGCGCTTTGATCATAATCTCGCTCTGGAAATGCCAGTTCCCAAAGCTGTCTTGGACCTATAGAATCCTCTTCGGTTGTTACTAATGCTCTAAGTAATTTTTCATTATATTCAGAATAGTCTCTTTGTTTCGCACCAGAACGTGAGCTAAGTCTAATAAGTCTTCCACCAGCTCCGACTCTTACGATGTTTCCTTGAATAGTTAGTGCAACCCTGATCTTTGGATTACTTTCATCTTCATGGGATATGGTTTTTTCAGATATTTTATCTATTACAAGTTCTTTCTCAGTTGAATCATCTACTTCTATCGAATGAGCAACTGCAATTTTCCCCTGATATTTAGCTAATATCAGGAGTCTTGGATCATTCTTAATTTCAGATTCTTTCTCAGCAACAACACTCTCATCAATTAAACCAGTCTTGACGGCTGACCATAGTGCCTCAAGAGCCAATAGCTTACTATCAACCTCTTCTTGAAAAGTCTCCAGAGATTCATTAAATTTAGGATGGGCTTTAATTTCAGCAATCTTAAGATCTGCATTATATATAGCCTCTTCAAGAATAGGCTTCATGTCTTCTGTTGCAGACTCAGACATCTGACTTAAAGATTCTCTTTGAATTGCCAAATCAAAAAAATTACCGACATTAAATTCCATCAAAAATAACTCCCTTAAAAATTATTTGCTTATTTTATAACATTATTGATGTAAATGCAATAATATCTTATGTTAATAAACGCCGATGTAATGTTGCCTAAAATTACATCGGCGCCTTTTGGAGTATTGCCGGGAAATTCCTATTTAAAAAAGCAATGGTAGAATATATTAATTCATTGGTTTTGTAGTAGGAGTCGTTGTTGAATTAGAATTAGAGCCTAGTCCCTCAATGATTGATTTAGCATCGTTATATGCTACTTGATTATCCGCATGTGCAGTACCCAGGTCAGCATGATAAGGAGCTAATATAGATTTATTGGCATTATACTGATCGGGTGTTATGCCGAGTACACCAGTCTCTACACTTGAAGAAAGGGCTTGAGCAGCAATTATTTTAGATTTCATGTCATCAAGTTTTGTCTGAAGTGAAGTAACGTCAGTACCGGCTGTCTTAGCTGCAGCAATACGTGTCTCAAGCTTACCAGCTAAAGTACTAAGCTTAGCTTCATTGGTTTGCTGATTATCTGCATAAATTACCATTCTAACTTTAGGAACGACTAGGGTGAAAACGCGATACTCAGTAATCATAGACTGAACGTTAGCTTTTGCACTTGGTAGACTTGTTTGATTAGCCAATGTACTTTGTAGGGCTGTTAGGCCTGCTATTTCATTATTTATTTCCGAAGTTAGAGCGGCCTTATCTGATGCAGTCAAATGAGTAGCATTATTTATCTGAGTTAATAGATTATTTAAGTAGGTAAGTCTTCTGCTTATTTCTTGACCACCACGCGAATGAATCGAACCTAGGTGCTGGCTTTGTTGATCTCGGCTTAATCCTTCATTAGTTCCAGAGTTATTGGAACCCATATTATTGCTTGGACTGTTCGATCTGTTTTGATTGTTCGAATTTCCAGTATTATTAGAATGAGAGCTTGAGGTTGAGCCAGAGGTTGAGCTAGAGGTTGAGCTAGAGCTTGAACCGGGTCTCATGGTTCCTGGATTGCTGTCACTATTTTGCATCGCAAAAACTGTTGAGGATGGCAACATAACAGCCAATACACTAATTCCGACATAGATTTTTCTTTTTACTGCGTTAGATAAAGACATTAATTTTTCTCCCTGTATATCATTTTAATATTCATTTTTTTCTTTCAATTAATTAGTTGGAACACTTATCTGATTACTCGAATCATTTAATCCACTTGTGACGGCAGAATTATACATATTTTCTTGAGCTAGGGAAGTATTAATGTTACTTAAATTACCATTAAGCGTAGAGTTATCTGTTCCATTAGCGAGAGCAGGCATAGTAGTTGGATTTATTAACCCGACATTACTACTAGGCTGAGAACTAGTAATTGGACTAGGGCTCATAATCACTGCTGCCGTTTTATTATTCTGTGAATGGCTGTATACTCGGAAGCCTATTAAACCAATTGCTAAAATTAGGCATAGACTTAATAAGATCATTCCGTGAGAAAAACCATTCTGATTATTTTTTATTTTCAATTTATTACCTTTCTATTTTTATATTTAGTCTTATGATAAAAACTATAGTCCTTATGTTAAGTATTGGCAAATTTCAAGTTACTACTTCTTAGGCTTTTTTTCCATTGGTTCCACGGCAAGGTGAGGTAGTATTTTATCTAACCACCCTGGAAGCCACCAATTGGCCTTACCGAACTTATGCATTAGAGCAGGTACAAGGAAGTTCCTAAGTACAAAAGCATCAAGAAGAACAGCTACAGATAAGCCAACACCAAACTCAGCAATTACTCTTTGACCCTCAAATATAAATGACATAAATACGAATATCATAATAGTAGCAGCGGCCGTTATAACTCGTCCTGTTTCAGCCTGTCCGAGCATAACAGCCTTATCGTTATCCTTAGTATGAACCCACTCTTCGTGCATGCGGCTAACTAGAAATACCTGGTAGTCCATAGATAACCCAAAGAGTATTGCAACCATAATTACGGGTAAGAAAGATTCTACAGGACCAGCTCCACCGGTATGTAATATGCTAGATAACCAGCCCCATTGAAATACAGCCACGACGATACCAAAGGCGGCGGCAACAGCAATAACATTCATAAAAGCTGCAGTTAAGGGAATAAGCAAACTTCTAAATGCGACCATTAAAATTAGGAAGCTTAGTAAAATTATCACCCCTAAGAATAGCGGTAATTTAGAACCGATAACGCTAGCAAAGTCGTTGAATATAGCAGTCACACCGCCAATATATACTTT
>CAIMCP010000079.1 GCA_903839515.1 uncultured Candidatus Saccharibacteria bacterium | reverse complement strand
TACTCCTATATGTAGTGGCGCTTACCTCTGTGCTCCTTCAAAAGAATCACCTTACTACGTCCAAAATTCGACAGCTCCACAAGCAGATACAAATATAAACATAAAATCCATCTCAGCCTCTAGTGTTACCGCTAAATTCAGTGGCACTTCAGGCCAGTCAACAGATATATTAGATATTATTAATAGTGGTGGTAATTTCATATCTAGGTCTGGACAGTTTGGAAGCGCCGCTCTTACAATGCTGGGTCAATCTGACAATTTGACTGGAAATCTGGGACTTCAAAGTGCATCAACAACCAATAGCATCTTTTTCCAACCAACATCAATAGATAGTGGGCTAAGTACTGCGATAATTACGGTTCCAGACGAAAATGGTCAAATATGTACAACTGCTCACAGTGCCGCCTGTTACGACGTTTATGCCGCAGCAACTGGTTCTGGAGCCTATGTTAACTTACAGAGTTTAACTCCAGGAACAGCTCAGAGCGGAAATCTAAATATAGACGGAAAAGCTATTGCCGGATCATTCAAGGGAGATGGCGCCAATGTAACAAATATTAATGGTTCGAATATATCTGCCGGAACTGTAGCAGATGCAAGACTTTCTGCTAATGTAACACTCCAAGGTAATACTTTTAATGGGAATTCTCAGTTAGTAAAAACAACTAGTGGAGGTTTACTTCCTGTAATTAGTGGTGCTAATCTTACAAATCTAGATGGTGCACATATACAATTAACAACCATAGCTAACGGAGCCCTAGTAAACAGCTCAGTAACTATTAGTAACGGAACCAATATTACCGGTGGCGGCGCATTATCTCTTGGTGGTACCTTAACTGTTGGAACAGTCAGTAATCCAACATTTTCAACAAGCGTAACCACGCCAAACATCAACTCAACAGGAACTCTAGCCTTAACGTCTGCAAGCGGAAGTGCATTAACAATAAACGGAGTTAGTGTATCTAATGGAGGAGCAATTACAGGTGCAGCTAGTTTGAATACAAGTGGTAATATTTCTAGCACAAGTGGAAGCATATCTACTGCTAATGGCTCAATATCTACGACGGGTGCAATAACTGGAACTAGCATTCAGGGGACTAGTCTAAATGCGGGTACTGATTCAACAAACTCAATTACCGGCGGAACTTTGGCAATAGGATCATCTGGACAACTTACTGTGACTAATGCTGGTGCAATATCTCAAGTTGGCGACATAACTCAAACTGGTACTGCTGCATTAACTACAGGCACTGGTAACGTTTCATTGAACGGAAATACAACTGTTGCTTCCGGAAAAACCCTTACTGCTAATGGTGGTATATCTAGTAGCGGCACAATTCAAGGTGGAATACTAAATGTTTCGAATACAACTTCCGGAAGTGTGGTTGCAACACTTAAAGCTGCTTCTGGTCAATCTGTAGATATTCTAGATATTACAAATAATTCTAATTCAGTAGTTGCATCATTTGATAAGAATGGTAAGTTAACAAGCACCGGTTTAACAACGAGTGGAGCTGATGTGAATATAAACGCCTCATCAAACTTCAATACTAATATAAACACCGGGAGCAGTACAGGCACTGTATCTATCGGTAACTCATTAAGCAGTCTAACACTTCAAGGTACGGGTAGTCCTACACTTAATGCATATGCTATATGTACTCAGGGTAATCTTACCACATGTACTAACTATGCTTCTTCTTCAAGTGTCACTAACCTTAGTAATAGCCTAAGCAGTAACTATACCAACAACACAAATCTAGCCCTTAACTATGCGCCAATATCTCCATCAAATAATGGATATGTTCAAATAAGTCCAGCATCGGCTGTTGCTGGTAATATAAATCAAAGCGGATCAATAACAGGAGTTGGTATTAACTCAGGCACAGGTCAAATCCAAGGCACTGGCGGACTTAGTGTTAGTGGAGCAACGACTAACATCAATGCTAACTCAAACTTCAATACTAATATAAACACCGGGAGCAGTACAGGCACTGTATCTATCGGTAACTCATTAAGTACTATAAGCATAAATGGCAATACATCTACCTTATCCTCAGTTTCTACAACAAACATAAATTCCGGAAATACTTCATACTCCTATAACTCAGTAGGACAAACTTCCGTTGGATCTATTGCAACAATAACGGGTGCAGGTACTTCATTTAATAGCAATATGGTTGGTGGAATTATAACAATCAACACTACTCCAACTGCTACAGTTGAGCCAATAACTGGATTCACATCATCAACAGTTTTGACTGCAACTGGAACAACAGCTATTAGTTCAGGTACAACCTATTCAATTTCATACAATAATGGCGGTACCGTTAATATTGGTAATGCAGCTGGTAGCGTTGCAATTAACGGAACTATTTCGGGTGCAGTAAATATAGGAGCATCGGGAAGCTTAGCTATTAATAACGCTAGCAACAGCGCATTCATACAGACAAGTAGCAGTGGAAGTGGGACAATAACAATAGGTACTGGTTCAGATACCGTAGCTATATCATCATCAGGAATAACTCTTTCAGGCAATGCACGACATTCAAAAACAATAACCTTAACTCCTGAATACTCTGGAGCAGTCCTAGATAATGGAGCTTCTTTTACTCAAGCTCCGACTAATGGTAGTATCGGTACAATGACAGCAGGTTTTGATACAAGCACTGGCACCTTGTCCGCCAGGCCTGGTGAGAATAACTACTCATGGACAACATCCCAAAGCTTATCTCAAAGTTATGACGTGATAATTCAGGTGCCAATTCCCTCAGATTTTGCAAGCTTTGCTTCTTTAAATCCAATATCTATAGACACTAAAGGTACGGCATCGAGCACAATCACAGCTTGGCTATGGAACAATAATACACCCGAAGCGGGTAACTGGAATCCAAGCACTTCTGGATGTGTTATACCGGTTAGTACTTCTTGGGCTACTCAAAGCAGTACTAGTGTCTGTGCAATTACAGCCGTAACCGATAATAGCTATAATAACGGCGCTGGATTAATGACTTTTAGAATAAGACTAACTGCACCACTGAATGGAATAGTACAGCTTGGCAATATTAATATTAGCTATAAGTCCTCATACTAAAGTCAATTTATAATATAAATTTATATCAAGCTTATGTAAAAATAACGATTAGTCATTAATTCCATTAAATGATCTTTATATATAGCAGTTATTGTTTTGTAGTTGCTGGCTTGGTACTTGGTGAGGTAGGTGTAGTAGCTGGTGTGGTAGCTGAGTCAGATGTTGGGGAGCTGGTTGTTTCGGAGGATGGTGCGCTGGTGGCCGGACATGAAGATGAGCTATTTTTCTTATAGTCATTTATTGCACTTGTAACTTGACTACTTGGTTGTAGATTCTGATACCAATTCACACTGCTTCTATTGAACACCATTCTATCGCTTGGCTTGTCTATTTGACAAACAACTGGTTGAAGTTGAATGTTTGAGCCTTTCGAAGAATTTGGAATATAGTAGACATTATCCAAAACTAAATTCTGACTATTCACATTAACGATTTTTCCAAAATATATTTGATCATTACCAGAAGAGCCTACATCAACCGCTTGATAGTTACCTGATTCAATATAGTTACTGGGATTACTTTTAAATATATAGACCCAACATGCAATTATGACCGAAATTAGTCCTAGTCCAATCAAAAAATAAAGTAATGTTTTAGTAGCTTTAGTATCGGCTTTTTTATTATTTACAGCTTCTGTTTTCTGAGGTATTTTTTTAACTGGTTTAATATCCATTGATTTACCTTAATTATATTGATTCAAATAACAGTATAGCTTAAAAATATGCCCTATTCAATCGATAGGGTAATGCTTAATATATTCATCCTTGAGATCAAAAAAAGTATCATCCAGTATACTAGCTCTAATTTTATCGACCAGGTTAATTGCAAAGTATTCGTTATGAATTGATGCTAAAGTTAATCCTAAAATCTCCCCGGCCTTAAGCAAATGATAAATGTATGCACTGGTATAGTTTTTACATGTATAGCAATCACAAGTATCGTCGATTGGAGTAAAATCTTTCTTATACTTTAAATTGGTAATATTAATTCTTCCATTTTTTGTGTATAAGTTTCCGTTCCGAGCTTGACGAGTAAAGGCAATACAGTCAAAGGTATCTATTCCATATTCAACCCCTAAGAATAAATCACTAATCTGATTGCCCATACCAAGTAGATGCCTAGGTTTGTTTTCGGGTAACTCCTCGGCAACCCATCTAACTGTTTCGCTAATTTCACCTGGTTCAAAGACTCCACCAATGCCGAAACCATCAAAATCAAGATCAGACATAAACTTGGAAGACTTACGCCTAAGCTCTTCATGCCGACCACCCTGTACAACCCCATACAGAGCTTGGTATGGATTGCCTAAAGATTCAGCTTCATTCCAAAGTTTTTCATGCTCAGATTTACATCTTTTGGCCCAAGAATGAGTACGGTTTAATGCTCCAACAATATAATCATACTGTGCAAGCGGGGCAGTACACTCATCAAAATTAAAATGAATATCTGCTCCAATACCCCATTGTAGTTGCATTGAAGATTCTGGGGTCATACGAAGAGCAGATCCATCAATATGTGATCTAAAGCTAACTCCCTCATCATCAATCTTAGCTAGCTGAGTGTTACTGTGAACTGCAGATTTAGAATCACCAGTAACAGAATTAGTAACCTTATTAATACCTTTCTTGTAAGCAACACCAAGCGAAAACACCTGGTAACCACCACTATCTGTATATGTTGGCTTATCATAGCTCATGAATTTATTTATTCCCCCAGCATCTTTCATTACTTCAACTCCAGGACGAAGCATTAGGTGATATGTATTAGCAAGCACTGCCTGCGCACCTATATCATCAAGCATTTCTCTAGTCATCGCTTTAACCGTGGCATTAGTTCCGCCAGCAATAAAAGCAGGAGTTAATATTTTTCCGTGCGGTGTAGTAATCTCACCAGCTCGAGCAAGAGTTCCTGGGAGTTTTTTAGTTATTTTAAATTCGTGCGATGCTTTACTCATAAGATATGTTCTAAATTATTAACATTGAGTCCCCATAGCTCAAAAACTTATAGCCATTATTGCTAGCGTGTTCATAGGCATTATATAGATTATCCCAACCAGCAAAGGCCGCAGCCATCATAAGAACAGTAGATTTAGGCGCATGAAAGTTAGTTATTAGCCCATCGACAATTTTAAAATCATATCCTGGATATATAAATATATCTGCCTCACCAACTATATCTTTATTATGAGACATAATTTTATCTGCACTGTACTCAAGTGCCCGAGTAACAGTCGTCCCAGCAGCTATCACCTTTTTTCCTGAGGCTTTAGTTTCATTAATTAAATCAACCGTAGGGGAGGGAATTAGAAAATATTCTTTATGCATCTTGTGGTCTTTAAGGTCATCTACACGTATTGGCATAAAAGTACCAAGTCCAACATGTAAAGTAAGACTAGTAATCTTAACGCCTTTGGCTTTCAATCTACCTAACAATTCATCAGTTATATTAAGGCTTGCCGTTGGGGCCGCAACTGAGCCTTTGTCTTTAGCGAAAACTGTTTGGTAACGTAAGACATCATTTTCGTCTGCATCACGGTGCATATATGGAGGTAGGGGCACAGAGCCGTAATTGTCTGCAAGATCATATAGATTATCTGAACTTTTAATATCGGCCGTTCCATCATTATATACTTTAACCACCTCAAGCTGTTTGTCGCCGATATATAAAGTTTGTCCTGGACGAATTTTTCTCCTAAACATAACCTTAAATCGATGTTCATCGAAATTTTCTGCATGCCTTTCAAGGATTAGAAGTTCCCGGGCATTACCATCCTCATTTTTAGCGATTAATCTTGCTTTAATTACCTTAGTATCATTAAGCACTAAAAGATCTCCAGAATTTAAATACTTATCTAGATTTGCATAATAGTCGTCAACAATATCGCCAGTTTCATGAGATAGCGTTAATAGTCTCGTAGAACCTCTAACTTTTGGAGGGCGCTCAGCAATACTCTTATCATCAAGCTCATAGTTGTATTTTTCTAAATCCATGACTTAATAGTATAAACCAAAAGTAAAGGATAAATAAGCCATATCTCAGAAGTAGTTGGTATAATCTATTTAATGAAAATGAAAATTGACCTAAATGCCATAAATGAAAAAATGAGCAGCATAAATTCATTACAACGAATCAATGAGGCATGTAAACTATTCGGCAATAATATATACGCACTTTCTAGCGCAGGAATTGATTCAGCTCTGATGATTGACTACTTATCTAAATCAGATAAAAAGGTAGCAGTAATTCATATTAACTCAGGCTTTTTGCCCGAAGAAACAATACAATTTAAAAAACAATTAGAGAAGCTATATAAAAGTAAGTTTATTGAGTATAGTCCAAGCAAGGAAACCATAAAAGATATCAATGCAATGCGACTCTGGGAGGGGGATTATAGCCACTACTCAAAACTAACCAAGCTAGATCCTCTAGAGAATGCAATTAAAGAAAAAGGAATATCTGCTCTGCTTAGTGGGGTAAGGTCTGATCAAACTAAAAATAGATCAACTCTGAATTTCATAGACAGAGATAGTGATGGCGTATACAGAGTTAATCCATTCCTAGATTGGACAAGCGATAAAGTTAATCAATATATTGAAAAAAATAATCTACCTAGAAATCCACTATATTTTAAAGGGTTTGAATCTGTGGGCGATGTACACCTAACAGAACCTGGAGCAAATCGCTCAGGCAGAAAGATTATGGAATGTGGCATAAATGTACTAAATGGTAATCCGATTGTTGTAGATTTATAAATTTATTCTAGTTACATTAAAGTTTCCATTTATATAGCTAGAGACAGCAGCTACATTTTTATTTTGTAAGTTGACGAGATTATACTTACCAAAATGAGATTTTGATTTCATATCAGAATGAAAATATGTATTGCTAAACGATGCGATCCCGAAATTATCTAACGCAAGTTCAGAAGTTCCCGAATTAGGGTCTTCTTCTATCCATTCTGCCGATGACTGACTAGATGAATAATCTATTAGAGTATTGTAGCTAGCTCCCGTATTAGTGTCCTTAATATTAACTGACCATAAATTTTTAGAAACTAAAATGATTGAGGCATCTATTTGATCACCGGGACTTATTATAAGATTGGGAATAACGACAGATTTTGAAGGTAGTATTTCATAGAAAGCCGAATTTGTAACTTCACCATTATTTATAACGGTCTGAACACCTGTCTGAATAAGATCTGATGAATTAGTTCCACCAATGCCGATCCAGGTTGAGTTTGCAGAAATATTACTATCAACAGATCTACTACTAGAAACAACAAATGAACCACTAACACTGGTTATAGATTGTCCCGATACAAAGTAACCAGCCCAGTTATTTGTATTATTTATAACTGGAATATAAGTATTACTACTATTCACTTTAGGTGCATTTATAATAGCGCTATGTGAATATACATTCATGCTCACCATGACGCCTAAAATTATTCCCGTGCACCTTAGCAATAAACTTGACATAAGTACACTATTATACCATAGTAGAGCTGATTTGTAAATATGGCATTAGTTCAAAAATTAGATATACTAATACAAATAAAATAAGGTTAATCTCAGGTAAGTTAATATACTACTAATAGCTAATGCATAAATATACTAAAAGAATATACAATCTACTCAGTTCAAAAGGCTTTAGTCTGTTTATAGTCCTATTCTTTGTTTTTGAATCAGCTTGGATTGCAGTTTCGGCAGCTTTTCCTCAAGCATTCGATGAGGATTACCATTTCGGAATAATTAAAATATATTCTCATCATATTTCTCCACTACTTACTTCTCAACCAGTCGGTGCAAATGCCTTTGGAGCTCTTGCGAGAGATCCATCCTATCTATATCAGTACCTAATGAGCTTTCCATATAGGTTAATTTCCTTTCTTACTCCGGATCAATTAACTCAGGTTATATTTCTCCGTTTTATTAATATTGGACTAGTTGTAATATCTCTATTCCTTTTCTATAAACTGATTAGAAAAACTGGAGTGTCGAAGATATTAACAAATATTATCCTACTACTGTTTATTCTAATCCCAATTGTTCCTCAACTATCTGCTCAAATAAATTACGATAACTTACTGCTTCCACTCATTGCCTGGACGCTTCTAATATCACTGCGTGTAATAGACCAAATAAGGAGCCATAAGCCAAGCTTTAGATCCTTAGCATCCCTATTGATAGTCGGCTTATTTTCGAGCCTTGTTAAATATGTCTATTTACCAATATTTCTAGCACTAATTATTTTTCTTTCGATTGTTTTAATAAGGAATTATAAAAAAAATATAGGCCAGTATTTCAGGGGTATTCTAACTAGCTTTAAAAAAGAATCAAAAGTAATAAAAACTATCCTTATATTACTACTTGTATTATCTATGGGAATGTTCATTCAGCGTGATGTTGTTAATCTTATTAAATACCATAATGTTGCGCCAAATTGTTCGCTTGTTATGAGCACAAAAGCATGTTCGGCTTATGGCCCGTGGGAATATAACGATATTAGCCATAAAACACTTATAGAAACCAAAAGTCATGGCCACAACCCAATACAAGGGCCAATTTACTATACAAAACAATGGTTGTATTGGATGTGGTTCAGATTATTCTTTGCTATAAACGGCCCACAAAGTTCATTTGCCAACTATCCACCACTGCCGCTACCAAGTGCCGCATCACTAATAATCTTCGCAGCCGGCATCGTTATATTCATCAAATATTGGAAGAAAATTTTTAAAGATAACGTATATTTACTGCTTTTGTTTTCAACTAGTATCTTCTACGTCCTTGTTCTCTACTTGCAGGGATATGCATCGTATAGATACACAAATGTACTTGAAAACATGAATGGAAGATATTTACTTCCAGTTATTTTGCCCCTTGTTGCAGTATTCGCAAAAGGCTATTCAGTAGCTCTAAGAAAACATCAAAATATTAAAGTTATATTGGCGGTTATTGTTCTTGTTTTATTCCTAGAAGGCGGTGGACTGTTTACTTTTATTGCAAGAAGTGATGACACTTGGGACATTCCAAATAAAACTGTAAGACAGCTAAATAATAGTGCCAGGCATTTAACCGAACCGATTATTATTAACGGAAATAAATATTACTGGACTAATACCTGGTTCTTTAACTAATAAATATTAACATCAGGTATAATAGGGCTTATGGTAAAACACAAAAAAGGTCTTACCCTATTAGCCCTTGGTGCATTAGGTGTTGTTTACGGAGATATTGGAACCAGTCCTCTTTATGCTCTTGGTGCTGCATTTAATAATAAGAGTCACCACATACCAATAACCCAAAATAATGTTTTTGGCATTATATCTTTAATCATATGGTCAGTATTTCTAGTTGTATCCCTAAAGTACGTTAGTCTAATTATGAAAGCAGATAATGAGGGTGAGGGCGGCATCATGGCTCTAGTGGCTCTTGTTAAAAGACATATTGGTACTAAAAGATTAAGATTTGCCCTAATTCTGGTTGGAATAGTCGGAGTCTGCTTGTTTTATGGAGATGGAGTAATAACGCCAGCCATATCGGTATTATCTGCAGTCGAAGGCCTTAGAGTTGTTGCTCCGAGTCTAAGCTCACTGGTAATACCAATTGTCATTGGACTGCTGACTCTTCTATTCTTCATACAAAAATTTGGAACGGCACTTGTTGGTAAATTGTTCGGGCCAGTAATGCTTGTGTGGTTTTTAACAATTGGTGGTGGTGGACTATTTCAGATTTGGCAGCATCCAGGAGCTCTAATTGCACTGTCTCCCATAACAGCATTCAATTTCATTGTAAGTAGTCCCTTAACAGCTTTTATTTCAATGACCGCAGTGATACTTGCCATAACTGGAGTTGAGGCTTTATATGCCGATCTTGGACATTTCGGTCGAGTACCGATTAGAAGGGCTTGGTTCCTACTTGTTTTTCCATCGTTAGTACTTTGTTATGTAGGGCAGGGGGCACTTGTAATAAATGGCCACTCCGGAACAAATAATCTACTTATTAAACTTTTCCCAAGTACCTTGCAGTTTCCGGTCTTGATCCTATCCGCCGCAGCTACAATCATTGCATCTCAAGCAGTAATATCTGGAATTTTCTCGTTAACAAGACAAGCAATTCAACTAGATTTCCTACCAAAGATGACAGTCAGACACACTTCATTTAGTGAAATAGGTCAGATATATTTACCACTAATAAATCTAATAATGTATGTAGCGGTTATTTTTCTAGTTATTGCATTTGGAACGTCAACAAATCTTGCAAGTGCCTATGGCATTGCAGTTAGTGGAACCATAGCAATCGATACAGTTATCTTCCTATTCATAATTAAATACGTCTTCAAGAATCCACTTCCATACTACATCTTAACTATTTTAATATTTGTTCCTATAGATATAATTTTCGTTTCGTCAAACCTCCAAAAAATAATCCAGGGTGGCATATATCCATTAACTATTGGCCTTATTGCTTTCATAGTAATTAGGACATGGATAAAAGGCGAATCAATTATATCTGAAAAACGAGTCGATATGGAAGAAACTTTTGAAAGCTTTATGGCTAAAATAAGGGCTTCAAAACAAAGATTAGAGCGAACATCTGGATCGGCTATATACTTAACAAAATTTACAGATAATGTTCCGCTAGCACTTCAAGACAATACAAAAGAGTTCAAGGTCATACCCAAAAACCTTGTCATAGTGTCAATAAAAACTTCCTCTCATGCCCATATACCACCAATTAAGCGTGCCATAGTCGATGATCTTGGGTATAACGACGGAATCACCCACATCAACCTATACTACGGCTACAGAGATACAGTGGACTTACCGGCAACTCTTAAATATATTAGAAATCTAAGTCCTGAGCTTGATTTCAATCCAAATAAATCAACCTATTATGTATCCTTGGATAAACCAGTTAAGAGTCGAACTCATAATATGATGGGCTGGAGAAAAACTCTATATATAATAATGGCTAAAAATGAACTTAGTGATTCAGACTTCTACAATCTACCAATAGATCGAACAGAAGAATTCACAACCCTAATTAGTCTTTAGAATATATAATATAACTTAAGAAATTATTAGACTTACTGTAAAATTATACTGATGCAGGAGATTAGACAAGATAATGAGATATTAGTTGGGTATCGGCTAGAAAATGAAGTTGAAATAGACACCCTAGATCTGTCTATAAATACCTACCTCAATGGAGTGGTCAGACGGGATATAACTGAACGAGTAGGCAAAGATGATGGAGATAAGTTTATTATTGGCTACATTATTGCCGAAGAGCTAATAGATGATTTAAGGAACGGCATAAGAGTACTAGCTTCGGAACCAGAATTCTACATTGCCAAAGTTTCGCTTCAATACTTTCTTAACTTCTTTGAATATAGTGCTAGAGAAAAGGTCATGAGCATTGCATCGAAAGAACTTGGAGTTAGTGAGGATATGTTTGTTATGCATGCTATAACAGGACTTAAAATGCTCAGACAACTGCCTAAATTTGAAGAAGAGGGTAAGATAATAGATTAATCTTCAGATGATCGTTTAGATCGCACTGAAATACGACCAAGAAGCTCAATGTGTCTAAGTATCTTATCTCTTGCAACTTTAGCTTCATCACTTAAATCAAATAAATTCTCTATATGCCATTTATTAAATGTGGGCAGAACAACATTCTCATAAAACTGGGGAATATCGTAAATACCAGATTTCTCAATAATTTTTGAATGCTCAGCGAAATCTGGGATTCCAGTTCCAGGCATCTTGAATCCTTTTAGTTGTTTAAGCGCCGATATAACCATTTGTGAAGGATCTACCTCAAAGGCAGCAGTTGCAAGTCCGCTATAAAATTCGTGGTGCAGTCCTTCATCTCCGGCTACTAATGCCATGACTCTTCGACCCATCTTGTCCTTATCTAAACGCTTGCCAGTATTTCTATGGGCGACTTGTGTTGCTAGTTCTTGTAGTGAAGTATAGGCAAGCATATCGGTTAAACTATCTGGTTGCGGTACTTCACCAAGACTCATCTGAACTCTCCTGGCATCCTCAAGCATAGTTGGATCAATAGCTCGAGATGTTAACACCCAGTCTCTGATAACAGCTGAATGACGCCATTCTTCGCTTGTCCACTGACGAGTCCAATCATTCAGGGGATGATCAACTTCCGACTTGGATAGTAGTAAATTTGTGTAATATGGTAAATTGTCTTCGGTTAATAAGTTGACATAAATTGCACTACGAACACCGTCTTCTAATGGATAGTCTTCTGGTGACCATGGATTTTCTGCATTGAATGATCGTGCGTCATCAAATGGTACTTCCTCATGTGGGTACCAAGTCTTACACACTTCAAGGTGATGATTAAGAAGATCTTCTGCAGGATCTCTGAGCTCTTTTAATAGGTTCTCGTTACTCATTTTGGGTGATTCAAAGTTACTAATATTAATCCTTTGTAAGTTAGTTTATTTATATAATTACTATATAGGAGGATATGCTAAATTAAAACGTTTCTAGGACTTAATTGTAGGATCTTTGAGATTTGGATCCTGAGTTACAATTGACTCCTCAACAGGCTTCTGACCGGCGTAGTTGACGAGCTTTTCATCATCACTCATAGGCATATTTACTGTTTTGTGAGTAGATATATCTGAAGGAGAGGCAGGAACTGAAATGCCACCGATAGGTAACATAAACCCAAACACAGAACCCTTACCAACTTGTGAGGAGAAGATTAGTCTTCCGTGTTGGTCGGTAATGACTCTCTTTACTAGGTATAGTCCTATGCCTGTTCCGTTAGGGCTTTCCTTGCGAGCATTCTCAGCTCTAAAGAACTTAGTGAATAGGTGAGCTTTCTCTTCTTCTGGTACTCCGATACCTGTATCTATGACTTTGAAGATAATGTTAGTTTCATCTGAGTCTAGATATACTTCTACTGTTCCATTGGGAGAATAGAAGATAGCATTGTTGATTAGGTTAAGTAT
>CAIMCP010000078.1 GCA_903839515.1 uncultured Candidatus Saccharibacteria bacterium | reverse complement strand
ACTACTTGATGATTGGGTACCTTATTTACGCGAAAATAAATTAGCTCAAAAAGTAAAATGGGTAGTGGATGTTGATCCAATAGATTTTTAAACTTCATTTCTAATTCGGCTTTGGGATAGTAGTGTAAAATGCAACGAGCTAAATAATTAATATTTAATATGATATCTTTTGCGAAATATTTACGAAGTTTTTGGTTTGTTTTCCCTTTAATATTCAACTTTTCCAATAGCCTATTGGCTGAGAACCTCGCTCCCCCTGACAGCTATATCGGCTTAGTCACTACTAATCAAAGCTATCAGTTTAGTGAATATTCTTATACATTCACACCTTCAGTAACTGGCGCTAATTATATAGGCTTCGCTTTCAGACAAGATCCAGGTTTCTGGTATTTTGGCAATGTGTCGCTCACTGAAAATAATGACCAGCTAATAAGCGGATCTGGCTTAATCTCTAATGGAAATTTCGCCAATGGATCTAATTATAAGCCAGATAATTGGGGTATTTGGTATCAGAATAATGTAATACCATCCTATTTTGGCTATTGGAAGGCCCCTTCTAGCGGTGGTGGGTGGTCTAGCTCGACGACAGGACAGGGTGTAGGTACGAGCTCTGCGGGGACCTGGTATGACGGGTCGGTAGGTTCATTCGATGGCATCTTTCAGGCCGCCTCATTAACTCAGGGCACTCAATATGTAATATCTTTTAGTGCACTTTCAACTGAGCCTGTGGAAAACTGGGCGAAGACCCTCGCTATTTATGCCGGAGCTTGCTCTAATCCTTCAGATTCAATTTTCACATGCGATCCGGGCAGGGTCTCAGGATTTTCAATTGGAGCTACACCTTCAGGGGCGACAGTCATTAACGCAACCGGGATGGTCGCCGCGAGACTTCTTCCAGATTCTTTATTACCCTTACTACCCATATTTCAAGGAGGTACGCTTGTTTTAGACGGCACCCCACTTACACCTTATGATTTTTCACTTGGCATTGCTAATGGAATTATTGATATTCATGGACAACTAACTAATAACGTTATTTCTCGTCCTATCACGGATTATTTAGCTGGCACGCCAGGATCAATCAGCATAAGTGACTCTGTAGGGAGTGGCAATTTAGTTTTTTCTGCAATTAATACTTACACTGGCTCTACAACTATTAATACTGACGCGACCCTTGCTTTAAGCGTCGCAGGCTCTATTGCAACATCAAGCAGTGTTAACGTAGACGGAATATTTGATATTTCACAAATAACACCCCCATCTGCGATCGTAAAGACATTGAATGGTTCTGGCATTGTAAAACTTGGTAAAAATACTTTAACAATCGGTGCCGATGGCGCAAGCACTCAAAATTTTAGTGGACAGATTCAAGATGGCGGAATAGTTGCTGATACTCGAGGATCCATTGTTATTAGTGGGAATGGCTACACACAAAATTTATCTGGAGATAATTCCTACACAGGTTCTACAACTATTAATACTGGTGCAACGCTTGGCTTGATTAATTCTGGCTCTATTGCAACATCAAATCAAGTTACAAATCATGGAACCTTCGATATTAGAGGCGCTTCAGGAAATGCTACTTTAAGTCGATACACGCAGTCTTCTTCAGGGAATTTAGCAATGAATTTTTCCCCAGTAAACAATCAACAATTAAATATAACTGGCTTAACTCAACTAGGTGGTTTACTAACACTGAATGCGTCAGCTGCAAGTTATTTAGCCGGAACTTATACGCTTATTACATCCTTT
>CAIMCP010000077.1 GCA_903839515.1 uncultured Candidatus Saccharibacteria bacterium | reverse complement strand
TTAGCCTTTTCAGGATCAACAAAGAGCCCAGTAGATTCAATGACTATATCGACACCCATGGCCTTCCAAGGAAGCTCAAGTGGATCCTTGACAGCTAAGACCTTAATCTTTTGACCATCAACTATTATATTCTCATCATCATAGCTAACTTCTTTATCGTAGGCTCCGTAAGACGAATCATGCTTTAGAAGATGTGCTAGCGTCTTAGTGTCGGTTAAGTCATTAAGTGCTACTATTTCAAGATCTGATCTGGTAAAAGCAATCTTAAAAGCATTGCGCCCAATTCGACCAAATCCATTAATTCCAACTTTTGTTTTCATGCTCACCCTTTCGTTATATATCTACTTCTAGGTATATTGTAAAAGCATAAGCGTTATAGAGCAAGTTGGTTTTACGCTTTTGTAGCCATATCTATTGAATCGCTGATGATTTTTTTAGCAGCGTCAACGTCACCCCAACCATTAAAGGAGACTTGTGTACCAGTCCAGTCTTTTTTCCAAGCCTTATATTGAGAATAAAAATGTTCAACCATTGGCTTAAAGTTAGGACCTAAATCTTCTAGGCTTTTGATATGAGATTTTGTAACATCATCAGCTGCTATACAGATTAGTTTCTCGTCGTTTTCACCGTCATCGACCATATTAAGAACACCAATTGCGCGACAAGGCACAACTACGCCAACTGGAACCGACTCGTCAATAATAATAAGTGCATCCAGTGGATCGCCGTCACCACAAAGAGTATCTGGAACGTAACCGTAGTCTGCGGGATAGCCAAGCATAGTACCATTTACTCTATCTAGCATAATAGTTCCTGTCTCTTTATCCATTTCATATTTGTTTCTTGAGCCTTTTTGTATCTCAACAACTACATTAACAACATTTGGTGCGTCAGAACCGTAACTAAGTTTTCCAGACATTTCATCTCCTTATTTATTACATCTTATAGATATTCATATTTTAGCCCAATTAAGCGAAAAAACGAAAAAGTATATTTATTGATATAATCATTATATGAATGAAGCAATCCTAGATCACGTAAAACATGAGGGGCATAACATATATACTTTTTGGTTTAGACCTGAAAAAAAAATTGATCAGATTGCAGGACAATTTATTGAAGTTCACGTACCGCACACCAACCCCGATAGCCGCGGTATAAGGCGCTGGTTTACTATTAGCAGTTCTTCAACTACAAAAGAATTATTATCCATAACTACTAAAATGGCAGATAAGAATGGTAGTAGTTTTAAAATAGCACTAAGGGCTATGGCAAAAGGTCATAAACTTAAAATTAGTGACCCTATGGGAGATTTCGTACTACCAAAGGATGATAGCATTCCACTAGTCTTTATTGCTGGCGGAATAGGAATTACCCCGTTTCACTCAATGATCACTTACTTAAAAGACAAGCAAGAAAAACGAAATATTCAACTTTTTTACGGAGCACGAGAACTAGATGAATTAGTTTTTGCGAACGAACTCAAACAATTCGAAGGTCTTGATTTTATTCCAGTTATCCAAAACGCTCCAACCAATTTTAAGGGTCAGACTGGTTTCCTGGATTCAAAGAAGATATTAGAACAAATAAAAGACAAGAGGAACGCAAGAGTCTATATTTCAGGACCGGAGCCAATGGTAGAGAAGTTCAAAAAAGAATTCGAAGAACTCGGAATCAACAAAAACAATCTAGTCTGCGATTACTTCCCAGGCTATAACTAACTACAAATCTTTATAAGTGTCTTCGCTGCTTCTATATATTCTATTCTTTCTAAGCCTAAATAAATTTTTATGCCCTTTGAACTGATTAATATCAAGCCCGAAAGTATCCTCCATAATTAGTCGTAATATTAATTACTCAAGGAGTATCTTTTTCATTTTTGTATGTTTGGCTAAGGGTTAGTTTTTCTAGTAAATTTCTATTTAAGCTTATCGGTCCACACTTTTATGTCATCGAGAACTTTTTGACTTGGGCTACTGGCCGTCAGTACTGGGCTATTAGTGAAAACAGATTTTTTTAACTTATTTATATCGCTTACTTTTAATTTTTCAGATGCCATTTTCTCTTCAAAAAAATCTATGTGATTGATTCCATTATTCATTAGGCTATTTACTATGTTGTCTATAGTCATATAAGGATTATCTTGAAGCCAATAATCTGGATCACGTAATTTATTTTTAAGGGCAGCTTCAATCCAATGTTCTGGTATATCGACATCGAGTATTTTTTCTTGTATTGCATCTAGGACCTTAATAACATTATCCTCAATAACTTCTGTAAAAAAAAGAAGATAGTATTGTCTTTTATTTTTGTCGAAAGAGATATCGAAATTTACGTTTGAAGTACAATTAGCGCCATAGACAAGATCAAGTTCTGTCCTAAGAACTGAGTGAATAAAATTAGATAGGCTAGTCACAAGAACTTGGGAGCAAACCCTATCAACAACATCCTTTGGAGAATCAAGTGGATAAAATATGCAGATCTGAGTA
>CAIMCP010000076.1 GCA_903839515.1 uncultured Candidatus Saccharibacteria bacterium | reverse complement strand
TGCTGTTGATGGCTGAATACCGCTAAGAAGCCAAGTATTACCAGATCTTACAAACTTCCAATATTCCGTCATGTATTTATCGGTGTATAAAACTTTGTTTGTTGTTGTATCTATTAACTGATCATTTGCATGTGCAGAAAAACCTATAATTAGATTGTCTTTAGAGTTATCTGTGCTGTCGCTAGCACTCGTTATGACGGCTTGATCTATGACCGGACCATTAACAAGATCTTTTCGATTGGCGAGCTTTAGAGCGGCTATCATGAGACTTGCATGATTAAAGTATGGTTCCGTCATATATGACTTCATATTTTCGGTATTATAACTAGACCAATCGGCCTGATATTTCATAAACACCGATTTACCATAATCTATTAATTTAGCTTCATTCCAAGTACTGTCATTTTTTTCAGCATTCAAAAGATCTGCTTTAGTGGCTTTGGACTGATGGAGCTTTCCAAAAAGATTGTAGAGACCCGCAGCCATGCCAGCAGGTGCAAAAAATCCAGCAATGACGAACAAGAATGTTGAATTAGCTCCAATTACAATTAGTCCGAGTGTAAATATCAGACAAACAACCCAGCCAATTATTTGACCCGTTACCCATTTAGCTTCTTTATTGTTACGTTTTCTTATAAGTGCACCAAGAAAATACATTGGAAGAAAGCCAATTAGAATTATTACACCCCCTATACCTCCAGAACCTCCACCACCAGATCCACCGCCACCACCGCCACCTCCAGAACCTCCACCACCCGCAAAGGCAATTATTGGATGTAATTTGGTAGCAATTATTTGGAGTGAATTAAGCATTAGATCTTAATTAGAACTTTACTTGAACGGGCTGGTTGATGCTTTGGTCGCCACCTGCATCGAAGAATTCACGATCAGCATTAAAGCCAAGCATTCCAGCAAAAACATTAGTAGGAAATACTTTTCGTTTACTGTTGAAGTCTTTGACGTTGCTGTTATATATGGTTCTCGACGCCTGAATTTTATCTTCAGTATCTGTTATTTGACTCTGTAGTTGTTGAAAATTATCACTAGCCTTTAGTTCTGGGTAATTTTCAGCTACGGCGAAAAGACTCTTCATGGTTGAAGTAAGCATATTATCCGCTTTGGCAGTTTCGGCTGGTCCTTTAGCACTCATAATTGCTGACCTTGCATTTGCCACATCTTCAAAGACTGATTTTTCATGAGTTGCATAACCCTTAACGGTGCTAACTAGGTTTGGTATTAGGTCTGCTCTTCTCTTAAGTTGAACTGTGATATCACTCCATGCTTCATCAGTTTTAACATTTAACTTAACTAGGCTGTTGTAGAGTCCGGCTACCACAGCTATTAAAATTATTATTACTACTCCTATGATTATATATAACGTCATTGTATCTACATCCTTTATTTATTAATTTCTAAGTTGATTATGCTCTATTAGCACTAATATTGTCAAAATAAGCTAGATTCATACTTTTTTATAGTTGCTTGAGCTCAATCTGGGATTATAATCTAAAATAAGTATGACTCGTCAGAATAGAAATAATAAACGGCGCTCTAACAGTAGAACTAAGTATAGTTTCATATTATTTATTATTGGACTTTGCTTATTTGGATTATATTACTTCATAATTCACGGTTTTATTAATAAATCCATACCCAGTACTAATCATATCCCCGTGACGTCAAATAAGGCTCCTTCCGTGGCCTATTCAAAATTATTAGGCAATTACCTATTTAGTGGCACGGTAATGCTTGGACGAGCTGTTGGTACCTATTCAAATGGAAACTATGATCAACCATTTAGCGGAATGAGTACTTTGGGTAAATATGACGCCAATATAGGGGTACTTGAATGCCCTATAACTAATAATGCAGATAGTTACGAGAACCAAAGAAATAATTTAATTTTCAACTGTAATCCAGCTTGGGTGCCATATCTTAAAAAATACTTCCCAGTTTTGAGTTTATCTAGCGACCACCTCAATGACCAGGGATCTCAGGGCTATAAGGAAACAGTATCCAATTTAACCAATGGCGGCATACAAACGGTTGGAAATTACAATCCTCATGCTGAGAAGGATAATTGCAAAATAGTGGTTTTGCCAATTCATTTAGTGAAGACTAATTCTGTTCAGGTAGCTGGATCTTTGCCGATTGCATTATGTTCATACAACTATAAGATTATTTATTCTCCTAGCCCAGGCGAACTCGAAAGTATAAAGAAATGGTCGAAAATTATGCCAGTTATTGGTCTTATGAATAGCGGGCCGGAGTATAAACATATTGCTGGTGTTGATCAGGCTAATGTTGCCCATAAGATGATAGATTATGGTGCAGATTTCGTAGTCGGTAATGGAACTCATTGGGTTCAGAATACTGAGGTCTATAAAAGTAAATTAATTGTTTATTCGATGGGCAATTTCATATTCGATCAACTAGATCAAGATGGTCGTGATGCATTAAATCTTTCAGTTTCTATGACCGTCCCATATGATTCTAATTTATCTAGTTGGGTTGATATTGGAAATAGTTGCGTTTCACAAACTAGTAGTTGCCCTGCGTTAATTGAATCTCATCATTTAACAAAAATTAATCCAAAGTACTCCTTTGATGCAATTGGTAGCTATGGTGGCTATTTACAAGTTGCAACCCTAGCAGACAAAACACAACAAGACTATATTTTAATGCGTTCTAATTGGAAGCAATCTATGAGCCAATTAAATCAGCAGTAATTATTTAAATTGCAAAATCTATAACTGAACAGGATATGCTCTCATATATCTTCGAAGGATTTTGCATTAACCAAACGCTTGCATGTGAGGCTACTTTGTTTTCGATGTTGGCATCCTTAGTAATGCTTGTCACGCTAACTCGGCCTTTATAGCTTACGTAAACTTTATTTTCATGAATAAGTGCTACTGACACTGGAAACTTTATTGTTAGCTCGCTCATAGCTTCAATGAGTAATGGTATGGGCATATTCATAGTCAGTGGCTTTAAAAGTCTAAGGCTGGTTGTTATTTTTTGGAGCTTAGAAAAGTTAGTAACAATTAATGTATTTTCTCTACTCATTAAATGCCTTGGATTTAATAGGAAGCTGTCAATTGAATCACCACTAATTGTAAGTAGCGTCTTTGTAGACAATATTTTCTCAATAACGATTGCAGTTTCGCTATTATGACCGAAGTCACCCGCAAGCAAAGTAGCGTTTGCCCACATTATTTGATCAAGAATTTCAGCTATTGAGCCCTGAGAAAAACCTCCGCTTGGATTGCTGGAAACAAAGTCTGCACTTGGAAAAATCTTTGACACAAGGGTTCGGAGACTATCGGGCATGATAACTCTTAGTGATCCAGCTCCGGCTTTTTCGGCTTCATTATAGCTTTCTGCGGGAATTGAAAAACCAAACTTATTGCCGCCAATTATTAGTAACTTGCCGGCATGTTGTTTATTTTCTGGACGACTCCAAATTAAGTCTGGGTATAGTGGCTTGTCTTTTGTTTGATTCTGAGCAAGAGAATTTTCTTCCATAACTATATGTCCAATTCAATACTCACTGGACAGTGATCGCTACCCAGGATTTCCTTATGAATTTTTGCTGACTTTATATTCCCTTTGAGATTTTTGGAAGTTAGTATGTAATCTATTCTCCAGCCAACATTGCGTTCTCTTGCCTTCGCCCAATGTGACCACCATGAGTAATGACCATTGCCTTTCGTGAAGATTCTAAAACTGTCTATAAAGCCAGCACTAATGAATGAATCAAAGCCTTCCCTTTCTTCATTTGTGAAACCTTTTTTGCCAACATTAGGTTTTGGATTAGCAAGATCATCTTCTGTGTGGGCAACATTTAAATCTCCGCAGAATACAACTGGTTTTGTTTTTTCTAAATCACTCAAATATTCTAGGAATGCCCTGTCCCATTGTTCATGTCTAAGTTTAAGTCTAGAAAGATCATCTTTAGCATTGGGAGTATATACAGTTACTAAAAAGTACTTAGGATACTCAGCAGTCATTACTCTACCCTCACTATTTGGATTACCGTATGAGTCATCACTAAAGTTATATTTAATTATTAAGTCTTCTGGTAGTCCATCAATAACATTTATGGGCTTAACTTTCGAAAATATAGCGGTACCAGAATAGCCTTTTTTATCTGCAGAGTTCCAATATTCATGATAGCCGTCTAAATCGATTTCTACCTGTTCTTTATTCGCCTTAGTCTCTTGCAAACAAATAACATCAGGATTTATTGCTTTTATGAACGGTTGAAAAAGGCCCTTACGCTCAACTGCTCTGATTCCATTTACATTCCAAGAACAAATTTTAGTCATATCTAAAATTAAGTATAGCTAATAGACCATAAAGTTGCTAGAATTATTAGTTAATGAGTTATAAACGAGTTTTACTAAAACTTTCAGGCGAACAACTTGCTGGACAATATGAATCTGGCATAGATCCAATTTTCGGTGCCTGGCTAGCTAGAGAAATAAAAAAAGCGCATTCTGACGGAACTGAGATTGTAATAATGGTTGGCGGTGGTAATTTCATGCGAGGCGCTCAAATAGCTGGTCATGGTATTGCACGAGTTACAGCCGATCATATGGGAATGCTAGCAACTATGATAAATGCCTTAGCCCTTACTGACATCTTTGAAGCTAATGGACTACAGACTCGTTGTCTATCTAATATCTTTGCAGAGCAAGTGGCAGAAAAGTTTATTCACCGTCTTGCCAATAAGCATATCGATAACGGCAGAGTTATAATCGTTGCTGGTGGTAGCGGAAGACCATATTTAACAACTGATACGGCTGCCGTTGAGATAGCGCTTGAACTAGACTGTGAAGTGGTCCTAAAGGCTACTAAAGTTGATGGAGTATACGATAAGGATCCTACAAAACATGATAACGCTGAGAAAATAGATAAGATATCTCATCAAGAGGCCCTAGAACAAGCCAGTATTCAAGTTATGGATCAAGCCGCACTTGGCTTGGCTTTAGAACATAAGATGCCAATTTTAATCTTTGATAGCATGAGTGAAGGTAATATTGTTTCAGCAATTAAGGGTCAAAAAGTCGGAACTTTAATCGGCTAGAACTTAATATTTATTTCGGCTTTAGCGGCAAACTCTACTAGTTAAATTTATTTATCTTCTCGTAGTACTCTTAGCGTATTTAAGCTTTCGAGAAATTATATAAACGGCGCCTGCCATCAACATAGTTCCAGCTGCATATATTCCGAAGTTTGTTTTTAGTAGACCTATACCAGTATTAGGTGCTGCTGGAGCACTAACAACTGTTAGAACAACATCATTACCTGTTCCACCTATATAAGATATTTTAAATACATAACCGCTTGCAGTAAATTGAGCTCCTTCAGCAAGTCCAGCAAAGGTACCAACAACTGGTTGAGCGCTTTGGTTGTTAATTATTTCATAAGTTTGACCAGCGCTTGGTTTAAATCCATTTACTAAGGAGATTTGTAGGTTGCCTGCAGTCGGTGGAGTCAAACCGTCATTTAATGTAACTATTCCAGTGACATTTAATTGGTCATATTCACTACAGGCCGTAGTGCCACCTATCTGAGCATCATAAGTACCACCTTCATAAAGCACTCCGTTTATGGTTAGACAGCCTGGAGAATGACCTGGGGAAACGATTCCAGCAGCTATTGGGGCAGTTGCCGATTCAACGACTAGGTCACCTAGAGTACCGGTTCCTTTTAAGATACCACCAGCATATACATCAGTATTTCCACGAACTCCATCAACTATGTATTCTTGATTATTGGTGACCCCCAACCCTGTCGAAGGCTGATTATCGCCTGCTGCTATGGTCGTAACCTGTAATGCAGAAGTTTGACTACCGTTTGGAGATTGTGAGGTATTGTTTGCTGAATTAATTACTAGCTTGCCAACCCCTCCAGCCTCTAAGCCTATAGTGTAGTTTCCGCTTATTGAGCCACTAATTGTAACCGTGCCCTCAGTATAGATTGTTGTATTGGCAGTTAAGGAAATATTTCCCGTAAGATTAACACTAGCATTCGCATTATATGCTGGGGCACCAGCAGCAGAATGACAAGTCGGTACTGAACTTAAGCTGTAACTTCCTCCAATTATTAAGTTTCGAGTAAAATTAGCTCCATTATAGCCTGAAAAGCAAACATAAGATCCATCTGGAATGGTTACGCTACTTGCTGATCCTGCTCCACCGACTCCAAAAATAACACTTCCTTTATTAATAGCCCTGATTGCACCTGTCCAGCCTGGACTAGCATGTCCGAGATACAGTATTGCGTTGCCTTGACTCACCATTGAACCGCTTCCAGTTATGGCACCGTATTGATTGGAAAATTCTACGGAATCGCTACCCGAACCTATGGTCAAAGTGTTTGCGCCAACGCTAAGTGTTGGCGAGTAATTACTGTCCCCAAAATTAATAACTCCAGCTCCTGTAATGGATTGACTGGCTGTTAAATTTAAGTTTGTATCGATACTCGGATAATTTCCGTTAGCTAAAATTCCCCCGGATAAACTTATCGTATTACCAATTATGGTGTATTGATGAGAGCCAGAATTAATACCTGAGAATGTAATCATAGTAAGCGCCAGGCCAGTTATGTCGTTGGCAATCGCAGTATTAGCTGAGAGGTTAGTAGAGTCGAATACTAGGTTATCGTTATCGCTTGGAACAGGCGCTGCGTTATTACAGCCAGTCCAGTTGCCTGCATTGCTGAAGTTACCATTTGTTGCCCCCGTCCAGGTACAAGTATAGGCTGCTGCAGCGAACACTGTTCCGTTAAATGCAATTGTCATTAAACCACTAAAACTTATTATCAGCGCTGAACATAAAGAGCTAAGTCTTTTTAATTTCATATTTTTCTTTCTTTTTATTTTTTGCTTTTTTGTTATTTCTAGACTCTGTCAACAACTTACGCCTATAAAAGCAATATAGCAAGCATTAATTCAAATAAAAAAATTATTAATTTCAATTGTAATTTTGGCGGAGAGGAAGGGATTCGAACCCTTGGTCCAGTTTGACCCAGACACACGCTTTCCAAGCGAGCCAGTTAAACCACTCCTGCACCTCTCCAAACAAATTAGATATATTATAGCTTAATTATATCTTAAAAACACCTTGCAATACGTTGAAAAATTACTGTACAATATATATTAGTATATGTCCATAATTGAGTTAAATGATGTGAGTAAGATTTATGGCTTCGGAGACGCAACTACGGTTGCACTTGAGGAAGTTAGTTTGACTATTGATGAAAATGAATTTATTGCCGTAATGGGGCCAAGTGGTTCTGGCAAGTCTACTCTTATGAATGTAATTGGCTTACTTGATCGACCAACCTACGGTAAATACATGCTAAATAAAAGAAGTGTCGATAAGATACGCACTAATCGTCGAGCCAAAATTAGACGTGATATGATAGGTTTTGTTTTCCAGTCCTTCAACCTTCTTCCTAGACTTACGGTTCTTGAAAATGTAGCACTACCACTTGCCTATAAAGGAGTTGGCTTAAAAAGAAGAATTAAGCTTGCGGAAAATATGTTAGAGAGAGTTGGTATGGATGATAAAAAATATTTTTATCCAAACCAATTAAGTTCTGGCCAAATTCAGTGTGTAGCTATAGCTAGAGCTCTTATTAATACTCCAAAGATTATTATCGCTGATGAGCCTACCGGTAATTTAGACACTACCTCTTCTAGGCTTATCATGGAATTATTTTCTGACATTCATAAGACAGGTTCAACAGTACTTCTTGTTACGCATAATCCAGAGATTACAAGGTATGCCTCTAGGGTTGTATATATGAGAGATGGAGCCGTGGTGCTTGATGAAAATTCAGCAATTGGAGATATTGCCGAAACTGCGAGTAAAACAATTTACAAGAAACGACCTAGAAAAACAATCGATGATGATCTTGCTGGAGTATCGGCAATAATGGATTCTATTCCTCAGAAGTCTCCGAACAAAAAAGCTTCAGTAAAGAAAAAAAGTAAGCCTGGAAGAAAAAGAAAAAATAATGCTAAGAGGAAAAAGTAATGTCAGTATCCTACCGTGAAGATATATTTCTAGCAATTAGAACTATTCGAAAAAGTAAGTTACGAAGTTTCCTAACAGTGCTTGGAATTATTATTGGAATTGTTTCAGTTGTGACTATTGTTTCAGTAGCTAAAGGCATAGAGAAGCAAATTAGTGGTCAGATTAATTCAACCGGTAAGGATCTAATCGTGGTTCGTCCAGGCCAGCTCAGTAAAAGCGGCTCAAATAGCCTAATAAATAGTCTTAATGAACTATCTAGTATTAATAGTGTTTCTAGTTTGTCTCAAGCCGACGTCAATAGTGTTGCTAATACTTCTGGAATTTCTGAGTCATCTGGCATAAATGTAATCAATGGAAAAATAACTACAAGTCAGGGCACTTATTCTAAGTCGGTTCTTGGAACTAGTGATCAGTTTCCTGATGTGATGAACCAGAAATTAGCTTACGGCGAATATTTTGATTCGGCCAGCACTAATATATACCAAGCTGTTATTGGCCAGAATATAGCTGAGAGCTTTTTTGGTGAAAGTATTCCTTTGGGTCAGTCCTTCACTTTTCATGGTCAGACATTCATAGTTAGGGGAATTTTTAATAAGTTTAGTACTGCTCCTTTGTCTATAACTGCAGACTATAATAACTCTATTTTTATCCCCTACTTCACAGCTGAATCATTAACAAACTCAACTGCACCTGTATATGAAATACTTGCTAAAGCTAGCTCAGCTAATAATGCTAGCTCAATCGAAAAACAAATAAATAAAAACCTATATAAGCTACATGGTGATCAGCAAGACTTCACTGTAATGCAACAGTCCCAAAGTCTAGCAATAACATCCGGAGTTTTAGATTCGATAACAATGCTCATAGCAATAATTGCTGGCATATCACTTGTCGTGGGTGGTGTGGGTATCATGAACGTAACTTTAGTTTCAATAACTGAGAGAACTAAAGAAATTGGAATCAGGAAATCTATTGGTGCCACTAATTCACAGATATTAATTCAGTTTTTAATAGAATCGAGTGTGCTCAGTTTATTTGGTGGACTACTTGGCGTAATCTTATCATTTTTAGTAGATTATATTATCGGAGCTACTACCTCATTGTCACCAGTTATTGACCTGCCAATCCTTGGAATAGCGTTTCTGTTATCACTTAGTGTGGGAATCATATTTGGTTCTCTACCTGCTTTTAAGGCAGCTCGCAAGGATCCTATTCTTGCACTTAGGTATGAATAAAAATCTTAAAGGAATTTACCGTAGTAGTACCAGAAATGATTTAGAATCAGTGCTGCAATAATAAGGAACCATAACACTAAAATGTCTATGTGGTGTCTGGCTGCGAATTTACCGGCTGGTTTTAATTTTTCTGGAAGAGTTAGGTTGCCGCTCCAGAAATTATAGTAAGTTGTATACCAAAAAAGAGTTATTACGGCTATCCATGTTACGGCACAAAATGGGCAGAGGTCGTTAATTTTATATACGCTTTGATAGAACAGCCAATGACAAAAAGCGACTCCAAATATTGCGCCACCTTGCAGGCCCAACCAGTACCAGCGTTTTAATTTAGCTCCAGCAAGAATTGTCACGCCTGTGGTGACTATAACTGCAAAGCCTACCAAACCAATATATGGATTGGAGAAATGAAATGCTTGAGCCTGCTTACTAACAATGACTGAGCCACAGGAAACTACAGGATTAAGATTACAGCTTGGCTTGTAGTTATGGTTATGGGAAATTTGGGTTTCGTCATAAATAAGGACTGCTGACATTAATAGTCCAACAACTCCAGTGACTATAAGGATCCAGGGAATTACCTTTTCAATCTTAAATTTTCGATTATCTTTTTTTGCCATCAATATTTTTATTATACATTAGATTATCTTAGTCTGCACACTGACCAGTATCTACTTTATCGGTGCTGTGAAGATTATTATTGAGTGCAGTGATTACCGGATCCATATTTAGAGCATAGCCCTGACCCTTATAAACTGTTGATTTTGCAAATACAAGACCATCTACTACTCCACTACTATCAATGAAAGGACCCCCTGAATTTCCTGGCTGAATGTCTGCCTGCAAAACATAGATGTTTCTAAGGGTACTGCCTTGATTATATATATTTCTTCCATTTGCCAATATTTGACTTATGATTGCAGCAGTTTTTGCTTGAAGTTGACCACCACCTGGATAACCCATTACTGCACCAAGCGTAGCGTTATCTACTTGTCCACTATGAATTTTAAGTGGGCCACCTGCAAGATCTGAGGTTCTTAGTATTGATAAATCTAATTTCGGATCAAAGTAAACTACAGTTGCTGGATGCTGGCCATTCTGATCATATACATATGGACTAGCAATTCCTGCAACAACATGAGCGTTGGATATTACTAAATTGTTGGCAGCAACAAAGCCACTACCCTCAACTATTCCTCCACAACCGACTCCCTGTATTTTGACTACAGATTTTTCATCGGCATTGACGGCGTTATCAAGTTCTGCCGTTGAATCTAGCGAAATGTGTTTGCTTACAAGCGGTTCATTGCCAACAAAAACCAAAGGAAAACCATTTGGTGAAATGATGTTATCTATATTGGAAATAAATTTTGGAGATGATGGTAGGATTTTATTAATTTGGCCTAATATATAAGATTGTTGAGCTTGAGATTGGACGGCGGTATATGGAAATCTAATTAATATGCTTCCTACTATCCAGACAACCAAAAGCGTACCGCCAAACCTAAGTATTCCACCTAGAACTTTGTCGGTCTTTTCAAGGGGCGTTTTTTTGATAACCTTCAACTTTAGTTTATAGCCAATCATTTCTCCGATGGTAACAAATATTGCCATAGAAATTAGCATTATGGATACCGCCCAGACTGCTTTTGAGTTTGCTCCTGAGACGTGTTTTATAACTATTGGAATCAATAAAGCTCCAAGTAATATACTTAGTACGAAGCCTGCAGTTGCGAATATTTCACGAGTAAAACCTATTCTTAGACCTTTGTAGACTGTGAAGATAAAAAGAAAAATTATTAAAAGATCGGCAATATTCATAATCTCCCCCTGCTATTTAGAAGTGTCGAAAACCAGTAAGACCAACTATTAGCATAATTGTACCGATACTGAAGCAGTATATTGCAAAAGGCCTAAGAGTCTTATTCTGAAAATATTTATCTAAGAATTTAACAGTAAAGTAGGCCGATACGCCTGCAACTAACGCACCAACTAGTATCTGTGGTCGAATGCCATCACCTAGAGGTCCGAAAAGATCAGGTAGCTTAAGAAATCCTGCGGCTAAAATTATTGGTGTGGCTAGTAAGAATGAAAACCTAGCAGCATCTTCATAATCTAGTCCTGTCATTATGCCACCAATAATAGTTATACCCGAACGACTAATACCTGCAAATAAAGCAAATATTTGAGCCGTACCGATGATTCCTGCCCTTTTGAATGTCATTTTTTTGGCGGTATGTTGAATCGAAGAATCTATATGAAAATCTTTTTTTGGTTGTTTTACATGATGGCTCTTCATATAGTAATCACCAAATAAGAGAATACAGCCATTAATTAGAATAAATATGGTAGCCGATAAAGGCTTGGCAAATTGGGATCTTAGAAGGTGCTCAAAAGTTAAACCAAATAAGCCTGCTGGAATTGTTGCAGCTATTAAAAGCCAAACTAATTTTTCATTACTAGTTTCAGCTTTCCTTTTTTTAACTGAAGTAAAAAAGCCCTTGAATAGCTTTATCCATATTTTTCGATAAAAAATTAGTAATGCTGTTCCGGTTGCAACATGAAGGGCTACTAAAAATGCTAGAAAGAATGATTCACTACTAGATTGATCCTGGACTATATTGGTCCAGCCAAATAGCCATGCAAAAAGCACTGAATGGCCTAGTGATGAGACTGGAAATAGTTCTGTTACACCCTGCAAGAGTCCTAGGATTATAGATTGAAGATATGTAATCATTTAGCTTATTATATCAAATTTTTTAAACTATAAATTTTATTTTTTTGCACCGAGGTTATTCCCCCAATTAAATTCTCACTTAATCATCTTAGGATTTACGCCTTTTAGTATTCCTTACAAAGAAAGCTCATTATTAAAGTCATGGAACTTAATTTGGCTTGGGGAGATTCTAATCACTATAAACATACCTTCATGCAATTTAGTTACTGGCGGGTGCTTTATTATTGAGTTATATTTTCTAGGTTTGGATAGTTGCTCATGAACGTAATTTATTATTTCTCTATCTGTTTCAACACCTGCATCACCTCTTATTTGAGCTGTTTGAAGCTTTTCTTCATCATAAACAGTAAATCCAACTTGTTCGTTTGAGAGTATGTTTCTGCCTTTTTCTGTCTCAGATTTAGTTAGTACGTAAAGTGAATTGTCTTTATCTATTAGATAATATACTGTTGCACCATTTATGCTTCCTTCTCTACTGATAGTAGATAGAACTCCCAGGTTGTGTTCTCTCAAGAATTTCAAGCATTCATTGTCTATGTTCACAGTGCTATCGTTGATTATATGAACTTTTTCAAATTCTGGTCTTCCTAGTCTGACTTCTTCAATATATTCGGTGAATTTTTTTGCACTAATGTTTTTGACGAAATTAATTGTATAGTCGCCCATCCTAGTGTGTAAGCTAACAGTTCCAGATAAAGATGTTTTTGTAGTTTTAGTTCCAGAAACTATGTCATAGCTTATCTCGTCAATGGTGTTAAAAAGAGGTTTTTTATCCATAAAGATTATTCTCTTATTTGTCGCTATAAGCCAAGCTAGTCCTCCAGAATAAGCGCCATGAACAGCTCCACCAATGTGCTCGTCATCATATAATATTTTGGCTAGGTTTTTACTTTCCATTGAAATAAGGGTTCTAGATACGATGCCAGCTTCTCTTAATTCCTGTTTGATTCTTTCAATCTTCACTTCTTCCATATCTATATTTTACTCCTATAGGGCAATGTTTAATGTATTTAACGTAAAAGGCATATAATAAATGTATGGGGGATATATGGAATTAAATAAAGATTTACTGAATTTAAATGGAAAAGCTGCCATTGTAACTGGCGGTGCTAAAGGTATAGGGAGCGCTATTGCCTACAGACTCGCAGAAGCTGGTGCTAGCGTTATGGTTGCTGATTTGGATGAAGAAGCGGCCAGTAAGTGCGCACAGGATCTTACTAGTAAGGGTTGGAAAGCAATCTCACTTAAGGTAGATGTATCGGTTGAGAGTGATATAGATAATATGATTAATACAACTAAAGACCACTTTGGTTCTGTAGATATTCTTGTTAATAATGCCGGCATATATCCATCTAAGCTAATTAAAGATATGTCACTCGATGATTTTGAAAAAGTTATTCACACAAACCTGAGAAGTGTTTTCTTATCTATTAAAAAAGCCTCTGAAGTTATGAAAACTCAGGGCGGCGGTAAGATTATAAACGTTACTTCGATTGATGCTATTCATCCTTCAATGGCAGGTCTTGCCCATTACGATTCATCGAAGCATGGTGAATGGGGATTAACTAAGAATGCAGCTCTTGAATATGCTGAAGATAAAATATGGATAAATGCAATTGCACCTGGAGGGATTGCAACTCCTGGTGTTGCGGCAATGAGTCAGGGAGCTGGTGCCGAACAAATGGCAGAGCAAACTAAGTTATTTATGGATCGAATACCAATGCACCGTATGGGAGATGCCGACGAAATAGCTAAAGTGGCATTATTTTTAGCAAGTAACATGTCCAGTTATATGACCGGCGAGCAGATTGTTGTCGATGGTGGAGTTCTTCTAAGGTAAAAATTATATGGTTCTTAAGTCTTGAAATTTTTCAATTTTGAGTTTATATGCATCGTACTGGCAACAAAAATAAGTATTAATAAAAATACTATATAGACCGCCCTATCGATAAGATTTGCAGATAGTATATTGGCGGCACTAATGTGGTGTAGTTTCTGGGTAAATAATAGAAAACTTTCACGAAATCCGATTGCGCCAGGAGTAATTGAAACAAATAGAGCTAAGTTTGCAACTCCACAGTAACAAAGGGCCTGATTAAAACTAATTCCCTTATTAACGGTTTTTAGTTCAATAAAATAGATTAGAGAATTTATAAGTAATTGCAATAATGTAATTAAGAAAAGATTGGAAACTGTCTTAAATGATAGTGACGGTCGATCGCCTTTCTTGATTTTTTTACTCAGCACAAAAAAGCCAGCATAGATAACAAGCATGCTAGCAACTATAAGGCCGAGTGCGTAGTACCAAGCAAAGCTGCCGATACATATAAACATAGAAGCGATTAGTGCAATGAAGCCATAATATATTAGCGATATGTACAGGAATTTTTTGAGTGTTAGGCCATATTTATTCTTTAAATAGACTGCCCTAACTCCAGGTCCACTTTGAAGCGGTCCAAAAAAGTTAATAATATTTGACCAGATATTAAGTCTTAGGTTATCTAGCCATTTCATCTTTATGTTACAAATATCCAGTGAGAACTTTAGGACTAACACCAGGCATAGAAGTATAAGGAAATATAAAAGTAGAATGGCAGATATGCTAACAATAGATAGATTCTTCAAAGAATCTAGTGTGGTTGGATGTTTAACAAAATAATATACAAATCCAAATACTGTAAGGCCAATTACTAGCAGTGCTAGTATCTTCTTATAGTGATTGGTTATATGAGTTAGTAACATACCAAGACATTATATACTTAATTCTTAATCTTTACTTTTGTTGGACTTTGCTTGAATGTCATAGATCTTGTCGTGGTCTAGTCCAAAATAGTGAGCTACCTCGTGCCAGACAGTCTTATGTATTTGCTCTAATAGTTCGGGATATGTATTAACACTTAGCTCAATTGGTTTTTTAAATAGAGTAATAGTGTCGGGTAGTAGTTTTAGTGTTCCTCCCCTTTTAGATAATGGAACTCCTTCATAAAGCCCGAGTAGCATTTGACCTGGTCGTAGGCCCGATCTTATTGCCTGTTCCTTAGTTGGAAAATCAAGCACAAAAAAACCAACATTTGTTAGTTTATCTTTATGTATTTTCGGTAGATTGTCTACACTATCGTGAACAAGTTTTTCGAATTCATCAGGGCTAACGCTAAACATACATTAAGGTTAGCACTAAGATTTTTTATTAGCCAATACTTCGTTTTGTTTCACCGATTGCGACTGTTATTCCAGCTATTCCAAGTGCAAGAGCAGCTATCTCAAGTTCTCTGGCGATATTATCATTATTATAGTTTAGGTCTGTTTGCAGTGACTCTAGCTCTGTCTGTGTCTGCTCATTGAGTCTATTGCCGCTACCATGATTAATATCATTGATATGAGTTCTAGTATTGGCTTGATTTTCATAAGTTGTAGCTGCCATAGCACCAAATAAAGAAGCAACTGCTAGACTGCCAACTAATATATGCTTAGATACACTACTGTATCTATCCCAACCATTAAACTTATCTTTGATAGCACGAAACTCGTCTTTGAAATTCATAAAATATATTTTAACATAAATTAAGCATAAAAGCAATAATGTTAATTTCTGATATGATATTTTTATGAATTCATATATCGATCAAAAAAACTTAATAGATTTTATTTTTCTATCAGTAGTTGTAATTGGTTTTCTAGGTTGGTTTTTATTTAAGCGAATTATGTCTAACATTCCTGAAAAAGATGAAGGCATCCTAAAGACATATTCACAGGCCTCACTAATTATGACGATATATACAATTGGTGTGTCCCTCATGAAAGTATCGACAGGAAAAATCAATCTTTACCCCTACACAATACTCGTTACAACTCCAATGGATATTAATCAAAAGTTTAACCCTAGCTCAAATTACACAGATAGTGAAATTGATACTGATAATCTACCAAAGACAAGCTCGTTGCCCATTGGAGATATTCGTTCGCCTATCGGTCAGATGATCATGAAAATTGACCTTCCGGTAAAGAGCTCAGTTCATATATCTGGGTTTAGTCTTAAGGATAATAAATTCAAGATGCTACTTGGTAATACAAATCTTGAAAGCTCACTGACTCAGGTAAAACTTGAGGGTAACTTCCCTGAATATTTCAGGCTTTATTGTTCTAACGGAAAAGAAGTTGAACTACTCGAACTACTAGATCCGACAAATATGCAATTTCTGGTTGATTTCTGTGAAAGTTTTAATTTCGAATTAATAGATACTACACTATATTTTACGAAATCTAATGCTTCTAATAAGTCAGATAATGGAATTCTCACTAAGTCAGCTGAGGATTTTGCAAACAGGATTCTACCAATACTTCTTAGAATGACAATCACCACTCTCAATCAAAGGCGAGTCTTTTAAAACAAAATAGTTAAGGGAAAATAAGTAAAGCCTGAACTAAATTATTTGATTTTCCTTTCGTATAACCATAAATAATATTGACAGACGTATATGCTAGTAATATACTAAGAATATGAGAATACTGCCAGATCCAATATCTTTTATATGGGACACAGGCAATCTCACAAAAAATCTCGTTAAGCATAATGTAACTATAACGGAAGCAGAAGAGTTGTTCATAAATGAACCAATCACTATAGCTGTAGATAGAAAACATTCTTCAATACATGAACAGCGATATTATGCACTGGGTAAATCGAAAAATAATAGAACTTTATTTACCGCGTTTACAATCAGAGATAGTAAAATAAGAATCATATCTATTAGGGATATGAGTAACAAAGAAAGGCAAATATATGAAAACCTTGAAAATGATTCCTAAATTTAAAAATACTGACGAAGAAGCTGAGTTTTGGAATAGTCATGATTCTACTGACTATATTGATTGGGAAGCTGCCCAAAAAACCGTATTTCCTTACTTAAAGACTTCAACCGAGTCAATTTCAATAAGACTACCTTCGCCATTACTAGCGCGCATTAAGGGTCTAGCTAATGAAAAAGATATTCCTTATCAGTCACTTATGAAAGTTTACTTAAGCGAAAGAGTTGATCAAGAAAGAAAAGCGACTAAAATCAAATAGTTTAATTGATTATATTAAAGCTAGTATTTGTTATGATAAAGATATTGAATGCTCAAAAGCGTTTCAATTACACAGGTTTTGAAGCTTCTTTTTATTGAATCAATGATAGACTTAATTCGCCTTCCTTGTCTACTTCAACTTAGCCACTCTTAAGCAGTAACTCGAAGTACTGTGTGCTACCGAATGGGATCTTCTGCTTGACTACGTTCTTTGACTTGTAGCTTGTAGCTGAGGTTATAGTGAACTCACCGTATTGGTTGTTTACTTGATCGAGTGCTTGGGTTAGCCAGACATCCTTGTTTATATCTTCTAGTAGGCTTATCTGACTCATATTTGATGGGGTTAGAGCGTAACAGCTAATTCCTATTTCCCTTTCAAAATCATGTCGTGGGCGTTTGTTAAAAAGAAGCGTTGCTCTACGGTATACTTCGGCATTAGTGAAGAATGTAGATTTAAACATTTTTCGCTCATACCAACTATCACCATTAGCATATCTAACATGAACCATTACTCCCCTGGCGCATAGTCCACGGTATCTAAGTTTCATGCCAGTCGTCTCACACAGGTATGAAAGTCTGGTTCTGACTTCCTGGTCACTCGGTCGTCTAATGTCTAGTACATACTGACGCCCAACCATTCTCACTATTCCAGACGAGTGCTGATCTACCTCATGTCCTCTTAGTCTTTTATACCAGTCTTCACCGCAAACACTTTTAAACACCTGGCGCCTTAAGACTTCACTGGGTGCATTTAAGAATTCTATTGGTGTCATAATACCAACAGCATTAAGTCTGGCTTCATTTCGCTCGGCTATACCGTGAATATCAGTTAACTTCATTGACTTATATGTACTAACTAGGTTGTTGTGGTCAATTACGTCTAGGCCGTCTGGTTTATGAAGTCCAGCGGCAACTTTAGCTAAGAATCTATTTGGTCCAATGCCAACGTTACATCTCATCCAACTGCCAACGTCATTGATTAACCTAGCTTTAATCTCATAGCCTATTTCGCTAAGTTCCCTTTTGTTTATATTCTGCCGTGTTCCGTGAAAGTCTATTACTCCCTCATCGATACTTTTCATAACGACATTGTCCGAGTAACTACTAAGTATATTTAGTAGTTTTTTATATACGTAATGGTATTTAGGTGGGTCGGTTTCGGTCATGACAAGGTTTGGTGCAAGTTCCAATGCTTCATCACGTCTCATGCCAACCTTAATACCCAGTGCCTTAGCCTCATACGATGCCGCTATGATGCAACAATACTTACTTATACGATTAGTGACTCCAACTGGTTGACCCCGCAGTAGCGGCCTCGCCTGTTGCTCAACTGTCGCAAAACAACTGTTGAGATCGACATGCATTATCTGGGGGTCTTCTTTATTAATAGGCAGTTGCATGATTTGCGTCACTGATGGCTACTAATTTCCAGCTCAAGACTTCAGCATCGAATTCTAGTCGGTAATCTGCTTTACCGTCTGTCATGTCAAATACGTGAACCATTCGCTGACCTTTTTGAGTAGGATGTTGAAGTCCAGTCTCGGTGAAAGTTATTTGTCGTCCATCTATGTCCATTCGCTTAGGGAAACAGTTAGGCTTGTCTTTGCCGCGGAAGTAATAAGCGATTATGTTTACGTCTCGGTTTATTTGTACAGTGTTGTCCATGATTAACTCCTAGTTATATTATTTTGAAGATTATTAAAAGAGTCCAAATTAGTATTTTTACTAATTGGTGAACGGATTTTTTAGAGATTTTGGTTGTCTTATTGATTGAGATAAGCCACCGTTCAAAAGGCCTCAATGCTTTAGAAGAACAACTCGGGGTTTTTAGGTGTCAGTGTTGACGCTTAACTATTGCTAGTCAGTTAGTGCACCTACCTTGATTAGAACTTAAATATAAGTCTGCATGGAGGAAGAATCTATGATTCAGCCCATACATGGCTAATATTTAGTATACGGCATTTGGTAGATTTAATTCAAGAGGTATCTTTACCAAGTTATTGCTTTTAATGCAAGTTTGCTATAATAGAGGTATTAATTTGTTGGAGAGCATTATGGATGAGCAGACTAAGAAGAAAAATAAAAGAACACTTATACTATTTTTGATATTAATATTAGACTTAATTCTAGTACTTGGAATATATGCCCACAATATGAACAAGAGCACTAATAAATCTAGTAGCAATGTTAGCGTTCATGTAACCACTAAAAATCCAGCAACAGTTTTAAAGCCAAGTGGAACTTCTAAAAAAACCACAAACACTAATAATTCAAATACTGGTAGTGTAAATAATCAGGATGGATCATCTAGTAATGTGGCTCCTACAACTCTAACCAATACTGGACCAGGAAATGTTATCGGAGTATTTGTAGTAACAGCCTTCTTAGCAGGTGGACTGCACTATCTTTATACTAAGAAGACTAAAACCGCCCTATAAGTGATTACATATTTTTAGCAGATCTTGCTGAATTGTTGGTTGAGTACTGGACATAATATAGAATTCATTATTACTTTTATTCACAATTATATAGTTGCCGGTATACCAAGAGTATGGAACGTAGGTATTATTGTATAAGCCTAGCTGTTTTGGATTATTGCCATTTAAGTCTGAAGTATAGACTGCGCTGTGACCATTAATGTTATTAGCATAAACTACCTTAGTGCCCGACGGAGATTCTGGATAATTAATAGGGTTTGTATAAATACTCGAAACAATTGAGCTACTGCTGCTGAGTGGACTGAATTGGGAGTTTACGTATTGATAGTAATTAGTTGCACTACTTGATAATGGATATAGCCAAAATATTAAATTATTAGCTTGATAAAAATGAGATGTGATTATCGGGCTATAGCTGCTTTGGGAAAATTGTTGCAAAGTCTTTTGGCCAGTTCCATTGTCGTTAATTGACGTGATGTTCATTAGCAGATCATTAAATTGTGCAACGTTTCCTACCCATGCCGTAGAATAGACTACTGAATTGTTAGGCATTAAATTAACCGAATTAAATACTTCATTAATTGTCGATATGCTATTTGTCTGACTACCACTTTGATAAAGGACCTTGGTTTGGTTGGTTGCTGAATTGTATGATTTGAGTTCATATTCGCCCATGCTACCCGCAGGAAGGTTATTGTTTTGAACTGTATAGACGAGAGTATTGTTTGAGTCCCAGCCAATAATGTTATAGTTGCCGTTTGTTGAATCGACTATATAGCTAGAATCATTGGATGTTTGAATAATACTAAGACAAGGCTTGGAGTTGTTTCTGTTGGCAACAAGCGCTAAATATGACCAATCGCTTGAAGGATTTAATGAAGTATCATAAATACCTTCTGAGATATTGCCTGCTAGCACTGTTGTCTGATTGCTTCCATCTAGATTTGCTTTTACAACATCTACTAGTCCTGAAGTGTTGGATAAGTAGTATATTGATCCACTTGGTAATACCAAATAATGATTACCTGTACTATTAACATCGATAGTTATTTTAGAATTATTGTAGCCAGTTCCAGAAATTGTTCCATTGGCAATTTTTTTATCTGCTGGCAATACTAAGAATGCAATACCGCTAATATTAGTTTTTTGAGATGAACCCGAGGAAGATACAATCATTCCTGAAACAGGCTGTTTGTCTATCTTATTTGTGACCAAAATAGCTACTTGTCTACCCGTTGCAGTTAAATTTATTCTGAGCGTATTTTTTTGGGAAATTGGTACAAAGATTTTGTGGCTGTAGCTTGCATAATATTGTTTGCTGATTGATATATTTTGATTACCAACTTTTGCTTTTATGATTGCCTTACCTGAAGTGTTGGTTTTATATACTTTGCCATCAATTGAAACATTTGCAGAAATTACTGGTTGAAGAGATTGACTGTCGATCACTGTTATTGAATATTTTTCACTTAGGAAAAGTCCTAGAATTTTATATCTCGTATAAGGAATTATGAATATTAGGGCCAATAGAAAAATAGCTATGGCTGGAATATAGAATTTTTTATATAAAAACCAGTTTTTATGATTTATAGAAGTTATTTTTGTAGGCTCAGTTTTTTCATCATTTAAGGCATCATCACTTTCAATTAACTCAATTTCTTTGATAGCTTTTTCGTCTTTTATATCTGTTTCATTGGGTTTATCTGAACCCAATAACGGGTCTTGATTGTTTTTAGCCGGTAAATCTGTTTTTAATGCCATTTGATTACTCTATTTAAAGATTACCATAAAAACATAATCATAATAAATATCTTATCTGTAAAGGTCTTTTAATTATAAAGCTTAAACAGTATAATTAACCTATCGTGGTAAGAATAAAAACAATTAATAACAACAATCGTTATGAACTCTCATATTTTTAGTATAATTTCTTTCGGTCCGACTATAGTTGGACTTATCTTAGTGGCTGTAATTGTTGGCTCAAAAAACTATAAATCTAAGGTCAACATGAGTTTTATTATTTGGGTATTGAATATCCTTGCTTACATTACTCTCAATTTTGTTACTCGTTTGCCTTCAAACTTATCTGACGGCTTAATGTGGACAAGGGCTGCTCTTGCAGTTGCGAACTTTATTCCTCTAACTTTTTATTATTTCAGTCGATGTTTAACCAGGAATAAAACTCCAAGTAAATGGTATGACTATGCTATCTACACCATCCCTTTCCTAATGATTCCTACGAGTTTTTTAAGCTCCAATATCGTAGAAGTAACTCAGAGCAAGTATGGATTGGTTTTATCTAAGACCGGCCCTCTATTATTCTTAACAATTTTCTATTTTGTTTTTGCATTCTATTTTGCATTCTCCATGCTTTACAAGTTTCAAAAGACTGCCACCCAATCAGTCAGATCTCAAATTAAGCTTATTTCTATATCTAGTGGAGCAATAATTGTCATAAACTTGACTAGTCAGATTATATTACCTAAATTTGGTTTTTATAACATCGGTAATATCGTTGGTAATCCATCAATCCTTATATTTGTCGGTGCGGTTGGCTATTCAATTATTAGACACAAACTATTTGATATTAGATCGACTGCCATAAGATCACTTATTTTCACGATTACTATTGCGGCTTCAATAATTGTAATTATCTTCGTATTCATTACTCCATTCCATTATATTTTTAAAGATATTAAGTTAACAATTTGGCCAGAAATATATTTAATTAATGTTTCCTTATTAATGGCTCTTTCATACGGAACGTTTAAAAAAGCTTTAGTCAAAGCGACGGATAAAGTTTTCTATAGGAATGGATATGATCCGGAAATTGTTTTATCTAGAATCGGACGGGTGCTAGCTAGCGAAATACTGCTAGATAATATGAGTCAGAAAATTAAAACAATCATTGAGACCAGCTTAAGAGTGTCTCAAGTGGATATAATAGTTTTAAACAAAAATCAGATATTTTATGAGGCTGGAAACTTTTTTGTCAAAGTTCATGATGAGCTTTCAAATGATTTGGCATCACTAGGAGATAACATATTAATCTTTGACGAACTCGATGACGGACAGACTAAATTAATATTGGATAAATACGGTATTGATGTCTTTGTTCCTCTAACTACATCTAATGAAAGAAATGGGTATCTAATACTTAGCCATAAATTAAATGGTACTGCCTATGACCTTGAGGATATAAAACTTATAGACAACATTAGGAGTGAGCTTTCTATAGCAATCGCCAATAGTCGTTCCTACTCTCAAATTCAGCAGTTTAATAGCAGCCTACAGACCAAAATCCAACAAGCCACCGCTGACCTAACCCGAGCCAATGAAGAGCTAAAGAAGCAGGATTCCGTAAAAGACGACTTCATCTCAATGATCTCTCACCAGCTAGGTACACCACTTGCTGTCATGGATGGTTTTTTAACACTCGTTGTCCAAGGCTTTTACGGAAAACCTAAC
>CAIMCP010000075.1 GCA_903839515.1 uncultured Candidatus Saccharibacteria bacterium | reverse complement strand
ATTCGTGCCTGTGCCGTAGGATTACGAGCTTGAAGTGCTTCTAACCCAATACCAGTATCTTTTTGACTTCTAAATGATTCAGGAGGAACAACTATACTATGTTTATCCTTCTTATAGTCTATAAGTTTGGTTTCTCTTGCCATAGCACCATCACTAAAATTAATTACGAAATTAGAAGGACTATTTGGATCCTTAGCAACTTTTGCAATTTTTGTATATGCATATATTGTTACCTCTGGTATTGCCCTAGCTACATCATATGCAACTTGTAGATATGCATCAGTGAAAAAATCACCGCTATCATGCCATCTCAAATATACTGTAACTCCAGGTTTTATCATTGCCTTAACCTCAGCAATAACCTGTAACTTGAATTCATTTGGGTGATTATACCAAAAATTTAAAGTTCTAGTTGGACTTTCACTGCCTGCTTTATATTGGACATACCCTCCGGTATCGGCATAACAATACTTCATACATACACCTGCACCTGGACAGGTGTTTACTACTCTAAATTCTTTAGTTACTTCATCTACAACCAATGAATTTATTGCCGGAATGCCAATATTTGCTACACGTATAAAGTCACCGGAACTCTTAGCCATCTTAGCATTAACCTTTAATATCTTTTTAGGTCTTGCAGTAATTCGGCTGGCAAAATCATCTAAATCATATATTATTTGTCCGGTAGCTTCATCAATTATAGGAACACTACTTTTGTGTATATTTGGTTTACGTACCCTATTAGCACCAGTCGTAAATGTTTTAGCTTTTAACTTTTCAGGTAGTACAGTACCTTTTTTTATTGCAAATTTTACTTCTATACTATTTTTTTTAGCTTCTTCTATTGCTATGTTTTGTAGTTTGCGTACAATAAGAGGATAGGCTTTTACCTTTTTTACTTTTGGTGTAGCTTCCGGGAATTTTTGATCTAGTTCAGCAGTAACATTATCTACAACTTCTTTTATTTTTTCTGCACGAATATAAATAGGTTCAGTTGTTATTCTTCTTTCAACAGAAGTTTTTGGATCAACATAATATATTACATATGTATTTTTATCATGTACTATCTGAGCAACTTCGTTGGGTGATATAACTTTACTATAAGTATCACGTTCCTTACTGTCTATATTAGGATTAGTTTGATTGGGTTGAGTAGTTGGATTATATTGAGCTTTAATTGGTGGGTGAAATATAACCGGATGTTGGTTTGGCCCTAATTCTTCATCTAATTCAGAATTAGAATTTTGTGAACTATTAGTTTTAGGAGATTCCGGATCTTTTACAAACTGGTCTAACGTTTGTACTAACATGCCGCGAACCATTTTTCCGGCACTCTCAAATAAAAGTTCATTTATTTTCATTTTGCTTTCTCCGCTAACATTTCAGCTTCTTTTTTTAATACTTTGTCTAATTCGATTTGTGGATTCTTTGGATTAGCCGCAATTGCAGCATCTAGTTTTTCTTTAACTGCTAGGGGTAGATTTATTGGCATCGCCGGCTCCTTGTTTTTTCTGTTCTTTTTT
>CAIMCP010000074.1 GCA_903839515.1 uncultured Candidatus Saccharibacteria bacterium | reverse complement strand
TTTTTTAAGTAAAAGTTTTTTCATATAGATGGCGCGCTTCGAACAAGCCATCCATTGTATTTGTTGACTTCCAGGGTATATCAACAGTAAGACCATATAAATTTTGCTCAGAATAGGTATTTGCAAATAATGTAGATATCCCTACTTCTTTTTTAGTATTTAAATCATAATTTTCTATGAAGGTTTTTTTAATGCAAAAAGCTCCTGCAGAATATGCTAACTCTTTTGAATCATTAAGTATCTTTTTTGCTTCTACTATCCTATTTTTAACTAATAAATAGCCTATGTTGTGGGCAGCTGAATCATAGCTATTCACAAATAGCATTGTATTCTTTTGCTGCTGATTATAAACTTTCATTAATTTTTCAAGTGTATCTTTCTTTAGCCACCCAGAATCATCCGCATGTATTACGAGTAAATTATTATCACAATTTTCCTCAGTATAATCAATAACCCCATTTATCGGGCTTCCGAGATTTTTCTGAACTATATACCTGTATCCATATCCCAAATAATCTATAATAGCTTCTTTTTTATGCCCTACAACAATACCAATATCTTGAGCCCTATAATTCATTCCTAGTAGTTCAGAAACTATAGAACCGATTATAGGCCGCATTTTGTCAATTGAAGCCATAGGCTTAGGTATTGTCGTAAAACCGAGCCTTTCGCCCTTACCAGCTGCAAGAATGAGAGGTGTTGGTTTCTCCATAAATTATAATAATTCTACAATACCAGCACAACTTGGAATTTCAGTTTTTATAAAATCTTTAACTTTATTTTTTCTAATACCGAAAATTTTCTCTAATTCACCATCATTATTACCATTATTAAATATTACATTCAATTCTTGTTTTGATTTATTGAGCTCTATTTTATATAAAATATAATAGTTATAATTGGTACTTTCATAAACTCCAATAAATTTACTATCTGATATCATTTCATGTCCAACACCGAGTTCTTCGCTTATTTCATTTGATAATGCAGACAAAGGTTCAGTTTGCTTACCTTTAATAGGTGAATATATGCCACCTATTAAAGTATATTTTAGATCTGTGTGATATTTTTTAGATTTTTTCCCAAATATGTAGTAATTATCGTTTGTCGTTATTAATGCCTGAACAACTAAAGCATATGGAGCTAGCTTACTGTTTTCAGTAATTAAATTAGGTAAATAACGTAAGGCATAACGTTTAGAGAAAGGTATCTCACTGAGTTCTAGGTGTAGGATATTTTTCTTAATGTAATAGTCTTCTAGCCTATAATTTGGTTCGTCCCAAAGTAATTTACCGCTTTTTTTTGATTCTTCAAGTAAAATATCCCATTGATGACTCAATTTAATTGTTTCATCTGATGACGGATTAAATGAACTTTGTACTAAATTTATTTTTATCTCGTTAATACCATTTTTTTTAATAATCACAATAACTTACTCCATAGTATACTCTCAGCATTTCTTCTTACCCTGTAGGCGTTGTCAAAAGCTTCCTCAACTGATCTTCCCCAGCTAAAAATGCCATGTTGTTTATGAGTGAGAGATATACCATGCTTATCAAACTCAGTAACACGTTTATTAATAATATCTCCAGCAGCATCTGCAACTTTTTTCATTGAATAGTACACATCGTCTCTTGGATGAAAACCACTTGGAACAGAAATCTTCTCATTTAATTTTAAATAAATTGCTTTTTCAAATGAATCATCTATTGTTATGCATTCAATTGTTCCAAGTAATTTAGATTGAAGGGTGTAGGGTTCAATTGACAATCCCTTGCCTGTGAATGCATTAATTATTTGATCATGCCAATGAATACAGCCGGTCAACTTATTAGATGCTTTATATCCTGCTAAATGTATAGCTACATTTACAGGCGCCAATCTATCATTATTGCTACCCTCTGGTAGGTATAACAATTCACCAGAATCGTTCATCAGTAATAGGTCATTGGGTGATATTCTATTCCTTCTAAAACCCGTTCCAGATTTATCAACTAATATTGCGTCAGTTCCCGGAACACGAGCACTGATACTAAATCCAGTTGAATCACTTAATCTTAACTGCCAACACTCTCTAGCTAATTCACAAATAGTATTAGCTAATTTTTGTGTTTCAATATTATTAAAAATTGAACCGTAATTCATGAAAATATTGTACAACTAATGTATTAGAAAAAAAAATAATACATTGAATAGCTGTACGGTCTACTTTTGTTAAATAGCTGCCGGAAGGGAAAATGCTTAATATTCTAAACTTTTAATGATAAGGATATTGTTGTTTCTGAAATAGAAGACGTGTTAAATAGTGAGAATTTTTGTATGACTAAAATCAACTATAAAATCTGCTATTGATTCTTATTCATTTAATTTAATCTTACCTTGTTTGATTAGCTCATCCCTAATTTTGTTAACCTGCCATGAATCGTAGCCAACCCCTTCAGTTTTACCAAACAAAACATTCTGACCTTCAATTTCTAGCTCTGGTAACTCGGCTATTTTTTTAATGGTGTTTTCACTAACACCGAACATTCTTCCAATATCTCCTGCAGAATATACACGATCCTCGGGTTTTCTCTCTATTTGGTTCTGTTCGTATAAATAATCCCTAATTTTGTTAACCTGCCATGAATCGTAGCCAAGCCCTAGACTCCTACCAAACATAACATTCTGACCTTCAATTTCTAGCTCTGGTAACTCGGCTATGTTTCTAATGGTATGATCAGAAACACCGAACATTCTTCCAATATCTTTTGCAGAATATAGCATTTCACTTGGATCAAGTTGCTCAAGTTCTTTTCGGGTTAGGTAGCTTCTTGGTTTTTCTGGTTTAATTGCTGGTTCGCTAGTGTTTGCTTGTATCTCATTTAAATTCTCTGAGATGTTATCTACCCAGTTCTCTGATTGAATTAATCTTCTACCAAATCCAGTATTCTCTTCTATGACTGCATTCAGTTCATCCTTCGTCATTTCAAGTAGCTGTTCTGTAGATATTTCTAGTTCCCGTAGTCGCTTGGTATCAATAACAAAAGTTGCATTGCCTTCTTCGTCGCACACTAAAACTATTCTATTGAGACTAGGGACTTCAACAGAGTAGTATGGTTCATCTCTCATCATTTCATCAGTTGTTTTGCCCTTAGCTATTCTTACTTGTTCTGGATCAGTAAGTTCTATTTCGTAATCCTTTTTGAGTATAAACAGTAGAGTCTTTAAACGAGGTATTAGTTCTTTCTCTTTTATGCTTTCGCCGTTACCTGGAACAATGGGTTGTAAATGTGCATCGGGTGGGACTATAACCTGGTTTTTGGTGCGTACTTCTTCAATGACTGTATCTATGCTTCTAATTTCTTGATCAAGTTGATCTATATAGTCTAGATTAACTGGAATGCTTGGAAGATCAAAGTGCCTAAAGGCAGCGTCTTCTAATTCTCTAGCATCTGCGTAAAATGCATCCGGGCTAGTTATGTCTGCAAATTCATTGACTACATTATCGGTTAGATTAATTAGATCACTAATTGCAGTTTGAGCATATGTATCTATTGTTTCTACGGTCAAAGGAGTAGATAGAATAGTCTTCAGTCTGGTTTGATACCGTGAATCTTTAGGTTCAGTCGATGGTTTGTTGTCTACTACTACACCGTCAGTTTCAGCCAGAGCTGTCTCACCAAGATGAGACGATGTTTCTGGTTCTCTTAGTCCTTCTGCAATATCTCTAAGGACTGGATGAACTGTTTCATCACCTGCAATACTTCTAAAGGTTGGTTCAATATCTTCAGTTATTTTTGTTGGAGGTGTTTCTTCTGGCATATCTATTTATTTTATACATTTAACAAATATATTATACCATAAGGTCTTTTACTAAATAAATCTTAGTTTAGCGAAAAAGAGAGACAGGGCTCGGTCTTTGATAACAGTTGGGGATTAGCATAACTACAGACTTGTGTTGTATTAATTTAAAAGTCAAAAACTATTTTATCTGTTATTGTAGGTTTTATATGCCTGGCAGGGGAGTAAAGACTTGAAAGTGACGACAACCAAACCACTCACAAACCAGTTTCTCAAAAAACGCAGAATGAAGATTTTCAAACATAATGAAACCTTAATACTCGGTAACGAAAGTAACTTATAAATATTTTTTTGTAACTAACGTAACTGTGATTAAACCTACCGAAGCAATGCTCAGTTCAAATAGGGTCAACCATAAATGGTCACCTGGTTTGCCATAACCTGTTTCGGGTGATGTTACGGACGCAGCTAGTACGTTGAACGTCAGAGTCCCCTGGGCGCACATCAGGTTATAGTCAGCCGAGCAAACTTTATAAGTCAGTGAATCGGCCCCGTTATATCCAGCAGTTGGGCTGTAAGTAATTGTGCCGGGAGGATCTACGGCAGTGCCATGGCTCGGTTCCCTGACAATACTGAGCGTTGTGCTATCTGGATTACCGGTTGCGCCGGAAAGAACATCTACAACCACGCTCTTCCCGCTAATCACGTTGGCTGCTAGAGTACTGTGAGCCAGCGTAGGTTTAGGTGGGAAAGCGAATTTAATTAATTTTCCTGATGATTCATACACACTTAACCACAGATTATTGCTTGTATCATTAGTCATCTGCAATGAGTACGGGCTACCCGGCAGCAAATAATTGGTAACTGTTCCGTCCGTGGTTATACTGCCTATACTATAAGCTCCGGTAAGATAGGTAAACCAAATCAATCCGTCAGGCCCGGTGGTGATTCCTGATGACCAGTTCGATGTAGCATATAGGGTATAAGTTCCGCTGGTAGTTATTTTCCCAACGTGGGCATCATAAGTAGTGAACCATAGATTACCATCAGTTCCGGTGGTAATATTAGACGGATTAGCACTTCCTACACTATATTCAGTAATCACTCCTGAGGTTGTGATTTTACCGATTTTGCTACTGGATGTTTCGGTAAACCACAAATTGCCATCCGGTCCTACTGTTAGTCCCTGAGTATTTGAGCTGCTGGTAGGGATGGTGTATTCGGTGATTACTCCGGAGGTTGTGATTTTACCGATTTTATTGCCGTAGTTTTCTAGAAACCATAGGTTGCTATCCGGCCCTGATACAATCTGGTATGCTTCGGCACCGCTAGTCGGTATGCTATATTCTGTAAACGAACCGGATGTAGTGACCTTACCGATCTTATCTTGATTAAATTCTGTAAACCACATGTTACCATCAGGACCGGCAGTAATCGAAGGTGAGTCATCGCTACTTGGCGGTGTATATTCTGTAACTGTGCCGCCAGGTGCCATTTTACCGATTTTTCCATCAGCACGACTGCTGTACCACATGTCACCATCCGGCCCAGGTGCACTGCCTGTCAGGTAAGACGATGTGGTTGGATAAGATGTGGTTGTTGGTGTAAAGGCCGCTGATGCAAGAGCAGGAACAAACAAAGCAAACAATAATGTTAATAAGCCGCTCAATTCGGCAAGAATTGTAAAACGCTTTTTCATTTTTTATTACACCCCCTATTTAAAGTCTTACTAAAATAATATCATAAAACAGTAAAAGACAGAATTCTGGCAGGGGAGATGGTTCCTAGTCTAAACTTGTAACTATGAAGATATAGTTATTTCTGAAATAGAAGACGTGTTAAATAGTTAGGACATAAACTCATGAATTAATGATGCTATATTTTAAATTGCGATATGAATTGCAGCCCAGGTATCCTACAAATTAGCAATATTATAATTATTTGCTGAAAAAATATATTGATCAATGAATATCTTTTTAAAAGGTTCTAGACTATTTTGTTCATAGAAGACTAAGCATGCTTCCTTATATTC
>CAIMCP010000073.1 GCA_903839515.1 uncultured Candidatus Saccharibacteria bacterium | reverse complement strand
TCTTGCGGATCAAAATATTCAGCAGCATTACCATATATTTCGGGAAGACAAGTATAGCTGCTACTAACTACTGGTGCACCGTGAACCATAGCCTCGAGACCAGGTAATCCAAAACCCTCGCTTAAGCTAGGGAAGATATATGCCCTACAGTTTTCATACAACCATCTAAGCTGTCCTTCTGATACAAAACCAGGGAAGATAACGTCCACTTGACCACTGGCAACAACGTCTCTTCTAATCTTCTTATAATTACTGTCTCGCTTGCCGGCTAACACTAAAACTAAATCTGGATAGTCCTTTTTCATAATAGAGAAAGCGGCTATTAGTCTTTCTAGGTTTTTATGAGGCAAAGGCCTGCCGGTATACATAATAAAAGGTTTGTCTAAAAGTTCCTCTATAGGCTCGGGGCTATCTTTAATTTTATCTGCACCTTCATAAGTAACGGCAATCTTGCGGCTATTAATTCTCGTAAACTTAGCAACATCTTCTTTGACGAATTCGCTAGGCACCATTACTTCACTAGACTTTGCTGCAACTATTCGATTAACCCAAATATATACATATCTTTTCACAGTAAAGACTAACCAGTTTTTAGCTGGGTTTCTAAATCTAATAGTAGTAAGGTCATGCATAGTTGTTACGACTCGCCCGCGGTAGGCTATAGGCTGTTGAACCATACCGAAATGAACAAGATCAGGCTTAAGTTCTTTTATCTGCCTAAGCAGGCTTATTTGCTCTCTGAAGGTAAATTCCTTATATGGGCAGGGAACAGCAACAAACTTATCGTTAGTCGGTACAAATGAATCCATGTCTTTAGGTTTAAGCAATATTAAATAATTGTTTTCATGATCAATTTCTTGAAGATAATGAATAAGCCTTTCGACATATCTTCCGGTTGTTGTTCTATATTCTCTTGCATCTATAATAATTTTGCTCATAACTTTTAATCCTTAAACAATATTTTACGGTATATTGCTCTAATATTTTTAAGATTGTCTGCATTGGGCGGTAAGTCATGAGTCATAATACTCCAAATATATTCAGGTGAGACCTTCATCTTAGATTGAATTTTGTGTCTCTCAAAAAGTTTTTTTGGCATCAAGACTAGTGATACGAAAAGCCCTTTTAATACAGGAACTATTTGCCCTCTTGAAATAGCACTGAATATAAAAGAAAAATAAGCTATGTAAAATCTAACCCCTACTGTAAATAAATATTTTCTAGGAACGTTTTTCCAAAAAAGCCATGGCAGGTTTTTGATTGTCTGGTAAGAGGTAAAGCCAGGTATTTTAGAACTTGTTGCCCCGATCTCATGATAGACAATAGAACTAGGCTCATAGGCAACTTTCCAACCGGCAAGCTGGGCCCTAAAACTTATATCTACATCTTCGTAATATGCAAAGAAGTCTTCATCGAATAAGCCAATCTCCTTTAGCATAGAGACTCTATATAGGCTGGCTCCTCCGCTTGCGGAAAAAACTCTCTCGGGACTATTATATTGGCCAGAAATTTCTTCTTTTCTGCCTCTTGGATAAGGTAATCCCCAGTTGGTATATTGATCCCCCGTACTATCTAGATGCTTTTTATCCGAAGATAAAAGCTTAGGGGCAACGATGCCAACCTCGGGCGATGCTTGCATCACCTCAACTAATTCTTTTAACCAATTTTTATCTGCTATCGCATCATTGTTAAAAAGCGCTATATATTCTGCACCTAACTCAACAGCTTTTTTTATTCCTTGATTCACTCCACCTGCAAAACCAAGATTTTTACTATTCTCAATTATTTCAATATCTGGATAATTTTTTTTCAAAATAGCCAATGAATTGTCTGTAGATCCATTCTCCACAATTACTACGCTATTCTTAACAGTTTGAAACAATACGGAATTAACACATCTTTCAATTGATTTTTCACCGTTCAGGTTTGGTATAACAACAGCATATTTTGACATCGACTTATTCTTTCTTATAATCTATAATAACCTATAATATATGTTTAAGCACATCTTATCTAAACGGAACAAGGCTTTATTGTCTGAATTAGTTCGTACTGATTTCAAACTCCGATACCAAGGCTCTATTTTAGGATATTCATGGTCACTACTAAACCCACTACTGATGTTCGTTATTCTTTATGTCGTCTTTGTCAAATTTCTAAAGTTGGGCCATGGTATCCCGCACTTCCCGATATATTTATTAGCAGGTATAGTAGTATGGAATTTTTTCATAGAGATGACTGTGCAAAGTACTACTTCAATAGTTGGAAGAGGAGATCTAATAAGAAAAATCCGCATACCTAGATGGATGATTGTTGTTAGTAGCAGCATATCAGCTCTTATTAACCTTGGGCTTAATCTCATTGTTATAGCGGTTTTTATGTTTATTAATAAGGTAGGAGTTCTCGACACCCTACCTTTGGTAGTTTTATTCCTGATAGAGGTCTATGTATTTGCTCTTGGCCTATCGCTACTATTGTCTGCTCTTTTTGTAAAATACCGAGATGTAATATATATATGGCAGGTAATTCTACAGGCTGGATTCTACCTTACTCCAATAATCTATCCGCTTTCGCTTATTACAAATGTCACATTTCAAAAAATAATCATGATTAATCCAATGGCTCAGGCTATTCAGGGAGTACGTTACTCTGCCATAACCCACGAAACGGCTACAACATCAAGCGTTTTTGGCGGAGGATATTATCAACTCATACCGCTGGCTATCGTGGTTTTTGTATTTTTAACGGGCTTTTTTTATTTTAAGAGTCAAGCTAAATATTTTGCGGAGAATATATAATGGAAAAAGAAGTAGTTATTAGTGTTAAAGGGCTGAATAAAACATTCAAATTACCTCACGAAAATGCCGGCTCAATTAAAAATGTTTTAGTTGGCTTTATGAATCGTAAACGAGGCTATGAAATACAGGAAGTGCTAAAAAACGTTTCATTTGAAATAAATAAAGGTGATTTTTTTGGAATTGTCGGAAGAAATGGTTCAGGTAAGTCTACATTGCTAAAACTACTAGCAGGAATATATACACCTACCAGTGGATCTATTAATGTAAAAGGAATGCTTACTCCGTTCATAGAACTCGGCGTTGGATTTAATCCTGAATTAACCGGAAGAGAAAATGTATTCTTGAATGGATCTCTATTGGGGTTTAATCGCAAAGAGATGCTGCTGATGTACGATGAAATCGTTGAATTCTCTGAAATAGAACGCTTTATGGATCAGAAGCTCAAGAACTACTCTTCAGGTATGCAGGTGCGATTGGCGTTTTCTATTGCAATACAGGCAAGATCTGACATTCTTTTGCTGGATGAAGTTTTAGCGGTTGGCGACGCAGCTTTTCAGCAGAAATGCTTTAACTATTTCGAAAAGTTAAAAAAACAAAAATCAACAGTAGTTTTTGTAACGCATGACATGGGCGCTGTAAGAAGATTTTGTACAAAAGCTATATATATAAAAAACGGGAAGATTATCTGTAATGGTACGCCTACCGATGTGGCCGATGTTTATGTTAAAGAAAATATAGAGAAAGCATCAAAAACCGAAAAAACCAGTGAAGTTATTTCAAACCTCCACGAAGTAGAGCTTAATACAATCCAAAAAGAAAACAAAATTATTTTGAACATAGTATACAAAACTGACAATAAAGAAGGAGCGAGTGTGGGTATATCGGTTGTTAAGGACGGTATATCAATAGCAGAAGTAACAACAGCTCACAATAAGCCTTTGACGGGTAAGGGTAAGGTATCATATGAACTCACCACAGATATATTTAATGAAGGAAGCTATTATATTAATGCAGCCCTTTTTAATTTAGAAAATAGAGGACTACTTGCCGTAACAAAGACAAATAAAAGCTTCATTATCAAGGGTGCTGACATTACTAGGGGTGCTGCTTTAAAGCTTAAAGATACCTGGGAGTATAGTCAATGAACATTAAATTACACTTGAGCGAGCTATTATTAAGCAACTCGCCAATCTAGAAAGTCGGTAAGCATGTTTTATTATAAATGTATTATCTGTAACAAAAAACACACTAAATTTTTATCAATTGAAGATGACTTAGGGCAAAAACTCAGACTATATAAATTTCCATACAAACTCAAAGAATTTGAAACACTTAGTTATAAAACTTTTCTTTGTTCAAATTGTGGATCTTCCGACAAAGACAGGCTCTATAAAATGTATTTTGAAAAGCATGTCCCAAATATCCCTAAAATAAAAATAATTGATTTTGCGCCTTCGGTCCCTTTTCAGAAATACTTACTTTCAAGAGATGAAATAGTCTATAGGTCGGCAGACCTATACATGAACAATGTTGATGACAATATTGATATAACCGACATGAAAATATATAAAAATGAGTCATTTGACTTTTTTGTTTGTTCGCATATTCTAGAACATGTAACGGACGATATTAGGGCCATTAAAGAGCTTAAACGAATTTTGAAAGAAGGGGGTCGAGGTATTTTAATGACTCCAATCATTAATAAAGAGGGTGTTTTCGACGAGGACATCAAGGAGAGCAATATAAATGAACGATGGCGACGTTTTGCGCAAGATGATCATTTAAGATTGTATGAAAAGATAATTTTTAAAAAAAGAGTAAGTGAGGCGGGATTTAGACTCGAAGAATACGGTTTTATGAAACTTGGGTTTTGGAATTTTATAAAAAACGGAATAAGATTAAGGTCTAAGCTTTATATCGTTACAAAGGAGAAATAATTTATGAGTGAGCAATTACATCCAAAAGAGATAGGTATTATTGGTAACGGCGGACAAGCAAACGAGGCTGAATCCTATCTAAAATCTGACGAAACAACAGTACTATTCAGAGCTCTTAATAAAGAATATAGGGACGAAAGTGACCCTAGTCAAATTGATATTATGAATCCTGTCGATTATCAAAAAATAACTCCTGTTGTTGCGGCAATTGGTGCACCTGCATTACGTAAAAAAATGGTTGAATCTTGGCCTGGTGAAAAATTTGTAACTATTATTGCAGATACATCATTCATAGATAGGTCAACTAAAGTAGGTGAAGGTTCAATAATTGCTCCACGTGCCGTTATTACTACTGATGTTGAAATTGGAAAACATTCAATAGTTAATGTCGCCTCCTCTATAAGCCATAACTGTAGACTCGGAGACTATTCTACCATTTCACCTGGGGCACATATTGGAGGAAACGTGGATATTGGCGACGGTGCATTTATAGGTATTGGAGTAATTATTAGCAATAACTTAAAAATTGCATCTGGTGTTGTTGTAGGCGCTGGTGCGGTTGTAATAGAAGATCTTGCTCAAGAAAATGGTGTATACGTAGGTGTACCTGCTAAATTGGTAGGGCAAAATGAAAGCTGGCTAAGTGAAGTATAGAATACCCTTTATTAGACCGCATTTTCCCTCGGCAGAAGCTATGCTTGAAGACTTCCGCAAAATTAAAGAATCTAATTGGTATACAAACTTTGGTCCAAATGAAGCCGAGTTAAGTAAACGCACAGCATCATTTATTTCTAGTCATGTAACAGCTACAACTGTTGCAAATGCTACCCTGGGCCTACAATTAGCCATTACTGAGTTATTTAAAAAGGACTCCTTAAGAAATAAAGTATTGGTTCCATCGTTTACCTTTGCGGCAGGACCAGAACTGCTAATTGCGGCTGGATTCAAACCTGTTTTTATAGATATATTACCTATCACATGGCAACCAGATCACATTAAAGCCGAAGGGTATATTAAGAATAATATTCAATATATATCTGGAATTTTTCTTTGTAATATATTTGGAGTTGGAAATCAGGAAGTAGAAAAATGGGAACAACTATCTATAAAATACAAAATCCCTCTCATTATTGATTCAGCAGCAGGATTTGGCTCACACTATACATTGGCCGAAAAAATAGGCGCTAGAGGAGACTGTGAAGTGTTTTCTTTCCATGCCACGAAGCCTTTTTCGGTTGGAGAGGGTGGTCTCGTAATGTCTAAAAATGCCCAAACTATTAGCGCTATTAAGTCCTTAGAAAACTTTGGGTTCGAATCTGATCGTATGGTTCATCGGATTGGAACAAACGCAAAACTACAGGAAATAAATGGTGCAATTGGACTAAGACAGTTAGAGGGATTTGAACAGAGATTAATTAATAGAAGAAACACACTAGAATCTTACAAAAGAATATTGCTACCCTTCGGTTTCGAATTTCAGCAAAATGATAACAATTCTACCGTACCATTCGCTTCTATATTAGCAAAAAGTAAAATAAGTGCAGAAACTTTGTACAAAAAATTACATGTCAACGGCGTTGAAGCTAGGCGCTACTATACCCCTCTGCATAAACAACAAGTCATAAGTTTAAAATCAGAAATTCATCTTGACTTGAAGCTTACGGAAGAAATTGCAGACCGAATATTGTCCCTGCCGGTCCTAGACAATATGACCGATAAAGAATTACAATATGTTACGAGTATTATTAAGGATAATATATGAGCATAAAATCGTGAATGATGTAAAAGTTAGCATTGTATGTATTAGCTACAACCAACAGGCATATATTAGTGATGCTCTAAAAGGTTTTTTATCCCAAAAAGTGAATTTTAAGTATGAGATTATAATTGCTGATGATTGTTCAACCGACAAAACCGCAAAAATAATTAAAAAATATCAGCTTGAAAATCCTAATCTAATAAAACTAATACATCGAAAAAAGAATATTGGCATTGTAAGCAATCTTTGTGAAGCATTAAAAGAGGCAAAGGGTGAATACATCGCACTTTGTGAAGGTGATGATTATTGGACAGATACTGAAAAGCTTCAACTTCAAGCAGATTTTTTAGACAAGTATTCCTCATATGCACTTTGCTTTCACCCAGTTAAAGTAATTTTTGAAAACAATGAAGAACCTGATTCTATATTTCCCAACAGAAATAGTGGTCATAAATTCACTATAGAAGAATTACTAAGATCAAACTATATTCAAACAAACTCGGTCATATATAGAAAACAGAACTATAATAATATACCCAATAATATTCTTCCTTTTGATTGGTACCTTCATCTTTATCATGCTCAGTTTGGTAAAATTGGCTTTATTGATCAAACCATGTCGGTTTACCGTAGACATCAAGGTGGTATTTGGTGGTCAAAAGATAGGAATGAGTTTTGGCAAAAGCATGGAATCGAACAGCTTAATATGTACGCCGAGGTACTAAAGTTATTTAGCAATAAACCTAACTATACGGAAATTATATACGAGCCAATCGGGGATGCGTTTAAAATGCTAGCGAAATTAAAGTATAGTAATGGCATAAATACTCTCAATGAGGCATTAAGAAAATATCCTGATATGGCAGCCATATCTATATGGAATGCTGAACAAACTAGATCTAACCTGGAGAAAAATTCTAACGAACAACTGAATAGAATTAAAGCATTAGATGTAATTGTTGACGATCAGCAGGAACATATAGTAGAACTTGAGAGCCATATAAATGCAACAAATGAAGAACTTAAACAAATAGTAAACAGTAAAGCATGGAAAACAATTAAAACGGTAAGAGCATTTGGACGTCTAATTCATAGTGTAAAAGTCGTCATACGGAATTCAAAAAATAAGTAGTATAATAGGTAATTTAGTTAGATATCGTTCATTCCACTATAGATGGTATACTAATACAATGCATAGTGAAATAAACAAAAATGCAAGTGTATTAATTGTATCTTGGTCGCCCATTCCTACTCCAAAATATCAAAAGATTGAGGGTAGTGGCCAGCGTTTTTTCGGTCTGGCTAAAGGTTTACAAAAAAACGGGATAACTAATATTACTATTGCAGTTGGTAATATCTACCCTTTGGATGTGGAAGAAGTTTCAGGAATAAAAGTATTTAACTATGATTTCAATGACGACTTTGAAAGAAAACTAAGCGAATATGACACGATTATATTTAATTATACTATTCACGGATCTGCATTCATAGCAAGTCATTTGCCTAAAGACACACAAGTAATAATAGATGCCTACGGTCCAGCCTACATAGAGAATCTAGCCAGGAATCCTGATGATTTAATTGGTACTTATATAGGGAATCTAGCTGCAGTAAATGACGTATTTAATACTGTTATGCGAAGAGGTGATTATTTTTTGTATGCTAATGATTCCCAAGAAAAATTTTATACAGGAGTACTTTCTACATTAGGAGTAATAAATCAGTATTCTTATCACACAAAAAGACTCCTATGTGTTCCATTTGGAATTGATTTACCAGACAAGAAGCAAAGTTATACTAATCCATATCTAGAACTAGGTATTAAAAATGATGATTTTATTCTTTTATGGTTTGGGGGTTTATATCCGTGGTTTGATATTACAAAGATTCTATATACTTTAAAAAATAATAAGAATAAAAATATAAAATTTGTTATAGTTGGTGGAAACAATCCTCAAAATCAACATCCTGATTTTGTAAAACACTATCACAACACTATAGATTATATAAAAAATAATAATCTTGAAGACCAGATAACTTTAATAGATTGGGTGGATTATGATACACGTAGGAAATATTACGAATATGCCGATCTTATAATTAGCCTAAATCGTGCGAGCCACGAAAATGTTTACTCTTGGAGGACAAGGGTCATGGACTATGTTGGAAATACAACTCCATTAATTACGAATGGCGGCGACCCGTTATCGGAAGAATTGATTGACATTGGTGCTGCATTTAGAATAGATGAAGCTAATGAAAATAGCATACAAGATGTAATAAAAAATCTTGTTAAAAATAAATCCCTACTTTCTAACGCAAGTGTGCAGATGCAAAAAATTCAACCGAAATATTACTGGGAGAATGTAACAAAGGAATTAGCTGACGAAATTGATTCACAAAAGAAGCCATATTACAATGAGCTAAAGTTTCGTCAGCAAAACAATATAATTAATGAATCTATCTCGTCACAGGAACTTAATTCCCGTTCATCAAAGCCTTTAATAATAAAATCAGCTGTATATACAGTAGTGCAAAAAATTCGTACTGATGGAACTCGTTCAACCTATAAAATAATCCATGATAAGGTTAGAAGAAGAGCTGCGTTCGAATATCGAAAAAAATTTCCTAGAAAAAAAGCAGGTTCACCAAGATTAGTAATCGTATCTAATCAGCTAAATAATACAGGTGCACCTTTTGTTATTATGGATATCGTACATAATATAAAGGAACAATACCCTAAACTAATTAAGAGTATAAAATTTATAGCATTCACTCCGATAGAATCAGCAAACGTAGTAAAACTAGAAAAAGAAGGTGTTGACGTTGAAATCTATACAAATAGAGAATTAGCACTCGAGTTTAATCAAGGTGATGTAGTGATGTTTAATTCATTTGCTATCTCTCATGTCACGGCACTTTCAGTTATACGAGCAATACAGAAAGGTACTGTCAAAAAATTATACTGGTATGGTCATGAGTATTCTCCAGATGGATTTATTGACTCATTTATTAAAAATGAATTAACTACACTTTTAAAATCTAATAAGGCAAAAGTCTATGCTGTTTCTACGGCAACATATAACGAGTATATTAATTATTTTGGAATATCCAAGAATATAGAAAAAATGCCTTTTCCATTTTTATTTCCTTTAAATAAATTTAGGGTGCGTACAATAGAAGAATTTAACAGTCTACGTTTCGTAACAATAGGAAGTTTAATGGATATGCGTAAAGGCCAATACCCAATACTTTATGCATTTCTTACTTTCTATAATGATTATTATAAAAAGTCACCTGATGACTATAGAGACTTTCATTTAGAGTTTATAGGTGCATACGAAAAAAGTGATATAGGTCCGAGTGCTGCATATCATGTTAAAAATATTAAGGAGCAAATTGATTTATCAGCAAAGGGACTAGATGATCATTTTTCAATAACACTTAGTTTACCGCATGACAAGGCAATACAGAGGATTGAAAAAGCAAATGTAACTATATGTTATTCGCTTTATGAGGCTCTTGGAATATTTGTCTACGAAGGTATGGCTGTTGGACACCCGATTATCCGCAACGAAAGTGCTGGCCAAGAAGAGCAACTGATAGACGGCAAAAATGGATTTGCTGTTTCCAATAATAATTTTGCAGGACTCGTTGAGGTAATTGAAAAAATGCTCAATAAAAAGAAAATGACAAATCAAGATTTAGTTAATATGTCTAAGTTATCAAACGAAATTGCCAAAAAAGCTACCACAAATAAATATATGGTTATTGATGATATAAGCGCTACATTCCATACCAGCCAACACCCTCATACTTCCAGCCGGCATTAATTAGCTGATCACGTTCGATAGTATTTGATGTAAAGAAATGCTCATTTCCATTATATAGTCGAAATATTGGATTTGTTATTGAAGTGGAACTTCCATACCAGCCAACACCCTCATACTTCCAGCCGGCATTATTGAGTGATATAGCTTCGTTAACATCTGATGTATAAATATGATTGGAACCATCTATATTGTTACGTAACCTATAAACAGGTAAATTAGTATATTGATTGTAACCAAAACCAATACCCTCATATTGAACACCTGGAGTATTGGTGATACTTAATGCTTCAATTAGGTCGGTTGTGAAAAAATGATAGCCATTTACATAAAATCTAAATGCTTGTGGACTTGTATTATCCAAATACCAAGCTACACCTTCATAACTCCACCCAGTACTTGTAAGATGGTTTTTTTCATTCAATGATGTGGTAAATATGTGGTCACCATTGCTGCTTGCTAATCTATAAACTGGGGAGTTTGTGACTGAAGACGGTGAGTCAAATATGATTCCCTCGTAATTCCAACCACTTCGCAATAAGCTATCTCTTTCATTTAAATCAGTAGTATATAGGTGCTTATTGTTATTACTAATTCTATAGATATTTATATAATTTAACGATGGATCCGGCGCATTCGCAAATGCGCTTGGTGCATTGAAGGCTACATCCTCATATGTATAACCATCTGACACTAACATATCTTTTACGGAGGCATTAGCAGTAAATACATGACCATTACTTCCGTTTAGTCTGTATATTGGATATGACGCATTTGTTGTAGTAACTGTTGGATAAACATAATATGCTACACCCTCATATGTATTTTGTGAGCTAAGTAGAAGTGAATTTTTCTCTGCAGTACTGGTTGTATAAAAATGTTCTGTAGGAGTAAGTATTCTATATACTGGAATTGTCCCTGGTTGCTGCGAAGTAAATGCATAGAATGGTACCGTATCGTAAATATAGTGATTGTTATAAACCGCTGAGTCGCGTTCAGTACTACTAATCGTTAGGAAATCAGAATCAGCCGATGGATTGTGTAATTGCCATACACAACTAATATTATTTAGCCTTGAATCACAAGTAGGTGGTACGTAATTAGGACTGGAGAACCACTGAGTAAATTTACTTATAAAAAGATCATTAGGTAAATATGATCTTGCATAAAAAGGAGTGTAGTTTAACATACTTGCAGTTGCACCATTAGAAATATACATCGTATTACCATCTACATCCGTATAAGAGCCGTCATAAAATATAGTTTGGTTTCCAGGCGCTCTGGCACATGTTGACGTAGACAATGAACGTTGTCTATATCCAGCCGTCATAGGTCCCGTGTAACATATATTTTCATCACCTGTATCATGACCGCTATATCCAGTCATTTGTCCTTCTGCACGTGCTTCAGCAAAACGGAACAACCAAGACGATGCACTTATTTGTTTACTAAAACCAAGAAAATCATTACGACAGTAGCCAGGACAACCATACCCTACGGCTACTGCAACACAACCACCCTGTGGAGTATTTTGACACGCATAAGAACAATATGTCGGTCCTGTTCCGTTTGTATTATTACAACTGGCTCCAGCTGGTGCTGGTGCTGGATTGTTGTAGCTACAATTGCCATTTCTGTCTATTAAACCCTGTTCTTTTTCTAGTGTAGCAATCACAACTTGTGGGTTTATGTTGTAATGAACCGATATATCCCTTATAGCACTTCCAGCGTCAACATTTCCACCAAATTGATATCCACCACCAGAATAACCCTGAGGATCTGGGTTTGTAAAACCACTATTCGTGCCTAGACAGGTACCTGCAAAACCATTAAGGAAACCATTAATTTGTGCAGCTGTCATAGTGTTGAGATTGTTCATAACTGAATCATCGATAATGTTAACGCTGCCATAGTTAGCTGCAGAGGCTTTTCCGCCTAGTCCTATTAAAGTAAAGGCAAGTATAGATATAGCAAAAGAAGCAAATAAACCTAATTTTATTTTCATTTAACCTCCAATGTAAGCTGATCTTTAGTTGTTTTTGTTTGACCATTTAAGGTTGCTACTACCATTACTGACCATTGACCACTTGTAAGACCAGCTTCATTAATTTTCCATTCCCAAAAAGTTGTGCCACTAGAATCTATTGTTTGTTGGGGTAGAGTTTTTTCAACATTGTTTTGCGTAAATTTGATGTAACATGTAGCACCATGAGTTGTTGTGCATTGTGATTGCTCGGTTAGATCTGATCCATTTTGACCTGGTTTGTGGTTACTTACAAAACTTCCATAAGGCGCTGCTAAATTATCGTTTGTAGTTGAATGACTATTAGTTGATGGTTTATCTGGATTAGTAGGTGTCACATCTTTATTGCTACTATTTGTTGATGAACTTCCAGAGTTAGTATTGGGTTGTGAGTTTACAGTTTTGATAGTTTCTGATGATATTTTATTGGAATTTTGGTGTCTTATAACTAATACAGTAAGTACAATTACAAAAATCAAAAATACAAATATTGCAATTTTTAGTGGTGACGATAAAAAAGATTTCTTCATTTTTATCATCTATCTAATTATTTTTTGTTTCTTTAGTCTTATCAATAGAATATAGATTTAAACAATATAATTTTGTTGGTTTATATCTAAAAATTTTAGTAGTCACTTACTTATTATACCACTAATTTAAAGCACTAGCGAGATTTATATGTTATGAATTAGCTATGGATATAAGGTATTTACCGTAACCACTTTTAAATAGTGGTTCAGATATTAATTTAAGCTGTTCTTTGTCAATAAATCCTTGCTTAAAAGCGATCTCTTCAATGCACCCAACTTTAATACCAGTACGCTTTTCAATCACACGGATGTATTCATTGGCGTCATTCATGGAACCGAAAGTGCCTGTGTCGAGCCATGCGGTACCGCGGTCAAATAGGCTTACTTTTAGTTTGCCTTTTTTGAGATAGGCGTCTAAGACAGAAGTGATTTCTAGTTCTCCACGGGGGCTTGGTTTTACGTTTTTTGCGATTTCAACTACTTCGTTGTCGCAGAAGTATAATCCGGCATTGGCGTAGTTTGATTTAGGATTTTCTGGTTTTTCTTCAATCGATAATACGTTCATGTCTTTGTCGAATTCGTACACTCCGTAGCGTTCAGGATCATGCACTTGGGCCGCAAAACCTACTGCGCCATCTATGTCGGTGTATGATTGCAGCTTTTCTTCTAGGCCTGAACCATAGAAAATATTATCGCCCAGAATCATTGCAACCTTGTCGTTGTCTATAAAATCGGCGCCAACTACAAAGGCATCTGCTAGGCCACGTGGCTCATCTTGAGCCTTGTAGGTGAAACTACATCCGATACGACTGCCATCGCCCAGTAACTGCTCAAAGCGCGGTAAATCATGGGGAGTTGAAATGATTAGAACCTCTCTTATTCCAGCACTTATTAATGTGCTAAGTGGGTAATAGATCATTGGCTTGTCATAAATTGGTATAAGCTGTTTGCTTATAGCCATAGTTATTGGGTACAGCCTGGTTCCTGATCCACCCGCTAATATTATTCCCTTCATTTGTTTAACTCCTTATCTATGTAATTATCTAAATCATCTTGCCAATTAGTGAGCTTAAAGCCCGTGGCTTCAATCTTACTTAAATCAAACACACTATTTAATGGTCTTAGGGAAATATCTTGCTTGCCCTGGTAGTATTGCTCGGTAGCGGTGTCTGATACGTGCAAATCTAAATTGGCTTTTTTAAATATTGCGCGCGTAATATCTGCCCAGCTGGCCGGTTTACCCGAATTACTTATGTTGTAAGTACCAAACTGTGCATTTGTGGATATTAGGTGATCAATTGCTTTTACGAGCTCGTTAGTAAAAGTCAACCTACCGATTTGATCGGCAACCACGGTGGGCTCAACCCCTTTTTTGCCTAAAGCTAGCATTGTGCGAACAAAATTATTGCCTTCACCAATCACCCAGGAGGTTCTGAGAATATAGTGTTTTTCTAGCAAGCCTACTGCAATGTCACCAGCGGCCTTGCTTTGGCCGTATACCCCTAAAGGACTGAAAAATTCTGTTTCGGTATGAGGAGTTTTAGTGCCGTCGAATACATAGTCGGTAGAGATATGCACAAGAGTTAGGTTATGTTTTTGGGCAACGCTCACTAGGTTGGCTGTAGCTGAAGCATTAACGTTCCAGGCGACTACTCGCCCTTCTGCGGTTTCTGAACCATCAACATTTGTATATGCTGCAGCATTTAATATTATTTTATATTTTGACCAATCAAATTCATTCAGCTGTTTAGTATTCGTAATATCAAGCTCCGTGTAGTCTACAGCATTAGCACTAGGGTATTTTTCCTTTAAAGCTGTTCCTAGCTGACCATTTGAGCCGATTATAATAATTTCTTCTTGATTCATTAAAACTCCATTGGTGATACGTCTTTTAACATAGGATTAGACTTATCTTTTTCTGAAACTATTGAGTCTTTTTCGGAAATAGGCCATTTGATATTAAGTTCAATGTCAAATAAATTTACTGATCTGTATTGAGCTGTTTCCGACCAATGCTCGTTAACCAGGTAGGTATAGTTAATATTTTCTTCCAATGTTTGGTAGCTGTTGGCTACTCCTCTTGGAACAAATACTGCTTTTTCCGGAGTAAGCTCCATTGTCAATACTTGACCAAAACTAGGTCCTTTTCTTATGTCTACCCATGCACAAAACACTTTGCCATTAGCTATAGAAATATATTTCTCCCAAGGCTCCGCATGCAATCCTCTTATGGCGCCTTTGTCTTTATTGAAAGAGAAATTATTTTGAACTATTTCGAATGAAGGAAGTCCGAGTGCTTCTAATTTTTCTTTCTGATAATTTTCTTTAAACCAACCTCTGTTGTCGGAATGAAGAACTAGGTCAATCTCATAAAACCCTGGAATAACAGTCTCTTTAACGCTCAGAGAATCAGGCATTATCTTCCCATGCCTTTATATTTCTGCTCGGTCTCATTCTTTTGAGGTTTCCACCAGCTTTCATTTTCCTTGTACCATTCAATCGTTTCTTTAAGGCCTGATTCGAAATCTGTAAATTTCGGTTTCCAGCCAAGCTCATTTCTAAGTTTGGTTGAGTCGATGGCATATCTTAGATCATGACCGGGCCTATCATTGACATGATCATAG
>CAIMCP010000072.1 GCA_903839515.1 uncultured Candidatus Saccharibacteria bacterium | reverse complement strand
GTCCTGGGTCATTGGTTCAAGTAATATCCTAAGCTCACTATTATTAATTACAAGGCCCAAGAAGTGATTCTGGTATCTACTAATGTCGTAAGTCCTGTCTCCGTCACTACTAGTATGTTTCTTTTTAAGAACAGGGGGAGATTTTTTTTCATTACCAAGTTTTTCCGACAAAGCATCCTTAGATACGTCAATAATCTTAGCAAGCTTGCTTAGATAGTGATCTTTCTCAACTGGATCATCAATATTCCCAATTACCCGAAGGATTATGTCGCTGAATTGCCTTTTCCCTTGCCCTGAATTTATATCTATAACTTTTTCATAATAATCTACAAGCCAATCAACTGCATAAATTGGTTTTTCGATTGTTTCAAGCCATGCAGTAGGATTTACTTTTATAAGGTCATCGGGATCTTTTCCTTCAGGAATATTTATCATGGATAGACCAATTCCAACTTTTGATGCAATCGGTATAGCTCTCTCTGTAGCATTAATTCCAGCCTGATCCCTATCAAAACATAACCTAATATCTGAAGTGAATCGGTTTAATCCTTTTAGGTGATATTCAGTAAGGGCCGTTCCAGCAGTTGCAACTACCTGAAAAATTCCAGCCTGATATGAACTAACAACATCCATATTGCCTTCAACTACAACGACATAATTAAGTTTCCTAATAGACTCCTTAGCCTTATCTAGTCCGAATATGTGTCGACTTTTATCGTAGAGAAGTGTTTGTGGAGTATTGATGTACTTAGGGCTATTTTGACTAGGTGTTAGTTCTCTAGCGGTAAAACCAATAGTTCTACCTGTTTGGTCTGCCAGTGGAATCATAACTCTCCCTCTGAACATATCTATCATAGATCCATCTCTAACGATTCCCAGTCCGGCAGCCTTAATAAGACTCTCCTGGGTTCCTTTTCTTTTAAGATAGTCCGTTAACGCAGACCTTGAGTTAGGTGAATAACCCAATCTAAAGGCCAAAGCAGTTGCCTTATCGATTGTTCTTTTCTTGAATATATATTCTTGGGCTAGCGAATTTTTTGATAAATGAATTTGGTAAAATTTTGTAGCAATTTCTAGAATTTCATAAAGTTTTTCTTTGGTTTTAGCGTCACTGCTGTAAGACTTAGAATCATACTTAGTAAGGTCTACTCCTGATTGTCTTGCCAAAAACTCTAAAGCCCCCCTAAAATCTAGCCCCTCCATCTCCATAACAAAGCTAAAAACATTACCTCCCTTACCGCTACTGAAGTCGTGCCAAATTTGTTTTTCGGGACTAACAATAAAGCTTGGTGATTTTTCGGTATTGAATGGACTTAGGCCTTTAAAATTTCTACCGGCACGTTTCAATTGGACATATTGAGAAACAACATCCTCTATCGAAATTCTTTCTTTAATTTCATCAATAGCACTCATATATATATTATTGTACGCTAAAGTTGCTTGGGCTCATGAAGTCAGTTATGGTTAAATAAGATACATGCAACCAAATCAACCACAAAACAACAATCCATATTATTTTCTGAATGATAAGCCGGCTAGCCCTGGTAGTCCAATTAATAAGCTTGTTCCTAGGGGTGGAAGCCTAAAATCCAGAATCATAGTTGTAGTCGTTGGAATCACCGTACTCTTAACGCTATTTATTGTTTTTAATGCAATTCTATCTGGTTCTAAAAATGCTAACAGTCAGAACCTAATCAATGTTGTTGAAGATCAGTCTATTTTAAATACCATTGCTGTTTCTGGGACTAAAAATTCTACCAATCAAGCAATACTTAACCTTGCCGGAACCACAACCGTATCTGTTTCCAGCGCTCAATCGCAACTTATTGGCGTACTTAAAGCAAGCGGAAAGACAGTAACAATATTAAATGCTTCTTATCAAAACCCAACTGTTAATAAAAGCTTGGCAGACGCCGTAACAAATGGTGGTTTTGATAGTAGCTTTATAACCAATTATCAGCAAACTTTAAATAATTATCAGCAAAACATCCATAAAGCCTTCCCTGCTGCTAATACGGGTGAGAAGAAAATTCTAGATAATATTTATAAGCAAAACGTACTACTACTAAAAGCCAGCAACAGTCTATTGGCTAATTGAGCTTTTTAGTCATCTCAAAAGAATGCCTAATAAGATCACGCACCTCTTCTTCACTAAGTTGGCCGCTTAATATGACGGTAATCCATTTATTTGGATTGAGGTCTCTACCACCAAGTACTGACTCAAATTTTTCTTTTAAATGTTTAGCCAGGAGCCTGTCACATCTAAGACTTAGCTGTAAGGGATGAAGATCTTTGTACAGAAGTGCAAACATTTCCTCTCCTAAATAATAAACCTCTATGTCCTCCCCATAAGGACATGACATAGTGATTTCAGAATATGAATTCAGTAGCTTTTTTACAGTTTTATAATCTAACATACTTAAGCCTTAATTATTTATAAACCTTTGAACTTATCTATATAAAATTGTAGTTCAGCTATTGAAGCTTGGATATCGTCAAATGCCCTATGAGAACTATTTTTTTCGAAGTTTATGTCATACTTACCAGACATTAAAACCTTAAAAGAACTAACATCGAGCATTCTGTAGTGTAGTAGGTCATTCACCTCAGGCCACCACTTCTCAATAAATTTACGGTCATTATGAATCGAATTACCTGCGAGTATCGCTGGCTCATTTCCAAACTGAGCTTTAATAAAACCAATCAACTGGTCTTTAACTGATCTCTCAGACTGCCCATTCTTTTTAATTCTTTCTATTAATCCGCTAACTTTATGCTGTTTTTGAGACCATTCGTTCATATTGCTAAGTATTTCGTCAGAATGTTTAACAACTGCTTCATAGCTAGCTAGAGTTTTTAAAGAAAAATCTGTAACTTCTACGGCGACCTCTAAAATTACATCTTTATTTGGGTCGAGACCGGTCATCTCTAGATCTACCCATAGTAATTTGGTAGGTTTTATTGTCTTATCTATTTCTTTCATAGACTAACTATACCAAATTTACTTATTATTTCTCTCTATTTTGAAGTTTTCTTGAACCCAGGGGTCATCAAGATTGAATCCAAGGCTATATAAAGCAGCGACTCTATGCTGCCCAACTTCAACTTCATTATTACTATTTATAAGAATTGGAGAAGATTTTGAATAATCAAAATTAAAACTTCCATTTATCATGGATTCAGCCAATATTATCGTATATTCACGACTTGTTAACTTGTTAGCGTTTTCATATCCAGGATAGTTTGGATTTTTATAGTTTTTATCGCTATTCTCAAAAATTCTAGCTGGCATTTTATGTAAATTTTGTTCAAGCTTGAGAGAAATGTAATCCTTAATCTCTGAAGATGTATCTTGGTCTTCGCGTAGTTTTTTTAACATATCCGCTTGGCTTGAGGTATCAAATTTAGAAGTAATTTTATCCATTAACAATTTGAAATTTGAATCTCTTTTTATTACTTCAATAAGTCCTAATTCCGATGACTGAACATCTTCCCTTTTTACTTCTGGGGTTCTAACCTGAGCACGCTCAACAGAATGTGGTGTTTTGTCATAATCATCTGAGAATAAATCATCATAATTGGTTTCTGATGTTTCGTCTTGACTATCACCTGAACCAATCTCGCTAGTTTCATTGAACACCTCATCGGTAAAACCTTGATTTACAAGGAAATCCTCAGTGTTCATTTCACTTGTTTTGCCATCCTCAGACTCTACTAAAACTATTGGAAGAACTTCACCAGTCTTATTGCCAGAATCATCTAAAACGTGCTTATTAACAGCGTCTTTCAGAACATATTTTTTAGGCTGTCCATTATCATATACAGTAAATTTCTGGTCTAAATAACCATCAGCTTGTTTCATCCAACTATTAACAGATTCAGGCGATAGGCCGGGATTCGCTTGCTCTAAATTAGGATTTTGTTGAGTAAGTACTTCTGACATAATTTTTTATTTTTAATAAACTATGTATACATTAGCATAATATGACTTAAATTGCAAGACTGATTAGCATTTATGGGTATTGTACTGGCTACTAAGTAGAGCTTTATCTGCTGTCAAAAATATTAAATTTTCTATTTCTGATTTAGATATTAAAAGAGTATCAAAAGGATCATTGTGTGGTAAATTTATGTTTTGTATGTTTATAGAATGCTGGATTTTCAAATTTAATAGTGTTAGATTTAATTCTTCTATGCCTAGCGAAATCTCATCAGGAGAATACAATAATCTCTTATTATTATATTCTATAGCTAGCTCCCAGACGGAAACTACAGATAGTTAAACGTTTACACTATCTTGTATTAATTTTACAGATTCAGAACTTATTTTATCGGGTTCGTAAAGCATCCATATGAGTATATGGGAATCTATCAGAATGCTTTAACCCATCATAGAATTTCTTTATTTATGCTTTTATTAAAACTTTTAACAATATCTGGGTCACTAGAAACGATATCTTCGTAAGCATTGTCTCGTTTTTTATCTGCCCAAATGCCGATGTTTATTTCCTTTTTTTTAGGCATAGGCGATAAAATAGCCTGAGCTCGACCGTAAGATCCAATGTATATCGTAGACCCCTCGCTGGCCTTTTTGACCAACTTACTAAGATTAGTTTTTGCTTTGTAAATAGATACTACTTCATTCATAAAATTATATTATCAAAATATGTTGGTCAAGTTAAGACTAAGTCAGTTAATATTTATTGTTCTCGGGCTGTTTTTAGAGCCTGTCCGTACCAGGTTAGTTCTTCTAGCATCGTATTTACGGTTGTGTGGGGTCCATATGCTAATTCCTTGAGATCTTTTATGAGATTGCCTTCTTCGTCAATATTAGAATCAATGAAATGATTGAAGTGGAGGTTTATTGGAACTATTACTGCCCGGCACTCAGATAGAATCATTTTTAAATGTTCAGCAGCACGTGCACCACCAACGCTACCATGGGTTGCTACAGCAGCTGGTTTCTTATCAAGTTCATAAGCTATGTAATCTAAGGCGTTTTTAAGAACTCCAGATAGAGAGTGATTATATTCAGGCGTTACAAAAACATATGCATCGCCCTTAGCTAATTTTTCTAAAAACTTCTTAACGTCACCTTCAAGTTTTCTGTCAGGATTATATCTAGGAGAAACTGGCTCATTAAACATTGGTAAGTCGTAATCTATAAGATCGACTAGTTCAACATTAAGATTCTTATTTTCTTTCGCAGTTTTTTCAATCCACTTAGAAAACTGTAGTGACCTTCGTCCCACTCTTGTACTTCCGACAATAATTTGTAAATTCATATTCAGCTCCTCGATTTATTAATGATATACTTTGTATAGTATTAATATGATAATCCCATTACTATACAAAGTAAAGTATGAAAAATAATAAATCATGTATTGAACCTTATTCCGGATGCGTAGCTACGGCTATGGCAATAATTGGAAGCAAATGGACCGCACTTATTTTGAGAGATTTAGCGGATGGTAGTATGCGCTTTAGTGAGCTAGAGAGGTCTTTGGTCGGTATTAGCCCAAAAACCCTCTCACAACGCCTAGATGAGCTTGAAAGGCATAATATAGTTACTAAGAAAAGCTATAACGAAGTTCCTCCAAGAATTGAATATACCTTAACGGATAAAGGTCTCGATTTGATTCCCCTACTGAAGCAGATGGCAAAATGGGGAAATAAATATTACGATGGAAATGTTGTCGCTATTTAATTAGTCATTATTTATCTTCGAAGTTTAAAGCGGCAGAATTAATACAGTATCTTCTTCGTCCGTGCTCTACGGGTCCATCATTGAATAAATGTCCGAGGTGACTATCGCACACCCCACATCTTACTTCGGTTCTTTGCATTCCTAAAGAATCATCGTCAATAAGCTTAATTTTCGAATTGTCGGCGGCGTCCCAAAAACTAGGCCATCCACATCCTGCGTCATACTTGGTGTTAGATTTAAATAAAACAGTTCCACATGCACCGCACTTATAGTCACCAGTTTTCCAAAAATCATCAAACTTCCCACTAAATGGTGGTTCGGTGGCAGATTCACGAAGAACAGCGTATTGCTCTTCACTCAATTTTTGCTTGTAGTCGTCGTTAGTCATTTGAGATTATTTTTTTGTGCTAATCTATCAAGATGAAATATTTTATAAGTAGCGTAAATAATTATTGCCACTATTATGAAGCTAATTAGGCTAGATATAAATACACCCCAACCAAAAACTGCAGTTTTAGAAAAAACAGTCAGACTAAATGTCTTCTGACTCAGGCTACCAGCGCCAGGAAGAAGCAAGCCTAGAAGTGGATTAATTATTGATGCCGTAAAAATATCTACGACTGTTTTAACTTGAGCACCAAATACAAATCCAACAGCAAGCCCAATAACCCCAAATTCTTTAATAAACTCTCCAAAGCCACCAACTTGCTCATTTATGGTCTTTGTAGTTATAGGTGCTACCTTGGCAGCTGCTTTTTTACTATGCTTTATCACTTTATCCATTTAACAATATCTCCTTATAAAAATACAGTATTAATCAATTATAATACGAATTAAACCTGATTAGGAGCTGAAATACTAAGGAGGCTAAGTCCTTTCTTCAAAATTTGAGAATATTGTTCAACTAATTTTATCCTTATTGGCTCCCTTGGATCATCAATGACTCGACTATTTTCATAAAACTTATTGAACACTTGAGCCAGTTCATAAAGATAAGTACATATATGGTGAGGCATAATTTCATTTATCGACTTATCTAAATAATCAGGATATTCACTTATTTTTCTAGATAAAGACCTCTCATTAGCGTCAAGATCGTAATTTTCGGGCGTTTTAGTATTTTTAGATTTACCCAAGATACTCCTTGCACGGGCATAGGCATATTGAAGATAAGGGCCACTATTGCCTACCAAGCTAACCGACTCAACAGGATCATAAATAAGATCCGGGCCAAGTCTTTGCTTCAAAAAAGCGTATTTTATGGCTCCGAGAGTTGTATCCATATTTTCTTTGTTGGTATTTTCGAGATTAATTTTAGCGGTATTTTCAATTACAGAGATTGCACTCAGTCCATTGCCCTTTCGACTACTCATCTTAACTCCCCCAGCCATTTTAACCATTCCGTGAGTTAGATGTGTGGAGGCCTTGACTAGTTTAGGGTTAAACTGCTCAATACTTTTCATAACCACTCTCATATAATCTGTTATCTCATTGCCGGTTATAATAACTGATTTATCGAAGGTATAGTCCCTATATTTTGTCATTATAAGACCGAGGTCTTTGGCCTCATAGGAAGGTAGACCCTGTGAAGTTATGAAGACTCTAGTATGAAGTCCGTATTTTTCACCCTTAAAAACAATTGCACCATCGCTTTTTTCATAGACCCCGTCATTCAAATGCTCATTCACAGTTTTTACACCAATCGGAGCTGTTTCACTTTCTGGATAGTATTTATCGAAAGGAGTAATTTCAATATCATCGTAGAACTGTTTGAAGTAATCATAGCTCCATTCTCGACATTGCCAATAGATTTTCGCAAGTGAAGATTCGTGCTCATTATCTTCTACGATTTTATATATTTCCTTATTTAGCTGCATTATTTCCTCTTTGGGCTTGGGGTCGTCAGACTCAAAAGCCTTGGTTCCCTCAACATAACGCGATGCAAGCCATGCAGCTTTTACGTCGAGCGACTCTTCTTCTAGCTCAGATATCGCAGATTTTGCTTCTTCCCGATTTCCCTGACCGGCATATTGCAGTATTGCCCATATATTTATAGCGACATGTCTGCCGACGTCTCCACCAAAGTTAGCTCTTATTACCTTCCCCTGAGCTACCTCAAATAAATTAGCTATAGCATTTCCAACAATTGACGTGTAAAGGTGCCCTACATGGAGAACCTTAAAAGGATTAGGATCTGAGTATTCACAAACAATAACTTGGTCCCGATAATAATCTGGCTGGTAGGATAAGGCCAGGCTAGCATCCTGAAGAAGTGCCTTATCGCTTAGCTTTATATTCAGAAAATTTGAAACATTCTTAATTTCTTGAATATTGGTATTGAGAGAATACTTAATCCCATCAATAAGCGAGTCAGCAATCTCTTTTGGGCTTTTATGGAGCTGACCAGCCAGGCTGAAACTTATATTTGTAGTGTAGTCACCATATTTTTCATCAGGTCTAGTAATTTCTGGATCAACAGTAACCTTGTACTGCTTAAAAACTTCATTTATGATTGCTTTTTTAATCTGGTCTTTCATTATTAACTCAGTATAACAGATTAGATTCTTACTTTATGGGTCAGATACTTAATAGATTGCCAAAGAATTATGTAGCTACTTCCAATTAAGCCTAAGATTCCCAGACACGCAGTAAATGCCTTAAATTGAGTTTCTGGATCGAATAACGGATTAGTCATATCAAAGATTAATACCAAGGGATTGGTAATTATATCCCAGCTATTCAGCCTTAAGTATCGGCCGAGGTAAATACCGAATCCACACATAAGAAATAGACCCATAACTATGACAAGCGATTGTCTAGATTTAAGCCTTTTATTAAGCTCCTCGTGGATTATATAGATACTAATAATACCGGCGATTATCCCGTTAACCGCTACTAGAAAAAAGGTTATTATGTCAAAAAGGATATCGACACTATTAAAATTATTCAGGTGTATAAAGTCGCTCAGTATATAAAAGCTATTAGGCAAGAAACATACCCAAACAAAAGCTAGTAGTATTCCCTTGAAGCTGAGAATTGGGTTATTTTTAAGGTATTTCTTGAGGACTATAGCTATACCAAGTGGTACCCATGCCAAAAAAAGGTTGAAAATTAAGAATGAAAATTTACCAGTGTGATTAGTGACCGAGCTAAAAATTAAAAATATTATGGCTATAAGTGCCTGAATAGCTAGTGCCCAATATATACTGGAAGCATTCAGCCCCCGTTTCTCCATCATATGCCTATTATATAATTTTAGTGGTCTATAAACAAAAGCTTAATTATTAAGTTCGACTTTTAATTTTTCAATTAGTTCGACTGGGAATGGATTAAGATTAGATAAAAGTGCTAGATATATGCTGACAAAATCTCCAAGGATCATCATCCAAAGTATTTGATCTAAAATATTATCTCCTTGAGCGGCGATTGAGATTGGTTCAGGCCTTAGGCCACTCAGTAACTTCTGACTAATCTCGAAGCGCTTATTAATTCTTGGGTTTTCAAGATTACTTCTAAGGTCAATAACAGCATAGGGCTTATCGACTGGCTGCTTTGTCCATCCCAAAAATTCATTATGATTAAATTCAGAAAATTGATTTACCCAGGCGATGTGTTTTGAATTTTCATTAAAACTTATTTTCCATTTATATCCTACTGAACTTAGCAATGGACCAGTATATACCACGATTGATTTACCCATTAGCTCTTGAGCAATTTGCTTACCATAATTATCTTTTGTTGGATTTTCTGGATACCAATCATGACATAAGTTTTTAATATATTCGCTCTTTGAAGCAAGTTCTTCCGAAGATCCATTTGTTATTCCGAACTGATCCGTAATTTGAAGTATAGCTTTCAAACCATATAAAGTGGCGTGCCTCGGCTGTAGCCCGCTCGGTAAGAGTGCTATTGGGTAGCCTTTCTCCTTAGCTATTTGCTCTAACTTGCCACCACTAGCAATAATTACGATGGTTGCTCCAGTTTTTTCGGCTTCGGAGAGTGCACTTAAGGTTTCTTCAGTATTGCCAGAATAGCTCGAAGCTAAAAATAAACTTTCTTCACCAAGAAATCCTGGAATACTATAATCTCTAGAAATTACGAAGGGTATTTTAAAGCCTGGCCATGTTTGAGCTATTAATCCTGCTAGTGCCGAACCGCCCATTCCCGCAAGAACAATATTACTAAAATGCTTTTTTTCAAGATTCAAAGAATAATCTATTAAAACTTGCTGGTATTGTTTGCTAGCTGTTCCGAGCGTATCGTTTGAATCTTTACTGTGGATTAGTTTTAAATCGTCTAACATTATTATTCCTTTTTGTTATGTTTATGCTAATTATTTGTTATTATAAGCTTATTGTAATTAAATTGTATATATAAAATAATTTAGGGGGCTAAATGTTCGGACAAAATAACCAGGATAATCCAGTTGCACCAACTAATAACGCTATTAATGCTGTCCCCGCAGCGACAATTCCTTCTGCTGCAATTCCAACTATCATGGCTACTGCTGCCCCAACTCCAAGCATTATCGAACCACCAACTGCACCAGTAGTAGCAGAAGCCCCAACCCAGATTACTTATGGCAGTCCCCCAGCGCCAACAATAGACAATCCGAGCCGACCTTTTCTGTCGTTAGATAACTCAACCCCTGCTGAAACGCCTAATGAAATTCAAGCAACAATTAGTTCAGTAGCTCCGTCAATTGCTCCTGAATTAAAACTAGAATCTGGACCCGTTGATTCAAATCTACTGGCCATTAAACAAGAAGCCTTAGAAAAACTTTCACCCTTGGTTGGACAACTCGAGCAATCTGCTTCTGAAAAATTTCATACAACCATGATGATGATTCAGGCATCTGACAACCAATCCCTAGTTCAGTCTGCCTATGATGCTGCTCAACAAATCCCAGACGAAAAAGAAAGAGCTCAAGCACTACTTGACGTTGTTAACGAGATAAATTACTTCACTCAAAAATAGCCAAGATAGATATTTTTTAAATCTTGTTTCTTAGAATGGACTTTAGTAGTCCATTCCTCCCATACCGCCCTGCATTGAAGGCATTGCTTCCTTCTTCTCAGGAATATCAACAATTAATGCACCCATAGTCATAGCTGTTCCAGCAATACTAACTGAATTTTGCAAAGCTTCTTTGGTAACTCTGGCCGGATCAATAACTCCATTAGCCTTCATATCAACTAGTTTTGTTGGCTGATTTACGTTAATTCCCATTCCATCTTTTGCCTTTTTAACCAGTGGAATCCATTCATCAGGATTAATTCCAGAATTAGATAGAAGAATCCTAAATGGTTGCTCGAGTGCGTTTTTAAGAATTTGAGCTCCTGTTGCATGCGCATCATCAGCAGATGTTTTAATTGTACCCGCAAGATTGATAAGAGTTACGCCACCGCCAGCAACAATTCCTTCGTCTAATGCTGCTTTTACGGACGCAACTGCATCATCTACTCTAAATTTCTTCTCTTCAATTTCAGTCTCAGTAGCTCCGCCTACTTTTATGACCGCAACTTTACCTGCAAGAGCTGCTTTTCTCTTCTTTAGGCTTTCTTTATCAAATTCACTAGTTGCAGCTGTAATCTGAGCATTTATCTGCTTTAATCTTTCATTTTGAGTATTTTTAGATCCGGCTCCCTCAATAATCGTGGTGTCGTCCTTGGTAACAATTACTTTTCTAGCAGTTCCAAGCATGTCTAATTCTGTAGACTCAAAACTGTGTCCCTGCTCTTCAGAAATAAGTGTCGCTCCTGTGAGTGTTGCTATATCGGTCAAGACTTCTCTTCTTCGATCGCCAAAATCAGGAGCTTTAATTGCAACAGTATTGAATACACCCTTAAGTCTATTAAGTACCAATGTTCCTAGTGCCTCCCCTTCAACATCCTCGGCAATAATTACAAGTTCTTTTTTACCAGCTTGAGCTAGCTTTTCAAGTATTGGCAATAACTCGGATACTGAAGCGATTTTTTTATCAGTAATAAGTATTGATGCTTTCTCATAAACTGCTTCCATTCGAGCAGTATCTGTAACCATATATGGACTAATAAAGCCACGTGAAAATGTGAAACCTTCAACAACTTCACTCTCAAGATTAAGCCCCTGGCCTTCTTCGACGGTAATAACACTGTCCTTGCCTACCTTATCTATAACATCTGCAATTAATTTACCTATCTCTTCATCTCCTGCAGAAATTGTAGCAACCTCAGCTACTCGACTCTTTTTGCCACTAATTGATTCACTCATTGTACCTAGCTTTTTAATAACATCACTTGCAGCTGCTTCTAGTCCCTTGCGTAGTTGCATCGGATTATGTCCAGCAGCAATTAACTTATTTGCTTCGTTTAGAATGTTGTATGTTAGAACTGTTACAGTGGTTGTCCCATCACCAGCTACATCGTTCATTTTGTTCGCAGCTTGCTTAATTAATTCTGCTCCGACTTTTTGACCCAAGGTCTCATCGTCAACTTCTGGAATATCTACTCCCTTAGCAACTGTCACACCATCATGAGTTACCGTTGGACCACCATAACTCTTACTAATAATTACATTTCGTCCTTTTGGGCCCATTGTCGTCTTAACTGCATCATAAAGTATCTGAGCTCCGGCTAATACTCTTCTTCTTGCATCTTCATCATAAAAAACTTTTTTTGCCATCTTGAAATATACTCCTAATTTATTGGTTTACGGTTGCTATAATGTCTTCTTCTTTAACTAATAAGTACTCTTCTCCAGATATCTTAAGCTCGGTTGAGCTATAGCCTTTGTGGATTATGCGATCACCCTTCACTACATTTTTAACATCCTTACCGATAGATAAGACAACTGCTATTTGAGATTTTTGAGCTGAATTTTCTGGTAGATAAATTCCAGAGAGAGTCTTTGTTGCAGGCTCTTCATTTTGAGCTACAACATAGTCTGCAAGTGGTTGAATTTTCGTTTTCATTTAGTGTTAGCCTCCTTATTAGTTATTGGCGCTAGCACTTTAATAGTGAGAGTGCCAGCCATGAGTTTTAATGATAATAAAATACACAAGTCCCGTCAACATTATTGTTTGAGCAATGGTATTTTATTTGATAACATTAATCTCAATGACGAAAAAAATACTCATGTGTTCTCCAGATTATTTCGACATAGAGTATGAGATTAACCCTTGGATGAGTACTAAAAATCAGGTTCAAAGCATCGAAGCCATGGACCAATGGAAAAAGCTATACGATATTTATGTAAATAAGCTTGGCTGGGAAGTAAAACTTATAGATCCTATCGAAAAACTACCAGACATGGTTTTCACGGCAAATGGTGCGTTAGTTATTAACGGCAAAGTAGCTCTGCCCACCTTTCGAGCACCCGATCGACAGCCAGAAACAAAACTTTTTAGGAAGTGGTTTGAAGATAATGGTTATACTGAATTTCTTGAACCTAAATATGACTTTGAAGGTGAAGGAGATGCACTCCTTTGGAACGACACCTTATTTGCCGGTTTCCCATGGAGAAGTGATCAAGCTTGTCACAATGAGCTAAGAGATTTTTTTGGAATCAAGCTAGTCTCCCTACAGCTTGCAGATGCTAGATTCTATCATCTTGACACCTGCCTAACCATAGTCGATAAGGAAACTGTCGCAATTTGGCCGGGTGCCTTCACCGAAAAGAGCATCAAAAGAATACATGAAATAGTCCCAAATGTTATAGAGGCTAGCGACGAAGATACACTGGCTTATGGGCTTAACGCAATGAGCGATGGCAAAAATATAGTTTTATCAGATAAAGCCTATGGTTTAATAGAAAAATACCGGCAAAAAGGAATGAATGTTTTTACTGTTCCTATAAGTGAATATCAGAAGAGTGGTGGTGGTGTTAAATGCCTAACTCTTGAGCTAAGAGACTGATTTAATATATTCTTTATTGAGAGCATTATCGAAACTTAAAATCTCATTTTTTTCAATAATAGATCTGGCTAATAGGTAGCAATCTGCAAAATCAAGTTTAGTAATTTTTATATACTGATTAGTTTTTGAAATAATTAATTCGTTTTCAAATTTAAATTCGATAGTTCTAATTAGAAGATTAATGGCCTCGAAAACCTGAGTCCTATTTTTACCAAGACCTATAAGTACATAAACAATTTCCGCCACTATTACATCCGTTACCATCAAAGTTGACGGCTTTGATTTATTGACTATTTTCTCAGCCTTGCGCTGAGTTCATTGTGGTCGCCTAAAAGCCACCTTAAAACAATATTAGTGTCGACTATTTTCATATTTTTGAGCCAGATATTTTCCTATATTTTTATCATTTTTAGAAAAATCATCATTACTTGATTCAGATTTTAGAAGTTTTCTTACATCGTCAAGACTTTTTGGTCTAGTAATTACAATGTCGTCATTATCGTTAAGATAAATCGATGCTCTACCTGTTTTATCAAGATTTAATTTTTTCCTAAATTCAAGAGGAATCGTTATTTGCCCCTTACTGGTAATACTGCGAGTGTAGGTCATGCTACCATCTTGACAAAGTAAGTCTTAAGTGTAAAGTTATTACTTTAATAATTTCTTGAGTTGTTTGTGTGATACTTCAATTTCATTCCAGGGATGTTCACCGTCAGCTCTTTCTATTGTTTTCTCATGGCCCTTACCGAGCAGTAAAACTAGGTCATCCTTGTCTTTTGCTAATTGAAACGAGTATTTAATGGCTTTTGTTCGATCAAGAATTAAGAACATGTCTTTGTCTTTTTGTTTGCCTGACTTCTCTGCCCCTTCAGCAATTTGGTTGAGGATTGTATTGCCATCAATATCTCTATCATCTTCTTCGGTTAGCACTACAAAGTCTGCATATTTACCGGCTATTTCACCCTGGATAGAACGCTTTGCCTCGTCTCTTCTACCGGCCGAACCAAACATCACTATAAACCTACCCTCTACGACTGGTCGCAGTTCAGATAATAATTTTTCAAAACTGTCGGGGGTATGGGCATAATCTACTATTACTGAAAATTTCTGTCCCTCGTCGATTTTAGTCATTCGCCCTTCAACACTCTCGAGAGCTGCTATTCCCTGCTCTATTTGGTTACTATTAAGGCCGAGTAACACTCCAACACCGACAACTGCTAGTGAGTTATAGACATTGAACATTCCGCTAAGATTGCATTTTATCTTATAATCTACACCCTTAAGGCTAGCTATGTAGCTCACCCCGTCAGCTGAAAGTTTTATATTCTTGGCTTTAATGTCCCCCTCTTTAACTCCGTATGTTAAAGGGTGTGCAACAGCGTCGGAAAAATATTTATCACTATCATCATCCGCATTAATAACCCCAGCCCTAAGGCCATTCGAATTTTTGTTGGTCCATTCAAACATTTTTACCTTAGCGCTCCGGTAGTTTTCAAAAGTACCATGGTAATCTAAATGCTCATGAGTAATGTTTGTCATTACGGATAGGTAATATTTTACGCCCCAAACTCTGTTTTGTGCCATTGCCTGCGAAGTAGTTTCAAGAACTAGATACTCTATTCCTGCCTTATTCAGCTCTTTAAGTCTTCGCATGAACTTCGGAACCGGAAGGCTCGTCATGTGTTCCATTTGCGAATTAATATCAAGTCCTGCGCCGTAAGCCACTGTAGTATTTAGTCCTACCTTAAAGCCTGCTTCATGTAACATTCTATGAATCAAAAAGGTCGTGGTGGTTTTTCCATTAGTACCTGTTACGCCAATAACTTTTAGTTTCCGAGCAGGAAAACCATAAAGAATGTTGAATATTACGGCTTCAAGTAAATGGCCAAATGGCTCAACTTTATGAAATATCCCTGTTGGTATGAACATTTTTACAAATTTTCTAAAACTCATAGCTATAAGTATACTATTTAAAGTAATGAAAATACTCGGAATTGAATCAAGTTGTGACGAAACAGCAGCATCAATAGTTGAAGACGGCTATAAAATGCTTAGTAATGTTGTGGCAACCAGCATGCATGAGCATGCCAAATACGGAGGTATTGTTCCAGAAATTGCAGCACGTTCTCACATTGAATCAATAATTCCAGTAATCGACGAGGCGATGAAGCAAGCTGATGTTGGTTGGAAAGAACTCGATGGGATTGCTGTAACTTATGGAGCTGGTCTGGGTGGCAGCCTGCTAGTTGGAGTCGAAACCGCGAAGACATTAGCGATTACCAAGAACCTACCCCTATACGCAGCCAATCATGTTGAGGGTCATGTCTATGCAAACTTCATAACCGAGTCAAACCTTGATGGATACAAGCTACCAGACAAACAACCAGACTTCCCTCTTCTAGCTTTAATTGTCTCTGGAGGTCATTCACAACTTGTATTCTTTGAAAGTCACTTTAACTACAAACTTCTTGGTCAAACTACAGATGATGCAGTTGGAGAAGCCTTCGATAAGGTAGCCAAACTTCTAGGACTCCCCTACCCTGGCGGTCCCAATATTGAGATAGCCGCAGCGAATGGTGATCCAGATAAATACAAACTTCCCAAAGCCAGACTATCAAACAAATACGACTTTAGTTTCTCTGGCCTAAAAACAGCCGTTTTAAGACTCGCTCAAGCTGAAGTTGGTAAATCATATGACTTCCCTTCTTTTGAGCTCTCAGGCCTACTCAGTGAGGCTCAGAAGGCAGATATTGCAGCCAGTTTCCTTAGGACTTCAATTGAAACACTCGTAGATAAAACTGTTATGGCTGAAAATGAATATAATCCTAAGACAATTTTAATTGCTGGTGGTGTCGCAGCAAATTCTGAGCTAAGGCTTCAGCTTACCAAAAGACTTCACGCGGAACTACAATATCCAGACATAAAACTGTGTACAGATAATGGTGCCATGATAGCCACATTGGGCTGTTTTATGGCTATGAATAATATCACCCCTGTTGACCCCTATAAGCTACAGATCAATCCTAATCTGTCGATGTAAATATTTCACGTGAACCTCCGTTGTGGTCAAATCCCTTATCTGATGTTATTATTTACTAAATGGAACTACCTAAAACCTATAACCCTAAAGAACACGAGCAAGACATCTATTCTTTATGGGAGAATAATAACGCATTCAGGCCAAGTGGAACAGGGAAACCATTCTCAATGGTTTTTCCGCCTCCGAACGCTAATGGAAACCTCCATATTGGACATGCATTTACGATGGGTATTCAAGATATATCTGCAAGATATCATAGACTAATTGGTTGCGATGTCTTGTTCGTTCCCGGTACTGATCACGCAGGATTCGAAACTCAGGTAGTATTCGAACGACAGCTCGAGAAAGAAGGCAAGAGTCGCTTCGATTTCAGCAGGGAAGAGCTCTATTCTCAAATCTGGGATTTTGTTGCAGCAAACAAGAATAATGTAGAAAACCAGCTGAAACAACTGGGCGCTAGTTTTGACTGGTCAAGCCATGTTTTTAGCTTAGATAAAAAAGTTGTAGATTCGGCCTATAAAAGATTTAAAAAGATGTGGGACGATGGACTTATTTACAGAGGTGAAAGACTAGTTAATTACTGTACGTTTCATGGTACTGGTTTTGCAGACTATGAAGTTGAGTTTAAAGAAGAGCAGGGACATCTTTGGTATATTAAATATCCAATCACCGGAACAGATAAATATTTAGTAGTCGCAACAACAAGACCCGAAACAATGCTCGGTGATACGGCAGTAGCTGTTAATCCAACCGACAAACGATATCTAGATTATATTGGCAAAACGGTGACTCTACCGATAACCAACAGGGAAGTGCCGGTCATAGCAGATGATTTTGTCGATACTAAATTTGGAACAGGGGCAGTCAAAATAACTCCAGCCCACGACCCCAATGACTACGAAGCAGCCCAGAGACACTCTTTACCGTTCATGTCTGTTATAGATTTCAATGGAAAAATAACTCATGAGATGCCTGAAAAATATAGAGGCATAGATGTTATTGAAGCCAGAAAAGAAATCGTTAGTGACCTAAGTAGTCAGGGATTCCTAGAAAAAACAGAAGACTATAAGCACAGTGTTGGTCACTGCTATAAGTGTAAAACTACTATTCAGCCGCTCTTAAAAGAACAATGGTTTATAGACATGAAGCCTCTTGCTAAGAAAGCAATAGAAGCACTTGAAGACAGGGAGATTAAATTTTATCCTGACTCAAAGAGAGTTCAGCTCATAAACTACTTGAAACAACTTAGGGATTGGAATATAAGCCGTCAAATTTCTTGGGGAATCCCAATTCCAGCATTTGTAAATGAAGATAATCCCGATGATTGGATTTTCGACGAAAGGGTAGAGCAAGAACTTATTGAGGTAAATAATAAAACATATAGGCGAGATACTGATGTATTTGATACCTGGTTCTCAAGTAGCTCCTGGCCATTTGTTGCGACAGACTATCCAAATTCTGAAACTTTTAAAAAATTCTACCCTCTAAGCCTTATGGATACTGGTGGAGAAATACTATTTCCATGGGTAAGCCGAATGATTATGCTCAGCCTTTATGAAACCGGTGATATTCCGTTTAAAGATGTTTATATTCACGGATATGTTATGGCAGAGGATGGCGCCAAGATGAGCAAAAGCCTTGGCAATGTAATCAATCCGATTGATGTAGTTAATGAATATGGTTCAGACGCCCTTCGAATGGGCATGATTTCCGGACGTGTTCCTGGAGTAAACAGGGGATACGACCACCGAAAAGTTGAAGATGCTAGAAACTTTTGTAATAAACTTTGGAATATAGCCAGGTTTTCACAGGAAAAGGTAAATAGCTCTAAAGGTAAAAAGCCAGTTCCTGAAACAATGGCCGATCACTGGATAATAGGTAAGCTTAGTGACCTTCAAAATAACTTAGCCAAAGACATGGAAAAATATGGTTTTGCTGAAGGCTATGAGAGGCTCTACCACTTCATTTGGGATGATTTAGCAGATTGGTACATTGAAGCCTCAAAAAGCCGCTCAAATGACTCCATTTTGGCTTATACGCTAATAAGTAGCCTTAAGTTACTACACCCTTATGCGCCTTTTGTTACAGAAGCTATTTGGCAGTCGCTTAAACCAGCTAATGAATCAGAACTGCTTATAAGCGCTAAATTAGAAGACATAATACCTTCGGATAAAAAATTAGCGGCTAAATTCGATAAGCTAAAAAATACAGTTATCGAGATTAGAAATATTTCTAACACCCTGAAGCTAAACAAGCCCAACTTAACAATGACCAAATTGAGTGAAGTGGATCAGGAAGAAATTGATCTGACTAAGAAACTTGCAAATCTGTCAGATATTAAGGAAGTTGAAACAGGGGAGGGAATCAAATTAACTTCTTCCGAAATGGCTGCCTGGATTGACGTAGACAAATCAGTTATTAATCAATATCTAGATGAGATTAAAGACAAAGTTAAACAACGTGAAACACAGGCGGAAAATTTAAGAGCTAGACTATCCAATAAGTCATATATCGAAAAAGCACCTAAAAAAATTATTGAAGATACCAAGAAAAACCTCAAAGAGATTGAGGAAGAAATAGCATTACTCAAAGAAGAAGCTACTAAATTCTAGATTAAGCGGGCTCTAGAAGATTTCTTATTCTAGAAGCCGAATCCCCACTCGAATAGTCGTCGAACCACGAAACATGCCAGCCTAGCTTTTCAGCCGCCATTAGGTTTGCCCTTGAGTCATCTATAGATAAGATTTCTTTGGCGTCGCACTTGGCAGCTTTTTCTGCAGCATGATATATTTCAATTTCGGGTTTAATGTGACCAATCTTAGAGGAATCAATAATGGCATCGTATTTTAGGTCGGGGATAATATTTCTTGCAATTAACTCATCCAGAAAACCGGGCATAGAGTTTGTTAGAAGCCCAACCTTGTAATGGGTTGAAGCCCATGTGATCAAATCATAGCTATCAGATATTGGTTCAATAGCGTTAAAGTAATATTCCTTCCAGTCTATATCCTTTATCTCAAGCAGCTCCGATAGCTTCTTATTAAAGTCCTCAAGTGGCATCTCACCCCTGCAAATCTGGTCGTTATAGTGCCAGAACAATGATTCAATTAAGTCGGAGGGTTTACCACTCATATGAGCCAGTTCCGTGAATGCTCGATTGAAAAAATGCACAAGACAGCCATTAACATCGAAATATATAAAACTAAGTCCGGACTTAGATTTTTTCATATGCCTTATTCGGCTAGTATCTCCACTAACAAGCGCGTCTAAATCAATTCCAATTGTATCGGCAATTTTTTGTATTGTAAAAATAGAAGGTGACTTTATAGCACCTCGCTCTATCTTAGCAAGCGTAGAGTAACTGAGACCAGACTTGTGACACAGTTCTTGCTGCGTAAGCCCTGCATTTTGACGTGCTTTCTGAAGACGTGCTCCCAACCCTTTCTCATCCATAGCCTAATATTACCAGCCGAAGGGCTAAAAATAAAGATTTAGTCTTTTTTATTGTTTAGGTTATAAGAATTTGGTTGGCAGAATTATTGATATTTTGGAAATATTCTTTTTAGACAGATAAACATCATTTGTAATGAATGAATCTGAACCAGAGATTATTGCTGAGGCGATATGGACTGAATCTATGACTTTTAATCCATAGCCAAATCTAAGTTTGCCCGCTAATTCAGCCACTTCATCAGATACATTAACTATCTTAAGATTAGGTAAATTTTTAATTGCCTCAACGATAAGTTGGTTATTGTTATATATTTCAGCCAATACTAGAGACGAACAGGTTGCGCTTATCTCTCCAGAATATATTTTCTTGATAATTTGGGCACTAATCTCATAAAAGTCAGTATTTTTCTCAAGCCAGTATATAAATATATTGGTGTCGAGAGAGATCATCTGTCTCTATCTCTTTCGTTGCGAAGATACTCTGCGGCATCGATTTTTTTTGTAATCCAAGGAGTGTTTTTTAGTAGTCCGGAATATTTCTCAACATATTGATCGGCGGTAAGTTGTTTAGTTAAAACTATGCTATTTTCATCAATCTTATTAATTTCCATTTTCTGACCAGATTTTAATCCAAGCTGCTTTCTAACATCTTTTGGAATCACTATCTGATATTTCGTTGAAAGTGTTACCGACATGGTCATATTATACATAATAAGTAGTGCGTTTGTCAATCGTATTACTTTATTGTAAGTAATACGATATGGCGGAGAGGGAGAGATTCGAACTCTCGATACCGTTTCCGATATACTGCTTTTCGAGAGCAGCGCCTTCAACCGCTCGGCCACCTCTCCGTAGTTTGATATTGTAACAGGTATTCACTCTGGATAAATAGGGTAAAACATGTTAGTATTACTTCTTAAATGCACCCGTAGCTCAGCTGGATAGAGCGTTGGCTTGCGGAGCCAAAGGTCGTAGGTTCGAATCCTGTCGGGTGCACCATTATTGATTACTGACTAAAAGAATATCCCCATTTCCTCGACTAGCCGTCTTCCAACCCTTATCTTTTAGGTTATTTATAAGCCTCTTAAAACCATCATTTTTAGCAACCAAAACACACTGAATATTGTACTCCTTAAAGATTTTGTTTTGTGATGACTGATTATCTATCACCGACAGATAAATATCAAAGTATTCGTGTCCGCCAGAATCCTTCCAGCTTGGCATGCGACCATCAATAAATACTGGGGTATTTGGAAGTTTCCAGATTATATACCCCCCATCGTTATAATTATTGAAAAGATTACCTTTGCAGGCATGTTTTTGAAGATAATTAACCCCTTGAACAGGGTAATCTGCTGTTCTTTGGGCTATTGGCCAATAACTATCCTTTAGGCTATAAAATACTAAAACTGATATCGATAGAATAAAAATTACTAGTATTTTTTTACCTAGTGGGTCGATTTTTTTGGGAAATGACTCGTATATTTTCTCCACATATTCATTAGTACGGTTTATGGAGCCCGCGACAAATAAGGGAATATTTCTATTGGCACTAATTGCAGCTAATCCAAGCAAAGTGTCGAAGCGAATATAGTTTATTAACTTATTTTTGGAATACATTGCAAATCCAATAGCCCAGAAAAAAATATATAAAATTGATGGTGTCTTAACAAAAAAGCTTTTCCACTCTGTTATGTGGCTATGCAGGGAGGGGTCAAATAGAGTTCTAGCCATTTCAATATATACAGATGGACCATAGGCATTTATAAATGTCGCTATGATAGACACCACAAAAACTCTAAACCAATACATTTTTTTCTTAGTTATCGCTAGATAAAGCAGATAAAGTAAGCCGATTATAAATCCAGCATGCAAATTTGCCCATATAAAAAACAAGACAGGTATTAGCCATCTTAAATACCTATTTTTAGAAGCTGCTAGCCTCATTAATATAGATAATGCTAAAACAGTCCAGGCAATGGGTCTAATGCCGGCATAGGGGAGCATAGCGAGTGTGGCGAGTAATAATACTAGGCTATTCTTGGACTTATTGTTTACAAATAACGATAAAGTCCAAATAGTGGCATAAAATACAGCTAAAGTTATATAGCCACCGAAGCTATATATATACGAAATCATTACATCACTACCCCATTCATGATCAATCCATCTGAAATTTCTGGCAGTATAGGTGTAGATGTCGTGGGTGGGAATTCCAAATTGACGGAAATAGTAGCCAGATCTCAAATGCCACCCAAAGTCTGGGTCTAGTCTAGAGATGCAAACCCCGTAAAATAACCCAAAAACGAATAATAGCTTAAAGGTTAGGAGTAGCTTGGGGTGTTTTTTCTGCACATAAACCAAAGAGGCTTTTATATTCGTAAAATTAATGAAGCTGTATATTTTTTTCAAAGACATTAATCACCTGTTTTTTAATTATAGCCCAAATATATTTTCTGCCTAAGAATATAAAAAATATCTGCAAACAAAATTCGGGGTATAATTAAAACATGAAAGCGGCATGGAAAAACATAGTTCTAGCTGAAGCCCCAAAAGATGACCTGATATACATTGAGGGAAACTGGTATTTTCCACCAGATTCAGTCAAACAGGAATACCTTCGAAAAAGCCCAACTCCATATACATGTCCATGGAAGGGTGTCTGCCAGTATTTTGACGTAGGGAAGGGTAATGATTGGAGCAAAGACAACGCTTGGTCATATCCAAACCCCAAAGAGGGATCTATAGAAGTAGTTAAAAAAGACTTTGCAGGTTATGTTGCCTTTTGGCAAGACGTATCAATTGGCGACTAAGAGGTTATATGGTTTTGAAATATGCATTTGAGTAAATTTATTAGTAGGAAGAATTAACTTTGAACTGGTTATTGAATCTTAGTTTCTTGGGCTCTTTTTGGCTTTTATTGGAGTGGTTCATAAGAATAGCATCCATTTACTTTGTACCAAAAAATAGAAAACCTTCCTCGGCTATGGCATGGCTACTTTTAATATTCTTCTTTCCTGAATTTGGCATTATATTATTCCTAATCCTAGGGAACCCGAAATTACCTAAGTCTAGAAGAAATGCTCAAAAAACACTGAACAAGATAATATCTTCAACAGTCCATGAACTTAAGAGCAAACAAAAAGATAAAAAACTCTTATCGGCAGATGTGGGCACAAAATATTTGCAAGTCTCTAAGTTAGCTTTGGCCTTAAGCCATTTACCGGTTTTTGGAGGTAATAGTATCAAGGTTTTGTCAGAATACAATGATATTTTCAACTCTATAGTAGAGGACTTAGATAAGGCCAAAAATTTTATTTATCTAGAGTATTTTATTCTTGTTCTTGACGATTCTACAGCTCCAATATTCGACGCCTTAAAGCGAGCTGTCGATAGGGGAGTCAAAGTCAGGGTAATGTATGACAGTTTTTCTACCAAAAAATTCAAGTCATATAAAAAAATGACTGAAAGACTAAAAAATGATGGGGTGGTTGCACAAGAAATTCTGCCCCTAAGGTTTCCGGGAAGAGGCTATGTGAGACCTGATCTTAGAAATCATAGAAAATTAATAGTTATTGATGGGGTTACGGGTTATACCGGCTCACAAAACATTGTTCAAAGGAATTATCACAGACGAGACAATATTTATTACGACGAAGTAGTGGCTAGAATTTGCGGGCCAGCCGTTCTTCAACTATCAGCCATATTTCTAACTGACTGGTTCTCAGAGACTGGGAACTTATTGGATTATAATTCAGCGGACATAATGAACGCAGAGCTTCAGTCATATGGTGACACTAAGATACAAATACTTCCAAGCGGTCCTGGATATGAAGATGAAAATAATCTTAAGCTATTCACCAGTCTTATATATAGCGCAACTAAAAAAATTGTTTTGGTTAATCCTTATTTTGTACCGGACGTATCTTTTCTCCATGCAATAACCAGTGCCGCAAAAAGAGGCGTAGAGGTGATACTAATAAACTCAGAGGCAATAGATCAATGGATGGTCGCACATGCTCAAAGATCATTCTACGAGGACCTTTTGAGGGCTGGCGTAAAAATATTTAACTATAGAGCTCCTGTTTTACTACATTCGAAGTTTATTATCATAGACAATGAACTAGTTACTGTTGGCTCAAGCAATCTAGATATTCGATCATTCGAACTTGATCTTGAACTAACTTTAATATGCTATGACCCCAAAGCAGTTAAGGAATTTGTTAAGATAAGCAGAATATATCTAGAAAAATCAAACCAAATACATTTAGATTCATGGACAAAAAAATCCAGAAAATCAGTATTTCTAAACAATATAGCTCGCTTAACTTCTTCGCTTCAATAAAGCTTCTAGTCGTCAAATAGCGTAGTATTGGAAGCTTGATATGTATTGCTTAAGTCTGGGACAATAGTGGTTTCTTTATCTCCTAAAGCTTTTTCAATGCTCATTGCTATAGAAATAGCTTTGCCTCGCTCAATATCTCCAAGAAAAAATTCGTTGTGAGTTTTTTGACTAAAAACGGTCGACGATTGCACCTCTGTAGTGTCTAAACTCAATGCTTCAGCAATTATCTTAGAAACTATCGACACCTTTTTATGGGCAATAGGGGGCTCAATGCCAATTAAATATCCACTGAAACTCTCACCAATACGTAAATCATGGCGTTTTTTATTATTCGATTCTCGACCATTCATAATACATATTATATCAGTTTTTGTACTATTTTGCAAAGCTGTTGTTTTTTGACTGAATAAGGGATACTATCAAGTTATAAGTAAATAAAGGGAGATTATTATGGGAACTAAACTTAACACTGTAAGCGGATGGTCAGGCTGGGTTGGTTTTGCCAGCTTTATGCTTTTATTCAGTGGTCTATTTAGCGTAATTCAGGGAATAGCTGACCTAGGAAGACACACTTTTTTTGTTCAGGAATCTGGTAACGTATGGATCTTGAACTATAACAAATGGGGATGGATAAACATTATCGCTGGCATAGTTATCATTTCTGCGGCCGTATCGCTAGCGCACGGTGACACCTGGGGAAGATTTTTTGCCAGTATTGTTATCGTTTTAAGCATGCTGAGCGCAGTTGCGTCACTTCCAATTTATCCTCTATGGTCTATAGTGGTATTAATTGTTGATGCATTAATCCTTTATGCAATCATGGTTCAGGGACATCAAAAAGAGAAATAAAGAACGCTTAACCAGCTAGGTATGAATAATAATTGGGGTCCCTATAGGGGCCCAATTATATATCCACTCAGCGTCACCAACCTGTAGCCCAACGCAGCCATGTGAGCTATTTATATTGCCAAACCAGCTCGATGTCCTCCAGTAATTTCCATGAATTGCATAGCCACCGGACTTGAAATAATTTATCCAGGGCACGTTTGGCTGAACATAATCTGCTCCAACCATTGTCTGGAGTGCAACTTTGGATAAAATATGGAACTGACCAATAGGGGTGGGGGTTGAAGACTTCCCAGCTGAAACCAGAAAACTATTAACCAAATTAGCGTTCTCATATGCGTACATTCTTTTTGTGCTGACATTAACCTCTATCCATTTAGGGTAATCCGCAGTTGTTATCGTTTGGTATTGAGCAGTGCTTACAACTATAGTCGCATCGACTCCTTGACCACCTAGGATTTGATTAATAATTGCTTGTGCCGCGCCCGAAACATTACTAACAGCAATTCCGTTTTGACCAGGAACAATTACAATACTTGATCCATCGACGCTGTTCATTACAATCTGGTCTTTAACGGGCCTGGTGTAGCTATATGCTATTTTATTCATATAGTCGATTACACTTGCCTTATTAACTTCTGTGGATATTTTTCCGCTAACTGGGTTTACGTTTAAGCTTAACCACGAACTTAGTGAGCTGCTTGGTACTGTAGTGCTGGTACCGGCTACGTTGAGTACGACACGTTGGGCTAATATTTTATTAATTTCTGGCTCTTGTGAACTTAATTGAGCGGTAGATATTGTAGGGGATAGCGAAATTATCTTCAGTTTTATGGTTGTCGGACTTAAAGATTCGGCACTGTTTAGTATTTTAGAGGGGCCGCCACTAACTGCATATTCCTTCCCAAATGAACTGTCTGCTAGTACTATTGCACCTCCTGAAAGGGATATGCTGGCATTTTTCGGAGCCTTAATAACTTGTGTTAAATTTGCTTTATTAAATGCTGCTAGTGTTTTTTGGTTTACTGAGTAGGAAATATGGACAGGGTTAACCTTCCAAAGCTGCAACCTATTTGAAATACTATAGCTCGCCTGGTGTAAGTTTTTAATAGTTTCGGGGTAATTAACAGAAACTCCAACATCTGAAAGAGTGTATTTTTTAATAACTTTATTTGAGTATTCGACTGAGATTCTATAGTTATCTACTTGGCCGGAAATTGCTTTCATATATACAACTTTGGTTTTGCCGCCAGTAACATTAATATTGCCGATTTTTATTCTTACAAAAAATGGAGAAAGAAAAAAATACAGAAGAATAATAGCTATTATCGAACCCGTTCCCATAATCAGCGCCGAACTTTTTCTGAGCCCGCCAAAATAGTTGATCATCGGCTGGGTGGGAAGATTAGTCATTTCTTTTGGAGAAAACTTATCTAGAAACCCCGCTACGTTATTTTTGTCTTTTTTTTGACTTTCTTGTTTCAATGAAAACCTCTAGGGTTATTTATAAGCTTAAGTATATCAGGTTAAATGATATACTAAATAGCTTAAAAGCCTATGACTCTTGTTGCTCTATCAATAAAATCTTCTTTTCTATTGTCGAGAGGCAATTTATTCTCGAAAACAGCTATAATTTTATCCTTGTCTTCAGTCTTAAAATATATCGAAAGCAAGATACTAAATCTCTTAACTGGCATGAAGGTTACGCATGAATATTCTTCAAAATCTAATACCGAGTAAGACTTAAAGCTCTCGTAGTAAGTAGTTTTATTGGCAATTTCTACACCTTTTTTGTTTACCGATATCTTAACAGTTGCTGGCTTCTTGTTGGCATAAACACCAAAAATCGATGCTAGTAGGACGGCAAGAATGGCGGAGATAATATCTTTTGTGAACATCACCAGAACAGCGACCAGGGCAGACGTTACTAAAACTAAGTAAATATACCACTTGAAGTTTTTCTCATGGTAGATAAACTCAGGCCCATTCCAACTAAATTCCTTTATATTACTTTCTGAATGTATTTTTTTTGCTGAATATTTGTCGCTATCTTCACCCATAAATATAGTTTAGCTTAATTGTTGTTTATTATAGAATTAAAATTATTTCTTGAATATCTCGTTTTTCTGAACTTCAAGAATATCCTCGATTAGTGATCTATTAATTCTGATAAGATTGGCAATTATTCCTAGAGTAAATGAGGTGAATGATGCGTTAAGTAGAACTGCCCCAATTACTAGTGACTGAATATGATGAGCTCCAAAAGGATCGGGCTGGGTGGCCACAAGATACAAATAATGAATGAAGGGGATTGCTCCTCCTATAAACAGGACTGCGCCAATAGACAAGAAAACTGTGTAGGGTCTGTACATCGTAAAGCTATTAAGCATTGCAACTGTGCTTTTTCTGACGTGCTCCCAGGATGATTTGAAGAGTCTAGATTCTCTTGTCTTGGGATTGGTTATTATCGGAATACTGACTATGGCTAGTCTTTTATTGGATGCCTGTATGGTCGTCTCAGCCGCAAAGTTAAACCTACCCACTAAGTTTAATTTAATTGCAGACTCTTTTGAATAAGCCCTAAAGCCACTGGTGCTATCGGGGATGTCGGTTCCAGCCAGACTATTTACTACTTTAGTTCCGAAAACCTGGAGAAACTTTTTGACGGGACTAAAGTGTTCAATAGTAGTAACTTGCCGGTCTCCTATAACGGTATCGGCTTTTCCGTCTATAATTGGCTGGATTAAATCAGGTATCTTCTCTTGTGGGTACTGATTATCACCATCTGTCAACACTAGTATATCGCCACCAAGTTCAAGACCTTTTTGGATACCATCCCTGAGCGAGTGGGCAAGTCCTCGGTTTTTTGCATGATGTACGAAATCTTTAACTCCTAGATTTTTAGCAACCTCAACAGTCTTATCTGTGCATCCATCATCTATAATTAACACCTTAATGCTATCTATTCCCTTAATTTCTCTAGGAATCCTCGACAACACGAGGGGCAGGGTTGTTTCCTCGTTAAGACAAGGAATCATAATTACTAATTTCATAGGCCTATTATACCTTATTTCCTTCTTAAGAATTCAATATATTAACTAACGACATATCCAGCAGTAAATAAAATTAATATCCAGGACCAACAAAATCCAAAAAATATAATCGTTGAGTTTAGTGTTTTGGGGTGTCTTCTAAAAATATCGTAGATCATAAATTGGATAGGGAAGATCATCAAGCAGTACCGAGGAAACCCTCCGAACTGTCCACCAACGAAAGGGATAAGCAGGTTAAGTCCGGAGTAAATAGCGAAACTCTTTCTTCTTTTCCACCAGTAAATAGTGGTTATGATAACTAAAATTAACATAGCCCATTCAATCAAGTTGATGCGACCGACTTGTTGCATAAAAGTATAGTGGAGCCAGCCGTGAGTCTCTTGAGCAACAATAAACTCAAGTGGATTATTGAAATTTCTATATAGATAAATCATATAGGCTATTAGGCCTACGCACCCAAGAGCCATGGCTTTTACTACATTCAACAACTTAACCTTTTCCTCAATCAATATGAGGCCGATGAGAATAACTAAAAAAGGGCCTGTGATATGGGTTGCAGTTGCGAAAGCAGTAAATATACCTGCTTGCCAATATTTTCCCTTGAGGGCGTAGTATATGGCCCCAAGAGATAAGAATGCGAATAGGCTTTCAGTATAAAGTAACATTAGATAAACGGCCGACGGAAAAAGGACAAACAAAAGGCTAGCTTTTACTGCATTTAGATTATTAACCTTAAAATATAGCTTAATAATCTTTATGTAGTAATAAATTGCTCCGACCAATGAAATCCAGGCAATTATTAAACCGCTCGCCAAGTATGATCCAATAATTTTTTCCAGCAAAGAGATAAGAATTGAATAAAGCGGGAAAAAACCGGTTACAAAGCTATCATGGTAGCCCTGTGAAGCAACCTCCATATATCTGACTCCGTCCCAATTTGCTAAATAGTGAATGGAGACATTTGGATCGGCTAGGTTTCTGGCTGTTGGTTCCATGTTTAATGACATGAACGGGTGAGCAATTAACGATATCGTAATTCCAATAACTACTATTGTGAGAGTTAAGAGTAGGGCTAGAAGCCATTCACGGGCTATACAGTAGCTGTAGGCATTGGTAAATTTTTTTTTGATGCTCTTAATCATATAGGAAGTAATCTGCGATTGAATTAGTTGAATCTGGCGGAGAGGGAGGGATTCGAACCCTCGCGGGAACTTTCGCCCCCCTAACGATTTAGCAAACCGTCCCCTTCAGCCACTTGGGTACCTCTCCATAGATTCACATAATTGTACCTAATAAAAGTACAATGGCGGAAGGGGTGGGATTCGAACCCACGGAACCGTTTCCGGTTCTCCTGTTTTCAAGACAGGTGCACTCGACCACTATGCGACCCTTCCAATCAGTTACGATTATATCAAGAATTCCTAAAATTTCATTGTATAAAATAAAATATCAGCAATGTTGTAATTATTGTGTTGTAAATATCTAAATGACTAGTTGCTCATTTTCATAAACATAGATATACTTAACACTAAGACAAAAAGGGTAAGTACAAATAGCATAAATCAATGGAGGGTAACAATATGGCGCGAAATAACCGCGACGACGACCTTTTGATGGAAGAGGATGAACTTACAGCAGCATTTCTAGGAGACGACGATTCAGCTGCACCAGATCAACCTAGTGGGGCACCAGAAGCAGTAAATGAAGAATGGGATGAAGATGAAGCAGTCCCAGGACAATTAGCTGTCGACGTCTATGAGACAAGAGAAAAACTAGTTGTTAAGGCTAGGACAGCAGGGGTAAACAAAAGTGACCTAGATGTTAGCATCTCCGACAATACTTTAAGTATTAGAGGAACACTATCAGCGGGTAACGAAGATGATGTTGAGAATTATTTTGTCCAGGAATGTTACTGGGGAGAGTTCTCAAGAAGTTTAGCCTTGCCGGTTTCCGTAAAGGAAGACGATATTCAGGCTCAACTAAAAGACGGCGTACTAACTATTAGCTTCGCAAAAATGAAGCAAGATACAATAAAGAAAATACAGATTTTATAAACAAAAAATAATAGATATTAAAAAAGGCTCGCTAGCACGAGCCTTTTTTGTTTTCCATACTATATATACTTAAGGAGTAGATGTGGTTGCAGTTGACTTTGTAAGTACAAACTGAACAATTATTTGAGCGATTGCCACTATAACTATGCCTACGATTGCGAATAGAATTGCGTTCTTGGCCCCCGTAACACCGCCCGATTCACCACCAGATACAATGTACCTAAATCCAGCTATAATAATCATAATAACGGCAACGACACCAACGACATAAGATAGAACATTCAATATATTTTTAATTAAGGTGTTTAGGCTTGTACCTGCGTTAGCGCATGTTGTTGTTCCGCCGGCCTGTGTTCCTGAACATCCTTGCGATTTAAATGCATTCTGTTGATCAAAGCCTTGGGCATATGCAAGGCTACTGAAACCTAGCGGAAGCAGTAAAGCAATACCGGTTGCTAGTGTAAATAGTTTATATTTTAGTGATTTAATCATTTCTTATTGGCCTTTCGAATTTTAAATTTCTTTATCTAATTATATATCATATTTAACTCAAGTTAAGCAATAGTATTTTATTTTGTAGCATTTGTTAGAACAAACTGAACTATGACTTGAGATATTGCAACAATAACAATACCAATTACGGCGTACAAAAGTCCATTTTTGGCGCTATTAAATGAATTCGTGTCGCCGCCTGAAACAATTATCCTAAAACCACTTATAATAATCATAAGAACTGCGACAAATCCAACAACAAATGACAGTATGTTAAGTACTGTTTTTAAAACATTATTAAGGCTGGTCTGGCTTGTATTTCCTGAACATTGACCAGTACCATTTATTGCGGCGCCGTTACACACAGAATTGGTGGCGCTGTTAAAAGGGCTCGCAAATGCTAAAGAGCTAGAGGCCACGCCAAAGCTCATCATTATCGTGAAGGTAATTATTGGAATTTTAAGTTTGTGTATTATATTTCTCATATTGTTAATTATAGTATTAAAACCTGCTTAGTACAAAAACTACAATTATTTGAGCGATTGCAGCAATTACTATTCCTCCAGCTGCATAAATAATTGCGTTCCTGGCTGAATTCAGCGTTTGCGGATCTCCTCCGGATAAAATCATCCTTAGTCCTGCAATTATTATTACAACTACAGATATAAAGCCAATTGCATAAGATAGAAGGTTTAGTACAGTTTTGAAGATTGAATAGATTGGATTTGTGGTGGAGTTGGTCTGGTTATCTCTGCAGATACCTGGAGCTGAACCTGGCTGATTAGAGTTTGCATTGGCGCATGTGTTTGCGAGCAAATCTACCGCAAAAACATTTGTACTAAATGAGAGTATAAATAATGGTATTAAAAGAATTGATAGGTATTTTTTCATAATTACAATTTTCCCAGGAAGAAGGTGACTATAATTTCGGCACTTACTACAATCACCAGTCCCGCAACGGCATATATAATTGTCTCTCTGGCTTTTTTGGCTGATTCAGGATTTCCGCCAGATGTAATTAGCTGAAGCCCAGCTAATACTATGATAAGAACTGCGACTGATCCAATTATTCCAAAAACGATTTGCAGAATTGATGTTAGCGATCCATTATTGGCACCAACCGTTGGGATGCCAATACTACAGTTTCCGGTTCCACAACTATTGACCGCAGCTGTTCCCGATGCTGCTAATTGGTGAAAGGTGTTAAGTATTCCTATCATCCGCCAATATTCCCCGCCAAGAATGTTATTATGGCTGCTGCGGCAATAGATATCGTCATTCCAATAAGTGCATTAATAATTGTCGTCCTTGCTTTAGCTATGCCATCTGGCTGCCCTTGACTTGTAAGCATTTGAACACCTCCATAAATAACCATTATGATAGCAATAAGCGCAACTAGCTGAAGTAGCATCTCTGTAACGGCAAGGACAATAAGCCAAATATCGTTAATACCTTGAATTTGGGGGCTGCAGACATTATTAACCATCGTACCGCTCAAATACTGATACCAGTGCGGTAGTGTCAAGAAAGCGCCTCCACTAAATGTGCAGGTAGAATCTGCGAAAGATGTTAGAAGATTAATCATCTGTTAAAGAACCCTCCCGGTATTAGGAAGTTGAGAAGGGCATAGCCAAATATATAGAGGAGAAGTGCCATTAAATTAGATATAATCCTGCCTTTAGCTTTCTGGACGGCCTCTGGGCTATCTCTCGCGGTTGCGTATTGAACGCCAGCAAAAATTGTTGATCCTATTATCACAACTCCAACACCAGCTGCCAAAAATCTAATAACTCCAAACAACATATCCATGATAGGGTTTCCTTTTCCGGTACAGCCTAAATCGATTGCAGTGGTGGTTGACGGATAGGGGTCACCGCCATTTGGCTGAGGCCCACCACCACAAACCTTTCCGGCGAAAGCTGGGGTTGCGGGGACAATAGAAAGAAAGAATAAGCAAAAAAAAGCTACAAACGTTTTTCTCATCGTGAAGTTTTTATGTTTTTTATGCTTAATCATTAGGTTTTACTATATATACTGAAGGCCAGTAAATCAATATGCATGAGCTCTTGTAAAATTTTATCCATTTTTTTATAACTAAATGCTAATATTAAAGCTTAGCGTTATGATATATTTATATTATATGGCTTTTAGGGATTATATGTTTAGTTTAAAGGTAATGGTCGGATGAAAAAAAAATTATTAATTCTATCGTCGAGTTTAGTACTGGCCTTACTGTTTTTTGTTTTTACAGGAAAAGCGGTTTCCTTTGCTGATTTAACATTCACAAGCTTCAAAACTGGGGTTAAAGCAATTGATTTTAAGTGGCAAAGTGCCTATACAATCGTAGGCACACTTCCAGATAAGTCTACTATTAAATTTATAGATAAAAATGGAGCTTACGACTATTACACGGGTGGTACGGGTGAATATACAAGCGACAAACCAGCTTGTGCTAGTTCACACGCAATAATAAATGCAACTCCTGGCGGAACTGGAGCCAGCACATCTGCAGGTGGTCAATTTAGAGCCCAGTGGCTTTTGGGTGGAGCTGGAACTGGAAACGGTGGCTGTCAGCCAGAGACTACGACGATAATCAATATTGGTGACGGCAATAACTCTAAATATACCTACGAGTTTAGCGGAACAAGTATTGTGAATATGAATGGAGGAAATAAATTTAATCAGGATAAAAAAATTAGCTCTGCCGGGGATGTTTACTCACTTGTTGGTACTCCCTGTTCATCTATAATTGTTTACAAAAACGGTACTGCTACGTTCTATCCAATAAAATCAAGCCCTACTACAATAACGCCAGCAAAAATTCCTTATTCTCCATCATGCTATTTAGATCTGCTAGGCTATGGTCAAATTGGCTATACTAATGGATCTCCTTCTACCGTTAATGCCAATGGTGGTTTTGTAATAGCTGTTCTAGGAACTCCTGGCTCAAGCCCATCCGTACCGATTCCAGCGTCAACAGGTTCAACATCTAATTCGGGTGGTGGACCTACATCCTCCGAGGATTGCTTAAGTAGTGGTGGTCCTCTTTCGTGGATAACCTGTGCTGTTTTTGACGGTATTACTGGCTTAGAATCTACGATAGAAAACGAAGTGGCATCTTTACTCAAAGTCACTCCAATAAACTTTAGTACGACTTGTAGCCCAAACGATAACAGCGGGTGTATTTTTAATGTTTGGGCAAACTTTAGAATATATGGAAACCTTTTCCTAATTATAGCTCTTTTGATTGCAGTACTTGTTGAGGCAATTGGCGGTGGGATGGTTGCAAACTATACGATAAAAAAGATGATTCCAAGAATATTGGTTGCTGTTATTTTAATCAATCTATCGATATATGTCGTTGCGATTATGATTGATGTATTTAATATCTTAGGCGCTGGTGTTTACGACCTAATAAAGCAACCTTTTCTAGCTGCGGGAGTTTGGCACATTATGGTTGGCGGTGGGACGGGAATACTCACAACTCTTGCGGGTGGTGGAGCCGCAACACTTCTGCTTATTGGTATTATTGGGGACGGTATTGGATTCCTGCTATTGACAATAGCCGTTCCAGCCATATTGGCGGTCATTGGCGTTCTCATTACCATAGTCATTAGACAGGGCTTAATTATATTCCTAACCATAACAGCGCCTATTGCTTTTGCGCTATATTGTCTACCAAACACTGAACAATATTTTAAAAAATGGTGGGATCTTTTAATAAAAACCCTAGTAGTATATCCAGTTGTAATGCTGGTTATAGCGATTGCCAATGTTACGGCAGTAGTTTTTGGAAGTCTTTCTTCTGATAATTCTTGGAACCAAATTTTAGGCATAATCGCTGGAATTATACCGCTCTTTCTTATACCTTTTGCTTTCAAAATTTCTGGAGGAGTAATTTCTCAAGTTAGTGGCATGACTAAGAAGGGTGCTGATTGGGCCAACAAATCACTTAGAGGCGATCCAAGAGATCCTAATAGTCGCTACAACACCGCCAGAAGAAGAGCACAAGCTGGACGAGAACAGAACGGTACTTCAGTTGGTGCAATAGGGACCAGACTAAGACATGGGGGGGGCGGTGCTGCGATTAGAAGATCTGCAAGAACAGGAGCTGCAGGCGCTCAAGAGCTTGCCAGCAATCCAATCAACGAGCAGTGGAAAGGCAATGCAGACTATAATGATGCGGGAATTATTATGTCAGCCATGGCCACCGGAGCAATGTCGAGACAACAAGGCGAATTCGAATTAAATAGACTAGCGACCGCAAATGGGGGCGCCGCAGCGGGTGCAGTGGCTGCGGCACGTCAAATTAGACAGAGCGCAGGAACTGGTGATGCATTTCTTGCTCAAAAAGTTGCCGCTGGGTATGGATACAACACAGACTCTGGTGAGGATCCAGGAATTGGACATGATAGGCTAGTGAGAGATGTTGCTAGATCAACTGGTTGTGATTACACCACAGATGCTCAAGGGAGAACTGTTCTTGATACGAATGACGATAATTATGGTGTTGCTTCGCAAAAACTTATAGCAGCTAAGGGCGCACTTGGTGCGGCAGGATTTGGCCATCTTGGCGATACTAGCGTGGAGTACAATCCAATTAAAGCTGTTTCTCGACAAGATAAGACTGCCTATCTTAACAATAAACCATCAGCTTTTATTGCCCAGGGTCAAGGTGCCGCTGAAGCCGCTAGTAAGCCCGGAGCTGGTGTTGCAGAATATGCAGCAGTAGCTCAAGCTCAGGAGGAACTTCAGGGAATAATTAGTAGTGCGACAGCTTCACCAGACCAAAGGACAGCAGCGACAGAGGGCTTAGGGCACATAACAAGCTTTATTGCGGGCGATGCTGGATATCAAGCATTTGCAGGTAGTGCTGCACCTGGTGGCGTTGCAGGACCTCCAAGTCCGGCATATACTCAGGCAGTCGCACAAGCTAGAAGGGCAAGCGATGATGTTAGGGTCGTTGGTGGGCTGCCTCCTGCACCACCGACTCCACCACCAGCTCCTCCTGCACCACCGACTCCACCACCAGCTCCTCCTGCACCACCGACTCCACCTACATATCCTAGATGGTCTGATGACATCATAGATATAGACTCGAGTGGCAGACCCAGAACTCCATCGGGTAAATTCATGAGTTACGAAAATGCTGACGTGGCCGAAGCAAACGCTGACTTAATTAGAGATAATCTCCCACCAACAAACAATGGTGGAAATGGTCAGAATAATCCCTAAATAATCTAAGGACAATGATTGATGGCAACATATAAAGTAATCCAAGATATAGAAGCAGAAGATAAGCTAATAGGGCCGTTGTCTGCGGTTCAGTTTATCTTTGGATGTATAGCCGTAGCGTTTCTTTATTTAAGCTATATTGTATATGCCAAACATGCCGCCTTTCTACTAGTAGTTTTCTTGCCAATCGTTATGTTTTCTGTATTCTTTGCTGTTCCATGGGGTAGGGATCAACCTACTGAAATTTGGGCGCTAGCTAAACTGAAGTATTTTATCTACCCCCATAAAAGAATATGGAATCAAAGTGGAATAAAAAATCTAGTGACAATAACGGCTCCAAAAAAAGTTCAAATTCAATATACTAATGGGCTTACTCAAGAAGAAGTACAGGGAAGACTAAAAGTTCTTGCTGAAACAATAGACACTAGAGGATGGGCAACTAAAAATGTCAATGTAAACCTATTTACGGCTCCCGAGGCAGTCGCACAGCCGGTTATAGTAAGTGAGGACAGATTGGCGCCCGGTAGCATGGAAATAGAGGCTCCTGCGGCTGAAATTAAAGCTAATGACGATGTCTTAGACGAAAAGAATAATGCAACAGCGTTCAAGTTCACCGAGAAAATCCGCGAAGCTACCGAAAAACATAGAAAAGAAATTGAAGAATCGTTAAAAAATAAGAATACTGGCAACCATAATACTAGCTGGTTCTCGGGCCCTAGTGTTACTAATACGCCCCTAGTTAGACCGAGTTATATGGAAAATACATATACTCCTGAACAAGAAAAAGCTATTAGTGAGGAATTGGCCGCAAAGCACGAAAGAATTCAAAAAGAGTACAACAGTAATTTAAGAATTGTACGACCTTTATCTGAGCAAAAAAAGGAAGAAAAAATGACCCAAAGCGCTCCTGTTAATAAGATGACACACACTCCTGACCCTGCTATAATTAATATGGCTAGCAGCAACGATCTTTATGTTTCTACGATTGCGCATGAAGCTAATAAAAAAGATCAGTCTGGGTTAGATGATGAGGTTGTTATTAACCTTCACTAAGTTAGTTAGAAATAATAATTATTACCGCTAAGGGGTGGCAAAGAAATAAATGAATCCTTCTTCTTATCCAAATCAAGCAGGCGCAAATCCAGTCCAGGCACCCGGTGCTCCTACAGTCTCAACACAGACAGCTGGAAAAGCTAAGTCTAATATCAATAGTACACAGAACTTGCTTAAAATCGCCGAAATAAGAGATGGTATTGCTATCATGGGCGATGCCTCATATAGGGCCGTAATTATGTGTAAGGCAATTAATTTTGACCTTATGAGCCAAAGAGAACAGGAAGCTGTCGAGTTTAGCTATCAGGGGTTTTTAAATTCCTTGTATTTTCCAGTCCAAATCTTTATTCATTCAGTTCAGGTTAACTTGTCGAGCTACATAGAAAAGTTAGACAATTTAAAACACCAGCAAGATAATATGCTTTTGTCTATGCTTATGGATGACTATATTGGCTTCATAGATCAAATAAGTAGCCAGACCAATATTATGGATAAGGACTTCTATGTAGTGGTGCCTTTCTTTCCAGGCCCTGAGATAAAGAAAAATATTACCTCAGGAAGCCGAAATTTCCTAACAGGCTTTTCGGAATTATTTGGCAACAAAGAAAAACATGTAGTAGTTGACGAGGCTAGTCTCGAGGCTGCTAAAAATGAACTACGAAACAGAGTCCAGGCAACAATTCAAGGACTTCAGCAGTGTGGAGTCAAAGGTCTTCCACTAGACACACAGGAGCTAATAGAGCTTTACTATAACGTTTACAACCCCGATACTGCCGTTGCTCAACCACTTCTTCCAATTGATAGCTTAACTGCCGACGTAATTGAAAAGGGTAGTGGCGTAGCGCCTAAACCAAACATCCAAGGAGGTGTGTGATGGCTTTTGGGAATAAAAAAGTTGATCCACTGGTATTAGCCGAAAACCAAAAACGACAAGAACAGCAAGAAGTGATGATGGCTTTCCAAAAAGGCATTACAGCCCTTCGTGATTTCATTGCCCCAAGTTCAATTGAGCTTCAAAGTAACTATTTCCGAATCGGTACAAGGCTTGCTAGAAGCTACTATGTTTATGGATACCCAAGACAAATTAATACTGGCTGGTTGAGCGGCCTAGTTAACATTGATGAAGTAATAGATATTAGTATTTATATCTATCCTGTTGCCAGCCAAATAGTTATGCAGAATCTTAGAAAAAAGGTGACTCAACTCGAAGCCGGAATTCAAATTGATGCCGAAAAAGGCAAGGTTAGAGATCCGGGTAAACAAGCAGCCATTCAGGACGCCGAAGAAATGCGAGACAAACTTCAAGTTGGAGAAGAAAGATTCTTTAGGTTTGGACTTTATTTCAATGTTTATGCAAATGATATGGATGAGCTAGAGTTTGTTTCACATAAGGTTGAAACAATGCTTGGACAAGGTCTAATTTATTCAAAGCCTGGAACATCACAACAAGAACAAGGTCTTAATACTGTAGTTCCTCAATTTGTGGATGAAATGCAAATTAGACGTAACATGAATACAGGTGCACTATCTACGAGTTTTCCATTTACTAGTGCCAATTTAAGCCAAGACAATGGAATCCTTTATGGAATTAATATGCATAACTCTGGGCTTGTTATATTCGACAGATTTAGTCTAGAAAATGGTAATTCGGTTGTCTTTGCTAAATCTGGAGCCGGAAAGTCCTTTGCAGTTAAACTTGAAGCTCTTAGAAGTATGATGTTTGGTACAGAAGTTATTATAATTGACCCTGAAAACGAATACCAAAAACTTGCAGACTCAGTTGCCGGCGCATATGTCAGACTAAGCCTTAGCTCAAGTACTAGAATTAACCCATTTGATCTACCTAAAGTTATTGACACTGAGGAGGCAGATAACGCACTTAGAAGTAACTTAATCATGCTTCACGGATTACTTAGACTTATGATGGGTGGGGCTCAGGCACAGCTCGTAGGAGGCAATAATTCAGTCTCTCCAGCGCTTAATCCAATTGAAGAGTCTGACTTAGATACAGCCCTAATTGAAACTTATGCAAAGGCTGGCATAACCAATGATCCACTTACCCAGAATACAATTCCACCAACCATTGCTGATCTATATGACACGTTACTGCATATGGGCGGATCAGGTCCTCAGCTTGCACAAAGAATTCGTAAATACACAACTGGTACATTCGCAGGTATTTTTTCTCAACAAAGCAATATAAGTATAGATAATCCATTTGTAGTCTTTAACGTAAGAGACCTTGAAGATGAACTCAGACCAGTTGCTATGTACATTGTCCTAAACTACATATGGAATAGAACCAAGTCGGATAAGAAGAAGCGTCTGCTAATAATTGATGAAGCTTGGCAACTCATGAAATACGAAGATTCAGCTAACTTTATTTTCTCTCTTGCTAAAAGGGCTAGAAAATATAATCTTGGCATTACTACAATTAGCCAAGACGTCGAAGACTTTATGGGTAGTCGAATGGGGCGGGCAATTGTTGCCAATGCTTCTATGCAGCTTCTTTTCAAACAGTCTCCATCGTCGGTAGATGTGCTTGCCGATGTATTTAAATTAACCGAGGAAGAGAAGAAAAGACTAAGCCAATTCCCAGTTGGACAAGGCTTATTCTTTGCGGGGCCCAATCACGTACATATTCAGGTAGTTGCCTCTCAAACCGAGATGAATCTAGTTAATACTAATCCTAATCAGCCGGCTGGCGGATACCAAGAGGGAACCATAGACCTTACAAATACTTTAGCTCCAGGATCAACTAACTCAATTAATTAGGGTAAATATGGAAAGTCAATCAAACGGTGTATACGACAAAGAAGATCAAACACCGGTTACTCGACCAAATCTTCAAGCTATGGAAAGTGGATCTAATACCACTAAGCCGACTTCATCTAGTCCGAAAAGTCTTGAAGACAAAGAGAAGCTTACTGGTGGTGCCGCTGGTGGATTAGTTTCTGGTACAGGTTCGAAGAGCGAAACCACAAATCCAGCGGCGGCTAGTTCTATTGCTGGCGGGGCCTCTATAATGGGCAAGAAAATGTTTGGTGCGGTTAAAAAAAATAGAAAAAATATAGCTATTGGTGGTGGTGCCGCTGGTGGCCTTGCAGCTCTTGTTGTTTCTATGTTTTTAATGCTAATACCTTTAAAGATTGAGCACATTATCCAAAACCTGAAGAGTCATTTTTATGCTTCTGGCAACCAAGCACTTCAAAAAGAAACAGATAATTTGTTGAAAAAATATATCCAAGATCAAGTTATTCCAGGCTATCAGGGACATTGTGGAAATACTATTGATAAAAACTGTACTGCAAAAGCAAATACAAAAGGTGGACCCGTTAGTAAATTATTTAACACCTGGAAGGATAACAAATTAGAAAATAAGCTGGCTACTAAATACGGAGTTGAATTTAAAATAAGTGGTGGTGGTGAATTACAACTAAAAACACCTGGTAATTCAATTAGAAATTTAGGGCCTGAAGGGATTTATTTTGACAGTATTTTTGTAGGCTCTGATAATGCCGGAGTTAGAAAAGCTGTTAGGGATGCGACTGCTAACGAAACTGGTTTCAAAAAAGTTTATACTAGATTCCAAGTTGGTAGGTTACTAGAAAAGAAATACGGCGTCAGAAGGTGTTTATTTTTCTGCAAAATAAGTGATCCTCTTTTTAAAAATATAAGTGATCAGAAAGTGGCCGCAAAATTGTTTCTTGTAAATAGAATTATAACGCCAAGGTCCTCTATTATGGGCGGGGCTGTTACTTGTCTAATAGATCCAAAGTGTGACCCTTCAAAGCCAGAAACAACAACTCCTGACGATCCTAGTAATCCATCGAATACTGATGGGGAAAACGGTAGAGCTAGTTCAAAACTGGAAAAGGATAACACTAAGGTTTTAGACTCTCTTTTGTCGAAACTAGGTTTTACCTCAATCGAAGATTTATCTAAAGAGCTTGAAAGAATTAACAGCGAGGGTGGTTTTACAAAGGACTTAGTTAAGAGAATTGTTACAGAGCTTGCAGGTAAGGGAGCTGGTGAAGCCGCAGGAAAAGCTGTTCCGCTCGTAGGGCAAATAAATTTGGTTGCTGAAATTGTTCAATTTGCAGCTCACGCAGGACCAAAAGTTAGGGCACTGGGCTATATTATTAACTCTGCTTCGGCCGTTGCAACCTGGGGAATGTATAGTTCCTTAGCTAGCGAAATACACACAGGTCATGTTACTGCTGCTGAAGTTGGGAGTTTTACCAGTGCATTAGGCCCAGCTTCAAAAAGTCAGGTTGACGATACCACGAATTCATTAATTGGTGGTACGGCTGGAGCAGAACAAAGCCCTCTTTATTCAAACTTATTGGGTGGTAGTCCTGCACCAAAAACAGCAACTGTATCTCCAACCATTGCAGACGCGCTATTATCTCCTAAAATTTTTGCAGCTTCAACGTCAACTACAGACAAAACATCTAAGTATATATGTAATGATGGTAAGCCTGTTCCAAGCGGACAATTAGTCTGTAATGAGGAGAATTTTGCTGCAGGTAACGGTATCGCAAACGCAATATCTGAATGGTTCAAAACGGGCGCAGGAGCTGCTATTAAGGCTATTGCAGATATTTGGACCAACTCAATCGGTGCGGTAATTAGTGGCGCTCAAGACATAATAAGTTTTTTTGCTAATAAGCTAACTGGCGTCGCGGATACTGCCTGCAGCCTACCTACTGGGCTACAATTCGCGTTTGGGCCAATATTACCTCTTTATTGTCAAACTAAAGGCCTAATAAGCAAAGCCATAAACCCTATAGTTGAGGCGGTAGTAAATTATCTAATACCTCAGACAGTAGGACTAAATATGAGTGGTGGCAGAACATTTAATAGTATAGCCGCCGGTGCTGATGTTGCCGGTAACGATAATGCGCACTCAACGCTTGGAGGTCAAGCCCTAACCACTCAACAAACTGCTAAAATAATGAATGACGAATACAATCAGGAGTTGTCAGATTTCAACCAACAATCATTTATGGCTAAAATATTTAACACAGACAGTAGGTTCTCTTTAGTTTCTTCAATTTCTATGAGTATACCTTTTAATAGTTTTGGAGCAACTGTTCAAGATACAATATCTAGTTTTATTAGCAATCCTTTTAATAAATTATCTAGTTCCTTCTCTTCAATAATTAACCCAAGAAAAGCCTTCGCGGCTCCTAGTTTCCAGGGTGACCCATTTGGTATTACACAGTACGGTTATCCAGACGGATCAATACCAGATGATCCTCAGCAATATTGGGATGACAATTGTTCAGATAACGCAGCCCAAGCATATAGGAAAGATAATTCTTGGAATGACGCAGCAACAAATTCTATTGATCCGAATACTCAGCAGGGAGTTAATAACTCAGTAAATGCATGTTTATTAATTAAATCTACCACTGGAGCTGCCGGAGCAGTATATGACACTAGCTTATTAACCGACTCTCAGCAACAAAATCTTGGAGGTGGAAATTGAATAAAATAAAAAGGTATTTACTCAGTTTTATAAGCCTCATGTTGGTTTTCAATATATTAATGGCTAGTGCCGTTTCCGCTGAACCTATGTCGCGGTCAGATTTAAATGCTCTTAACAACTATACTGACTGGGTTGGTGCAAAATGTAATACTAGCGAATCATCAACTACTCCGGTTGTTGCAGGAGTAGGAACTCCAACAGGACTATCTTTTCCAAACCTTGACCCAACTGCAATGGCTGCATCAATAGATAGTTTCATTACCAAGACAAATCCTGCCAGCAAAATGGCTGGGCTTGGATCGGTAATTGTTGCAGATGCCCAGCATTCAAATGTGAGTCCATTTTTAATAGTTGCTTTCGCCCACCATGAATCAAGTATGGCAAGTCCTTCAGATTTCAATGTTCAACATGCTAATAACTCATTTGGAAGAACAGCAACTTCATCACAGCCTAATTTTCAAGGAAGTCACTTGTGGTATTATTGGTCTTCAATTAAAGCTAGTGTAGATTATACTGCTGCTGAAAACCAAAATATTGCCGGAGGTGGGGATCAAGCTTCATATCTTAGGGCACAATTTGGTAAATATATAGATTCTGGTGCAAGTATTTTCACTGTTTTATCTGCTGGAGGTTATGCTCCAGCATCAGATGGCAATGACCCAAATGGTTATTCTGCAGCCGTGACTGCCGATATATCGGCAATGGCCTCTAATGTACCTGCAGGTTCAGCTGCACCAAGCACAGTAGCTACCACAACAACTACTGCGGGAGGATTAGTTTGGCCTTTTTCTACAAAAACACCAACGCAATACCAGAGAGTTGATGAGGGTTGGGATATACAAACATTTCCTGGTGGGGGTGTATATGCAATAGCGCCTGGAACAATAAAACAATTAAGTCCCGACCCTGGTGGATTCGGAAACGATTATCCTGTTGAAAAATTAGATACATCTATCGGTGGTCCATCGGATTGGATTTACTATGGACACGTTCATGTTATACCGTCAGTTGTTAATCAGCATGTTATAGCAGGCCAATTAATCGCTTACACTAACAAAGCACCTAACGAAAATGGTTCTGCTGCTCCTGCGGGTTGGCTTGAGATAGGTTTCGCTAAACCTTCGACAGATGCCCCATTTATTAGTGGCACAGATAGTACAACAACAGCAGGCCAAGCAATGCACGATTTGCTCCTTAATGCTCCTGCGGGGGTTCAAACTGCCAGCGTAAGTCCTGGTGGAAGCGACGCTTCGTGTAGTTCAGCTTGTACTCCAACGAGTGCCGGAGGATTAGACGCTTTCTTGCAAGCTATAGCCTTGCATGAAAGCGGTGGTAGTCCAACGGCCAATAGTGGTAACGGGGCTTACGGTAAATACCAATTCATTCCAGCAACCTGGCAAGGTTACGCTAAAAAGTTCTATCCTCCAGCCCAGCAATACGCTACCGCAAATCTAGCACCCGAAAGTATTCAGGATGCGGTCGCCTATCTCGCCAATATACCTGTGGCTAAACAATTTAATAACGATCCTTTTTGGATGGCAATAAATTGGTACCAACCTTCCGCTACTAAAGCATTTCCAAATAAAAGCGATCCCTCGTTAAATGTAGCTCCAGCGGGTAATGGTGGATTGACTTATGCGTCCTATGGAAATCAGATAGATAGTGCAGTAAAAACAGGAACGCTTGATAAGAAAGGCCTAATTAGTGGTGTTAAAATAGATTATTCATCGGCTCCTGATTTTGCTAGCTGGCTTACGAAAGCTGGGGGTGTACCAAGTAGTCAAACAGCAGCTTCTTCTAGTGGTTGCGGAGGATCAGGGGTAGCAAACTTTGTCTTCTACGATCAGTGTGATCCTAAATGGGCAAACGCCCATTACGACAGTAGTCCTTCAGGTAAGGGCACAATTTGTGCAAATGGTTGTGGAGCAACATCGGTTGCTATGATTGTAGCAACCCTGTCAGATAAAAGCGTAACACCTGTGGAAAGTGCTAATTACAGCATGAGTATTGGTGGATATGTTGG
>CAIMCP010000071.1 GCA_903839515.1 uncultured Candidatus Saccharibacteria bacterium | reverse complement strand
AGGCACAGGGTGGAGATATACTAGCTCAAGCTAAACAAACAGTTAGCCAAACTGAACTACAAAAACAGCAAAAACAGGAAGAAGAATACCTAAACTCACCGGAAGGAAAAATAGCTAAAGCCGAACAAGAGATACAGGATATGAAGACCTGGTTATTAAGTGATGGGACATATAACTCAGAAGAAGTAGATAATATTATTATTGGACTAGTTGTAGAATATGATGAAGATACTAATGAGGCAGTAGTACAGGGTGATTTGTGGCTAAGTGGTCTCACCAGCGCTGAGATACAAAAAATTAGGGAACAGCGACCAGATTTAAGAATTTATTAGAATACTCGTCATTTAAGTTTTCAATTATCCTTCCTAGCTTCTTATTATTATTGTTTTTTATGAGTATTACTTTCGGTTGTTTGTTGTCATAGTTGTCTTCTATGAATTCTGCTAGGTAGGTTAATCTTTTTTGGATTACGAAGGTTTTTTTTATATTTTATAGTTCATAAAATCTGCTTATGATATAATTTTACTATTAAAGGGAGAAACAAGAATGCCAGAAGAAACACCTCCAACGCTAACTGAAGAAAATCCAACTAATGAAGGTCTTGATCGAGAAGAATCATTACCCAGTGAGATAATGCAAAATGCAGAGACACAATCTGATGTTGATGAAACTGCAGAGCCAATCCAGCAAACACTTTCGGCTTCTGATATTGTGAATGGAGCACTTTCTAGAACTAGAAGTACCTCGGCCGAAATTGAGCCTACATCTGATGAGCATCAATTTAGTATTGATGATTATGTTGATTCCCAGGAAAATTTGAAAAACAACAGACGTCAAACCGCTGGAATATATCTGCGTATGAAAGAGAAAGAATCTAGAGAAATGCCTGACCAACCCAAATTCGATAGAGCATCAGCCATTAAAGAACGTCCCGACTGGGATTCTCATTTTCCAAAAGATGATACCCCAGAAGAGATGGCTCGCTGGGAAGAATTCGTATCCAGTTTCCCTGATATTAGATTACAACGTAGTCTAGAAGGTTTACAAAGAGCTTCTAGTAAGCATGAGAAAATAGCATCCTCACCCGAAATACAAGAACAAATCAGCGAATATAAAGCTGAACGAATGGAAGTTTTTGCACGGGTCGCTGCATATAGAAGCCTTGAGCGTAGGGAAAAAGCTATCAAAGCCGAGATAGAAGCTTTAGATGCTACAGCTACAATGTTGGGTGAAACTGAATGGGCTGATCCAGAAACTATAAAAAAACTAATAGATGATCTTAATCATGCTACTCGTGCTAAGGAGACTATTCTAAGTAGCGAAGGGGAATTTAGTGAGCTTCAAAGACGCATTCTACTTGATAAAAAGAGACAGCTTGATCACGGTGTACTGATGACAGATCAAATGAGCGATGTTGAAAAAAAGAACATAAACTCATTATTGTCAGGTAAACCTTTATTGATAGTAGGTGAGACTGGAGGCGCAAAAACTGGTCTAGCTAAACATATGGCTGGTGAGATGTTACGTAGGCTAGGTAGACCTGATGAAATTCCAGAATTTGTATCCGGATCTGGTGAATTAAATACCTACCAGCTAATGGGAAAAGCCGATCTTCTTAGTGATGAAGACGGTAATAGTGTTACTAATTTTGTAGAAGGACCAATGGTGAGAGCTATGCGAGAGGGCCGTCCAATTATAATCGATGAAGTCAATAGCATTGATCCAATTCTTCTTAAACGTCTAAATGAAATTTTATTAAAACGACCAGGCGATGAGTATCAAATTCAAGAGGATAGCGGAATGAAAGTTACTATTGCACCGGGATTTTGTATTATTACTACTATGAATGAAAAGTCTCATCGTTATAAAGGTGTTGAGAGTTTAGGTGCTGATTTTCTTGATAGGGTCAATCGAACTAATATCAAGTATCCTGACCAAGAAATCCCAGTTGGTGGAGAAAATAATCCTCCCGATTTACTGCTTCTCGCAACTCTCACCTTAACCGATAAAATGGGTAAGATTGAGTTTGCTAATATTACGCCTGAAGAATTGATTAAGTTTGTTCAAGTTGCCCACTTCACTCAAATGATGTTCACGCGTCCAGCCAGTGATGGGAGCTTTACAGCTTATGTTGATACTGGACAGTATGCTAATTCAACTCAAACTGCACTCGAAAAAGCGGTTATTAGCCCTAGAAATATGGTTAAAATAATCGAGCAAATTCGAGACGGAAAAGGTGCTATTTCACTCGAAGATATTTTGACTCAATTTCTCGGAAGTGTAGAGGTTCCTGGTGATAAAAAGATCATGACTACATTATTTGCTGAATATGGATTAATACCTGAGCCTAAGCCGCAGTAAGTGGTATTTATATGAGTGAGATAATATCACAAACAAATAATGAGGTGTCTGAAGGTACAAGTAGCGACATTACAGGTCAGTTAGAACCTATTATTCCATCTCTTGAGGAACAAAGAGATGCAAGAGAGCGTGCTGAAATTTTTATTTCAGAGCATGCCGAATCTCTTGGAGCAATAATGGGCGTAACAGGTATTAAAATAGAGGTAGGTAGTGGCTGGGCAACAGTATTAAAGACCGGTACAGTAACTGTCGATCCTAGTTTTTTTATTGAGCAAGGTTACAGACCAGATTGGGTTAATTATGGCCTGATGCATGAAGTCAGTGCTCATTTAGTTGGCGTTATTAATGACCCTGAGCAAACTAGGGAAAGAATGGATTTTGTTGGTTCAGATGAATCAAAGCATTTATTTATAAATATACTTGAGGATATAGCCGGCAACAGAAGAATACATAGCCTTTTACCTCGTCAGCGTGATGTTGCCCATGAAGTATATTCTGAGAAATTATTTCCAGAAGAAGATTTAACAGAAATACCGAGGCACTTCCAGTTCTTATATAAGTTAATTCGAGAAGAGATGATAGTAGGAAGTCAAACCGCAGTTCTTCCTGAGGTTGATGATGCAATCTCTAGTATACGCGATATCAATGGACAAGACGTTATAGAGTTATCTACTTCAAGAATTATAAAGGGCACTAACGAAGAGTTGAGCCGCTCAGTACAATTTCAACTCTGGATGGAATATATTTATCCAAAATTTGAAGAATTATTAGAACTAGATAGACAAGATCCCAACTTTAAGAAAGGAGAATCTGGAGAGCCTGGAGAGCCTGGAGATCAGTCTGAGAGTAGTGAGTCTGGAGAATCTGGAGAAGAGGGTGATTCCAATAATGGCGAAAAAAATTCAAGTAATGCTAATTTTGATGAATATTATGCCGACTATGAGACCAATAGGCATCCAGAACCTATCGATCATGAAGAATTGGAAGACATACTTGAAGAATCTATAAACAAGCAGAAACAAGACCAGAAAGAAGCTAGGGAAAACACACCTGCAAAAAAAGCCGAAAAAAGACTCAGGGATGAATTGGGCGATCGTTTCAAATTTCGCGGGCCATATAGAGCAGCACTCGAAAGAGTAAGACCTCAAATAGATGAAATGAGAGAATTTTTTTCAACCTTGCTTGATGAGAGAGTGATTCAAATACGTAGACTTAAACGCGCTAGTTCAGATGGTATGATACTTAACCCTTCCGCTTTGAGCCAGACCATTGTTGATCTAAAGACAGGCATCAAGAATCCGCCAGAGGCCTTTTTGGATTATGATAAACATGAAAAAGAAACACAAGCCAATGGCCGATTCGATTGTTATCTAGCTGTTGACTGTTCGGGCTCAATGGAGGGAGTGCGAACCGCTGAGGCGCAAAAAGCTGCTTTAATCTTTTTAGAAGGCTTATCTGCATTCCAAAAAGATATCGAAAGCCGTCAGCAACAAGGCAGTATTGATTTGGATTGGGATGTACGTAGTTCTGTTTATGCTTTCAGTACCGGGGCTGAGTTAATTAAACCACTTACCTCAAGTCTCACTGAAAAAGAAAGACTGGATGTTTTTTCGAGTATTAACAATCCAGCTGGAACAACAGAAGACTTTATGGCATTAGAGAGTATTTGCGAAGGCATCAAACTTGAGCTAGGGTCAAAACCCGAAAATAAGAACAGAAGAAGAATCGTTATTGTATTAACAGATGGTGAAAGTGCTAATCCAGAAAGATTAGCTAGTTCAATAAATGAACTAAATAAATTAAATGTTAGTGTCTTGGCCATAGGAATTGAAACTAATAGTATTGGCTTATACCCTTCCGGTAAATCTATTGATGATGTTAAGTCTTTATCTAAAACCCTTACTGAACTTTTAGAAGAGGAGATATCTAGATGACAGAATCCTATACTCCCCAAGAATTCACAGATTTAATAAATTCAAAGAATACTGGTCCTACCTATGATCCATTAGGTACAGAGGCTCTAAGAAGAAGACTATTAGATACTCAGGCACGAGAGGGAGATATACTAGCT
>CAIMCP010000070.1 GCA_903839515.1 uncultured Candidatus Saccharibacteria bacterium | reverse complement strand
TCTTTATTTATCTTCTTAATTGCATCACCGCGTGCATTCATACATTTCATGCGCTCTTTTAGTGCCTTCTGATCGCACTTCACTCGTTCACCGGTTTCAAGACTTCTAAATCCAAAGAAAAAAGAATATGCATCGGCCCAGTCATCGGATTTCATCTTTGCTTTGAATACTTCTCTTGGGAGATATGCGTAGTCTAGCATAAAATAGACGTTTTTAGAACCGAGAAGAACTGGATAGGGTACATCATTGTTTCCTATCATAGAATAATAGGCTTCAAACTCATCTTCTATAGAGAATTCATATATCTCGTGTCCGATATATATGTATTTATTGCCTGATACATGAAGAAGAATAGAATTTCCCTTGCCGAAGGCGCCACATGCATCGGCAGAAGGAATACAAGGGCTCTGACCAACATGGACATCTTTGATGACTAGCTTCTTTATTAACTCACTGTAGTCAATTGCTTTATCGTAATCAATCGACCCGTTATTAGTTTTAGCATATTCACCCTTATAGATCTCTACAGTCTTGCCGTAAACCTCTACTTTAAAAGGTCTGCCGCCATTGTCATGGATTAGGTAGTTCTTACTGCCGACTGTACCTTTCTTTAACTTCCTTGTTTTATTAGTACTAGATTTAGATACTTTGACCCACTTATACGTACCTTTAGCATCGGCTTTTGAAATATAATCACCATCCTTACCCTTCTTTTTATCGCCCATACAGTCGCCTGCGTGAAAGGGAGGTGATTTTCTTACCTGGTATTTTTCGGATTTTACTTCCTTGCAAGGCATACTAATATAAAATAGATTAAACTCTATCTGCCTTTTGAATGATCTTGACACCTTTGATTTTTGTATCAACTCCCTTTAGTATTTTCCTGCGTTCATCGCCATATTTCTTTTCGCATTTTTTACGATCATTCGCCTTAAAGCAATTTATCTTTTCACCGGTTATAAAGTGTTTTTGTCCGCCATAATACGAGTATGCATCAGCCCATTCGGTAGCATTCATTTTTGCCTTAAATATGTCTCTTGGAATATATATATGATCTAACATTAAATATACATATTTAGAACCTAATACGACTGGATACGAAATACTATTGAGACCTATCGCAGAATAATATGCATCAAACTCGTCATCCATTGTGAATTCATATATCTCTTTTCCTACGAACACATATTTATTTCCACTAAGATGGAGTAATACTGAATTGCCAATGCTATCTTTTCCACAGTCAAACCCAGATTCAAGAGCAAGTTCGCATGGACTTTCTCCTGGATACACCTTTGTTACATACAGTGATTTTATTAATTTATTATAGTTTCTATTTTCATCATAGTCGTCAGTTCCATTATCAATCCGTTTTCCTGAATATATTTTTACATTATTACCGGAAACTTCTACTTTGAAAGGTCTATTACCATTATCATTAATAAGATACGATTTTATTCCTTTAGAAGCCTTTCTTGTTTTATTCTTTTTATTTGTGCTCGTTTCATTCCCCCCTGCTAGTTTTATCCACTTATACGTACCTTTAGAATCGGCTTTTGAAATATACTCACCATCCTTACCCTTCTTTTTATCGCCCCTACAGTCGCCTGCGTGAAAGGGAGGTGATTTTCGCGTCTGATACTTTTCGGATTTCACTTCCTCGCACGGCATTTATTATAGATGGATAAATAAAAATTAGCCGCCATCCGTTAAAGTATACTTTAACGGTCTAAACATTTAACCGGTCTGCCTAATTAGATTACCTTGTTCGCATGTCAAGAGATGATTCGGTTAACAAGATGTTAGATATATATGAACAACCGATTCTTAATGGGACTACTGAACTGTCAGAATTGGCACTTCAGCCGCCTCATATTAAGGTTCCTCTTAGACCTCATCAGCTTGCAATGATCAATGCAATGGAACAGAAGGAGACTACGTCTAAGGGAGGGTTTATTATAAACGGTGAAACGCATTATAGTCAGTTTTCTATACTCGGTGATAAGGTAGGGTCGGGTAAGACTCTGATGCTGCTTGGGTATCTATCCTCTATTAAAAATCTAGTACCACAAAATACATTCTGTAGAATTCACGAGAGTTCTAGAACTACATTCTGGAGTAAGAGGCCAATACACGTAAATGAGTGTTCCGGTAATAATCTGATTATAGTACCCCACACACTCTTTCATCAATGGAAGCATGCTATACAGCAGCAGACAAGTCTAAGTTTCTTAGAAGTCAAAACACTGAAGGCATTTGAGAAAGCCGATTTTCTGGAACATATACGAACTCGTGATATTACTCTGATGTCTAATACTATTATTAAGCAATTCATGTCTACACAAGAACGCAGTTCAATCCAGTGGTCTCGTATTATCTTTGATGAGGTAGACAGTATTCATTTTACTTCAACTGTACCTATGCCCCAAGCAAACTACTACTGGTTAATCACTGCCACGTGGCCTAACTTCATTTTCCAAGGCCTATACATGTTCATGTCAGAGGTATATCTAGCTAGACGTATTACAAGTGGTCTGAGTCCAGAGTTAGTTAGCATGCTACAACAGGATCAAGTCACAAATGGCAATAATTATTATTCGCGGTATGATATAAAGAGCGCGCCGTTTTTCTCGCATTTTCTAAGTAAGCACCCTAATAGAGGAAACATCATCTTGAGAACAAATGATGCATTCATGCAGCAGAGTTGGAAGGCGCCACCAGTTATAGAGTCTAGAATTATTTGCGAGGCACCTGTTCAACACCGTATTATTTCACAGTTTGTGAATGCAGAGATTCAGGAATTATTGCACGCCGGTGATGTGCAAGGTGCAT
>CAIMCP010000069.1 GCA_903839515.1 uncultured Candidatus Saccharibacteria bacterium | reverse complement strand
AAGCACTGACGTTGGTGGCCCAGGACTAGCAGGCTATTACATCCTCCGAACTACATCAGGTACTTCAACTGCTGTTAATATAGGCAACACTAGCTCTACTACCTATACAGACAACACTGCAGCTCCATCTACAACCTACTCGTACCAAATACAAGCCTATGACTCAGCTAATCCTCCAAGTGTATCTAGTCTATCTAACTCACTCAACCTAACAACTCCAGCCGCACCACAAGCTCCAGCAGCACCTACTGGACTAACTGCAACGCCATATAGCTCTTCACAGATTAATCTTTCTTGGTCGGCTTCAGCAAATACGACTAGCTACAATGTTTACCAAGTAGGGATAGCAACTCCAATAGCTACAGGTGTTACTACAACTAGCTACGGTGTCACTGGATTAGCTGCTCTTACAAGCTACAGTTTCTACGTAGTCGCCACAAACTCAGTTGGTCCAAGCTTGAATAGTCCAACAGTTTCAGCCACAACCCTAGCCGCACCATTAGCCTCCACTGTTACTCTAACCGGTAAGGTTACAGATAAAGCTACTGGTTTACCTATAGTCGGTGCTATAGTGAGGTCTGGTAAGAATGCAGGTGCAAATGGTGGGGCAATAACTACGACAACAAATGCACAAGGAGTTTATACTTTAGTTGGAATGAGTCCAATTAGAAGTCACTATTATTACTTCTCAGCTACTAATTACTCTACTCTTCAGGTCACCAAAACCTATGTTGCCGGTACATTCGTTCTCAATGAATCATTAACTCATCTATAAATTTAAAAGGGGAATATATTATGGAACCACATGCAAGCATACCAGAGCAAAACAAGATAAGTCCGAATAATAAGCCTTCTAAGAATCTGCTTTATATTCTCATAGCGATATTTATAATATTTATCATTGGAGTAATTTGGATCATCGCTTCCAGTAGCTCTAAAACAAAAACTGTTACTACTTCCAGCAATGCTAATATAAGGCCTGCAATTGTATCTGTAACTAGTAATGGATTTGTTCCAGAAACAGTTTCTATTAAAGTTAACCAATCCGTAGTATGGACAAATAATAGTTCGGCTATTCACTTAGTGGCGACTGATCCATATCCAACAGATAATGGTGTCAAAGGTTTTAAGAGTGGCAATCTTAACCTAAATGATTCATATACCTTTGTTTTTTCAAAAGCTGGTACTTATACATACCATGATGATTTGAATCCTTATAAGTTTAAGGGAATTGTAGTCGTTAAGAACTAGGGATTAATATTGGCAATTATTGTTTGCCATACTAAAGTGTTGTCGTTAATGTCTGGTAAATTCCACTCGTTACTTATTAGTACCTGTCCCATTGTGGCACCAGTGATTGGAGATGCGGGATTAGGCACTGCTCCAGGATAGTCACCCCATCGACAATATGCCGCAGTTAAAGTAGAACATGTCATATCTACATCTGGACCAGTCGACTGTTTTATTAATTGCATTGAGGACTGTGGTTGGCCATTGACTATAGAAATAACATCGATTGCAGTGTAGGCATTTGCTGATGACGTATTGAATGTTATAACGGCTGAGTTTCCAAAATGTCCTTTGCCGCTTAGGTATACTCTGTCTGGAGAAATTGCAGCATTGAATATGTTTAGGTTTGGATCGGAAATTGTACCATTCTGATAAAGCGTCGATGAAGCAGGATTGATCTCATACCAATCCACCTTAGTTCCAGCGCCACCCGCATCAGTCTGAGCCGTCCAAAGAGCATAGCCATTGACTCTAGGATCAAATGCCATGATTGTTTGTGCTAGGTATGTTTGGGTTTCCAGTGGAGGTGCTGGGTTTCCAGCTATAGTTTTTCCAGCTTGAGTGGCATAATGTGGAAATGTGTAACTAGGTATTGTTACTGATGAAGGTGAGTTTATATTAATTGAATTATTTGTTAGATTTTCTGTAATTGTATATTCAGTTAGAGTATCGCCGGAAACATAACTTGGAACTCCAACTACATAACTTGTAGTCAATGGATCTACCTGTTTGGCTGGTGTCGGCATCCATGGTGACGAAACACCATCTGGATTTTTTAGGCTCTGGATTCCACTATTTAGTGTCGATCCGTTGACACAAGTATTGCCAGCTGGTGGCTTGGCGATATATGCAAGATCTGAGTCTTGAATATAATTTGTGTAAAGAGTATACCTATTACTTCCAATCAGTAAGAAGTTTTTGGTGTCTCCCAAATTTTGTCTATCTGGAAAATATGTCGATCCGTAATTAAACGGGTTGAAGTATGTACAAAATGATTTGGGGTCACTTGGATTTGCAGTTTTGCTATATCCCCAAACAATACCAGGTTGACCAATTCCATTATTGTTTATAAATTCATAATAGCTAAAATAGAACCTATTAGTTTGGCCATCCCATATTATCTGTGGGTCACCAGTAAAAGTATTTGGGGTATTTATTAGGCTCGCAACAGTACCTGATTTAGTAACTCCTGCGTTGGTATGAATTAAATAAGTTCCATTAAGTAATTGGATAGTTTCATTTTTATTAGCAGCTATAGTTGGGCTAGGTGGAGTGTATAATTGATTACTCGATCCAGCAAATGAAGATAGTATTGTTGGTGTTGGTGATTGAGTAACAGTTGTTGCAAATCCAGTTTTTGATGAAAAAATTATAACTAAAGTAGACATAATCAGTAGCATGATGCTTACTGAAAATTGGCGAATTAGATCAAAAAATCTTTTTCCCATAATCTGCTTATTATACTTTATTTACTACAAATTGTCAATAATGTGTGCATCCTAACAGATAACATATTCTTTATGCTTTTAACCTAAATAGTCTATAATTAAAGCATTATTAATAGTTATTATGTTTCCTAAATATTCATCAGACAAATTGATTGATAAAAAACTTTCTAACGATATGGTTAGTCAGGTTATTTCCTTGTTTATTGTGCTTGGTGTAGTTATATATTATGTCGTCAATAAGGAATGGCAATACACAAGTCCAATTGGATTTATTTGTATTGTTGCCTTGGTAATGACGGAGGAAATTATCCTTCAAATTCCGTCAACTAAAAATAAAGCAATATTTAACAGTGGTGGGCCAGTACCTCTTGTTGTATATAACCTTGCTTTATTGTTAGCCATACTCTTCTATATTCCTCTTTACAGCCCATTCTTATTTGCGATGGCAGCGATTATATTCATAACGGTATATTACCGAGGTATTTTTTCATATTTTCTAGCAGCTACTAATATTATTGCGATAACTTTCTTTTATACCCTCAGATACGGCTATCCGAATGTGCCTCATGGAAAAATTTACCCATATCTTTTAGTTATGATTTCACTAGCATTCGCAGGTATTGTTCAACGAGCGGGTAGTGTAGATAACTCAATGAGAATACAGCTAGCTGAAGCATCTATAGATATAGATAAAGAAAGAGGTCAATTAAATACACTTCTAAATGGCATTAAGGATGCTGTTGTTGCGACTGATGCTAATGGCAATATAGTATTTTTTAATACAGGTTTTTTGAAATTAACTGGATTCGATAAGGTAGATACTGCCACTCCATTTAGTAGAGTAATTAAGCTTCTTAATAATCAATCTAGTCCAATAGATTTCCTAAGTATTATTGACCAGAAATTAGATCAGCAAAAAATAGAAAATCTTCACATTGTAGATAAAAACAATATGAAGATTTTTTTATCTATAGAAGTATCTAAGGTAAATTCAAACCTTCAAGATTATGCTAATCAGGGATCAATTTTACTTATTAGGGATATAACAGACGAAAAAAATCTCAATGACCAAAGGGATGAATTTGTCGCTGTTACCTCTCATGAACTAAGAACTCCAATAACGGTTGCGGAAGGTAATATTTCTTTGATCTTGAATGAATTTGAAATTAAAAATATGGATAAGGAACTAAAACACAGGATTCATCAGGCTCATGACAATATTTTAACCCTTGGCGATCTTGTCAACCAATTAACCGTTCTGTCTGACATAGAGAGTCAAAATCTTAAATTAGATATTGGCGAGGTCGATATTCACGAATTATTCCAAGAATTGAAATACCAAAATGGCTATGAAGCCCAAGCTAAAGGTCTCAAATTTGTTGTAGACTTGCCTAATGATGTGGGCAGTTTTTACTCAAGTCAATTTTATATTGAGATAATCCTTAAAAACATACTTACTAACGCTATATCTTATACAACCAATGGCCAAGTTACATTGTCTGCTAAGAACAGTGATGATCGCCAGTATATTTTAATTAGCGTTAAGGACAGCGGTGAGGGAATGGATGAACATGAAAAGATTAAACTTTTTACTAAGTTTTATAGATCTGAGGACTATACGAAGAAACATACTCGTGGAGCTGGTCTTGGTCTGTATATTTCTAAGAAGATAGCCAGTCTTTTAAATATTGACTTAACGTTTGAGTCAAAGTTGAACGAGGGTACAACTTTTTATTTAAAAATACCCATTAATCGCCAATAGAAAAAGTAATTTTATTTAACTAATTTTTTTAATTGATTTATTAGGTCGCTCAATTTATCTGTCAGCTGCTCGGGTGCATTTCTCCTAATTGCTACTTCTAGAACTGCATTGTACCACCACAGCTGATCTGAGCCATTTTTGGTGGTAAATATATCCCATATTTTATCGCCCAATTCTTTGTAATCAAAAAGTGTCGACTCTAGGTTGTGTGTTTTGTCTGCAACGCTGACTATTATAGCTTCGTCGCAAGCCTTAAATTCCAAATGATTTAAATAGTTTTTAGACACTTCATACCAGTCACTTAGGCTTCTGTCTTTAGTTACATCTTTGACGATATTTAAGACCTTATCTCCAAAGTCTTTTTGCATTTTTTCTTCGTCATAGATCTTGCTTGGTACGTCTTCAAGAACATCATGAAGTAGACAAGCAATTAGAATATCCTCATCGTCTGTAACACTGCCAGCTATTAACATAACTCCAAATGGATGAATTATGTATGGAATGTCTCCACCTTTTCTGTGTTCGTGGGCTTGTTCGTGAGCCCAAGATGCAATCCTGATAGCTTTATCTAGTCTTTCGGTAAATTTAATCACTCATGTTCTCCGGTTTATATTAATAAAAGTATAACATCTTATGAATATTCTATTGGCGTCTTAAATCTTTTGACATTAGGGTTGTTGACGCTAGCAATTCCTCTATGAATAGTCCCAGTCCTGGCAATCTCTCTACCGACTTCGTTGCAATCTTCGATGCTTCTAACCACTCTAGGCTCACTAAATTCAGCAATACTGGCATCTGCACCATAATCTACGAATACTGGTACAACTACAGCTCCTTCATTGCAGGCATCTATCATAAGCTGTGAAGTTGATTTGGAAAAAGATGACATCGTTACTACATTCTTTTCACGATTAAACTTATCTTGTTCTCCACTAGGAGCCATAAAAATTAGTTGACCTTGTCTTGAGCTAATAATCTCATGGAAGGCGGTTTTTGTATGGTGGTTACAAATACCACGGTAAATCATAAGTTTTTCTTCTTCAGGACTTAGGGCTTCACTACCTCCGCTTGGAAAGGTCTTTAGGACGCTTCCAACCTTTCTAAGAACATCATCGATAACATTTAGCTCACCGAACTGAAAGTAGCCTATGACACGTCCTATGACGGCTGTCGAGTAGTTTTCTAACCTATCTATGCCTTGTTCTCTTGCAACTTTATGGAAGAATCCGAGTGTAAAGCCTTGGTCTGGCAATTGAAGGTGATTACTGACGATTAAATATTTACTTCCAGATTTTTCTTTTGAAGGCATAAGATTATCGAGTATGTCGTGTTTATTGATGTATTCTTCAAACTTACTTTTAAGTTCTGGAATTTGGTCACCCAGCATTAAATCTTCAAGGCCAATAGTATTTATTACTTCCTGATCTGAGGCTGGGTTAGGTTTTAGGTATGTCAGATTATGCTTTATTCCATCTGGTCTCATTGCACCGCTAAGTGCTTCCTTGCCAATAACTCTAAACAGAGCACCTTCCTGGCTGGCAACTCGCTCGGCTATACTTAAAAACTGCTCATCAATTTTTGGAGTCGTTTCCTTGGATAGCTCCATTGCTATGCTTCCGGCTGAAACTAAATTTCCTAATGCTCCATGCTGATTATGAAGTACTGCCCGTAGTGATTCGCTATTCAAAATAATACCTTTCTTTATTAGTAAAAAATCAACACCAAATTTAATATTTAATGGTTTTGATTAGAATTAATACGTTAATTAATTTTACCATAGAAGATTGGGAGTAGTTATTTCAACAGAGGTAGCATATAATGTATGTCTATGCTCTTAACTATAGAAATATCTGAAAAGTCGTTTGGCCATAAAACTTTATATCATGATTTAAAGCTTGATATGCACGAAGGTGAAAAAGTTGGCCTTATTGGACGTAATGGAACCGGAAAATCTACACTCTTAAATATTATAAATGGTGAAGATAAAGACTTCGCTGGAAATATAGTTTTGAAGCGAGGTGTTAAGCTTATAAGCTCTCGTCAAGAGCATCACGCTTTTGACGATAAAACAGTTCTTGAATATATTCAGGGAGATTTACCTGAATATGCTCGTTTAACTCATATTATTGACACCTACCCTGATCTTATGGAGGATAATCCTAAGAAACTCAATGAATTTTCTGATGCTTTGGAAAGATTTGGCCAGCTAGAATACTATCAACTAGAAGATGAAATTAAACAGGCCTTTGAAGCTTATCAGATAGATCCCGCTAAGATGCACGTTAAAGTAGGTGAGTTGTCTGGTGGTCAAAAAAGAATGGCTGAACTTATAAAGGTTCAGCGTAGTAGGGGAGATATTGCACTAATTGATGAGCCTACAAACCACATGGACTACGTAGCTAAGGCATCATTCATTAAATGGATGCGCTCAACCGAAGAAGCAATTTTAGTAATCTCACATGACCGTGATGTACTAGGTGTAGTAGATAGAATTATCGAAGTTAGAGACGGTAAGTGCTATAGCTTCAAGGGGAACTATGACGCATATTTAAAAACTAATACCAATCAGATTACTAACCAGGTAAATGAGTATGATCTTTCTCAACGAAGAATTGCAAACCTAGAAGAGGACGTTATTAGGTTTAGGCGCTTAAAAGAAAAAGCTCGCAATCCAGGTACAATAAAACGCTTTAAGTCACAGGAGGAAAAAGCTAAGGCTGAAATAATAGTACTGCGTGGGACTGCCAAGCCATCATTCTGGATTGACCAGGAATCTGCTAGTACTATGAATGACAAACTATCTGCTGCATACGATAAACATAAAGCTAAAAACATAAAGGTTACTGCTCGCAAAAAAGAAGATGTTGTTGATGGACGAAGACTACTTAAAGTCGACAAGTTAAGTTTGGGCTATGACGGTGAAGCACTTTTTTCTAATATTAGCTTCATGATCAGAGAAGGCGAGAGACTTCGCTTAAATGGTCGCAACGGTGCCGGTAAATCGACTCTAGTACAGGCGATTGTTGCAACAGCAAATAACGATAAGATTGCAAGTGAATGCTTCGCGGGAACAATCGAAGTTGAAAAAGAAATTAAGATTGGTCTGTATGAACAAGAAATTCATGCTAAATATCTAGACCTAACATTGACCGATGCATTAGAACAGATTTTGAGAGATAAAGGGTTACCTATTAACTCAGAGAAAGTGAAGCAACTTATGAGTGACTATTTGTTCAATCCTGCGAGTGATGGCAAGATGATCGTAAGTAGTCTTAGTGGTGGTCAAAAAGCTAGAATTCAGTTGATTGCTATGCTCGTTAATGATCCTCAAATATTAATACTTGATGAGCCGACAAACCACCTAGATCTTCCAAGCATTGAAGAACTAGAAAATGCTATGAAAACTTACCACGGAGCAATTATTTATATTTCCCATGATAGTTTTTTTGCTAAAAAAATGGGCGGAGAAATAATAGATATTCCCGGAAATTAGTTTAATGAGAGTCTTTATTTAGGGCGAGTGTGGAGTTCTATCATTGCTTTCACTAGATTTAGCTTGCTCATAGATTCGGATAGTTCATTTTTTCTTCTTCTACTGAGCCTTGTGAAAATATTCTTATTATAAGATTTACTAGCATTTATATAACTATTCAATAAATTGGAATAACGCTCCTGTAAAATTTCCAGAATTTTATATTTCTGGATAGCATTTGAATCTTCAGCGCTGAGATTAATTTCTGGAATAATACTGGGTTCATTGGAAGGAATTAGTTCTTCTTTTTCAAAAATATATAATTTTCTGAGCGTAAAATCACCTAATTTCCTAGATCTGTTTTCTGTCGACTGTCCATCACGGCTTATATCTTCAGCTAGATCATTAAGATTATCATAGATATAACTTTCTTGACCATAATTATTAGTTTCATTGATGGTTGTTTGTGTTTCAGAAATATCCTCAAATGAAGTAAAAGCGTAGTCTTTATTCAGAATATGACTACTGATATCTTCAACTTTTATTAAGTTATAGTCTATGTTGTAGATCTCGGGATTATTGATTGAAAATTTATTTAGTTCCATAGTTTAATACTCATAATCTTATAGACTAAAGCAAAGCCTTATGTATAGCAATTTATTATTTCACTAAACAACCCCATACTTAATATTATTATACAATTAAATATAACAACAGTCAAATATTCATATTCAATATGATTACCAATATATTTATGTTTTAGTAAAATATACCAAAAGATGATATAATGTATTTAAGCAAGTGGTTAATAAAACCTCTCCGTCGTTTTAATTTGTACTAATAACATAAATATCTCCTTCGGTTGAATTATATGACGCGGGCGATATTAAATAATAAGTTAGGACAAATAAAATGGCAATGAAACTTTACGTAGGTGGACTAGCATATTGCATCACTGAACAAGAACTAGAAAATACTTTTTCTGAACACGGCAAAGTAAACAGCGCAATCGTAATCAAAGATCGAGATAGTGGTCAATCAAAAGGCTTTGGCTTTGTTGAGATGGAAAATGATACTGAATGTAAAGCTGCAATGGAAGCATTGAACGGCAAAGAAATCAGTGGTCGAAAGATTATGGTTAACGAAGCTCGTCCTCAAGAAGATCGACGATCTGGTGGCGATAGTTTCCGCAAGTCTTACTAAGATACTTTAACCTTAGTAAAATATAATATTTATTCTGATGCCTATCAAATCTTGATGGGCTAGAAGGGTTCTTTTACATGACAAAAATTAATAATCATATACAGATAGTGCGTTCAACTTCAAAAGCTCTTAGCTCTATGAGCCAAGAGTCGGTTAACGCAATATATAAAACTCTTTCTAAGTACTATGAAAAAGTTGGAATAACAACTGTAAACAACATTGTTGACCTAAATAACCTAGTTGAGCTGAAGCCAGACCTGGTCTTTTTAGGTGTTGAATTTATTCCAACAAATCCTGAACTTGGAACCAGTGATCCAGATAAAATTTGGGTAAGCGACTATCTTGATGAATTCAACATAGCCTTCACTGGATCAAATCAGGCCGCACATAATTTGCAGAGGAATAAGCACTTAGCCAAACAAAGAGTTATTGATTTTGGACTCTCTACTTCGCCATACCATTATTCGATTAAAGGAAATGCAATTGACATCCAGAACACTAAACTTAAATATCCTATGTTCGTTAAGCCTAGTGATCGAGGCGGTGGTCTTGGCATAGATACTAAATCTATCGTCAATAACTTTGATGAGCTACAGCAAAAAGTAAATTATATAAGTGATGTTCTTAACTCTGATTCATTAGTTGAGAACTATTTAACTGGACGCGAGTTTAGTGTAGCCATACTAAAAAATATTGGCTCAGATGACTACATGGTAATGCCGCTAGAACTAATTGCGCCCGAGGATGAACTCGGACATAGAATACTTAGCGGCACTGTTAAGTCAGCTGATGCAGAGAAGGCAATAGAAGTTAGTAATTTGATCCTAAAGGAAAGAATATGCGAGCTTGCTTTAAATGTCTTTCATGCCATTGGTGCTCGTGATTATGGTCGAATCGATATCCGCCTAGATGAAAATGGAATACCATACTTTTTAGAATCAAATCTAATCCCAAGTTTAATTCAGGGTTATGGTTCATTCCCAAAGGCCTGTGTTATCAATATTGATCTTAATTATGAACAAATGATTGTTCATATTGCTAATTTAGGAATTGCACGTCAGACCAAGTATTCTATTGCTCCAATCAATGAAGAGATATTTATAATCTCAAATGAAATAGCAGAAGTTATTTAATTTAGATAATATTTCGGTACAAAATGTAATAAATGTCCATATTAGGTTATAATTACTTTCATATAAACTTATATGCCTAGAATTAAGGAAATATTTGAATGACCGATTTTGACCCAAAAAATAGTCATCTGCGAGAATCTACTACGGACTATTTTTATAAGACTGCAGATTTGTTGCACGATAAGTTACCAGGCTTGACTGCTAATCAGTTGACGATTGGTAGGGCAATTGCGTCAATTGGTGCCAGTGAAGCAATCGTAAGAGCAACAACTTCTAGGGATAAGCTAGTTGCCTGTATAGGCTATACTGCATTCGAGTTACTCGATGGCGTGGACGGACACCTGGCTAACATACGGGCCGAAGAACATAATGTTCCTACAAATCTTAGGGGTAATCTATATGATACTTTATCAGATAAGACTGTTGAGACTTATGACTGTTTTAGAGCTGCCAATAGATCCATTCATAACGGAGATAAAATTGGCGCCACTATTAATGTATTAGCCGGTGTTACTTCTTCAATGCCGGCTCTATTCAGAGCAAAGGCAGAAGCCAATAATTTAGTTGTTAAAGAGAACGGTCTTGGTACCCGCCCTGTTAGATCAGGACTAATTGGTCTAAATCTAGCTTTTGGCGGTAATAAGAACGTATCTAGGGCACTAGGGGCATCTGTACTTGCTATGAATGTACATACAGCTACCGGACGATATTTAGCTACAAGAGTTAAAGGTTCTAAGAATCTACTGGGCCCTTTAAATAATGAGAAAAAACAGTTAGAAGCTAAGCTTAGATATCCAGCCCTAGCCGTATTTTCAATCGCCTCTATTGGTGTTGGTATTGGTATTATGAGAAAAACAAGAAATATCGAGTAATTAAAATATCGATTATTTATCTTAGTGAGACGATATAGGAAATTTCATTTCTTCTTAAAAATCCCGGTGTCCAGGGTGGGTTATATCGAGATATTGTCGGCTCGCCGGCTAAATTAATTTTATTTGCCTTAGCCCACTTTTTTAGCTTATCATTAATTCTCTTAATTTTTGCTTCTGAAGTATATCCTGAAAATATGATTGCTAAAACCTCATGGGAAGGTATCTCTTTGATAATAACGGAGTCATTATTTGGTTTTGGTAAAGTCTTTAATGAATATTTCGAAGGCATTGTAAAAGAAGTTACGTATGATGAGTTGGCTATTTTCGTTGAAGTTACCGGAACAGTCATTGCGATCTTTTCACTTGAAATATTTCTCTTACTATTCACAGGAGCTGTCATGGCGATCTTAGACTGGCTGGTATTATTGCCAAAAATATAATCTGCGAGCATTCCAAAAGAATCACTGCCTGCTGAGCTATAGTTTTTCGCATCAAGCTCTACGCTGGCGCTAATATAGGGTTCGTACTTCCTTAGCTCTATTTGGCCATATTTTTTTATCACTGTATATTTTGGTATTTCAATTGCCATAACTACATACTAGCAGTAAAGGGGAGAGATTAGCCAATTCAATCTTTTATCTATTATCTTTGTTTTTTAATTTATTGATATGACTATATATTGAAATGTAAATTATTAATGCTCCGAGGATAAGCCCAATAATATAGATAACTGAACCCGTTATAACCAAAATATTCGAAATTGTGTGATCCCATTCTAAGTGATGAAGTCTGCTAAGCATTTGATACCAATCATGGCCCTGATCATAAGCTGCATCAGAACCATCGCTACTCAATGCTCCCCAACCTCCAAGTGGAAGAAGTCTAGCTCGAGCATCGTTAGCATAGGCTGCAACTGAAAAAATATTTATTCCAAGCCAACCCCAGCACATTGCGGAAGCAAAAAACCATCGGATTCTATAAAATGCAAAAATCCATAATATAGGGAACAGGCATTGGAATATAGAACCACCGGCAGTATAAATAAATGTGCCGAATATGCCGAATATTGGGTGCCCAAGTTCATGAATGCCAAAATCAAATAATACTAGTGGATTATACGATTGATGAATAGAAAACCAAGGATCTTTCCAGTTTTGAATTAACATTAAGGCAAATAAGAATAGTATTATAATTCTCCACCAGAAAGAAATATTTTTCGCCCAATTAAATTGTTTTTCCAAAAAATTTAAATTTCTTTTGTAAGCATGACAGTTTTCGCATTCCAGAAAATCATCGCGGTAAGTTAGTCTCTTATTTTGACAAACTGGACATGACTTATTTAACATAAGCTGATTATAGCACTTGTTTATGGCACTACCTGCGACAATAATCTTGATCTACAAAGTTAACGATTGATATCAGTCCTGAATCTCAGAAGGTTTTGTAATATTGCGCTTTAGTGGTCTGGCAAATCTGCTGTAGAGAGGTATCTAGCGATAAGCATAGATCGTTAGCTTGTTTATCGCTATGATAGTACGAAACAAAATCTTTAACAGCGCCAATGATACAATTAGTTTGAGCGTCAGAGTTTGCACCAAGCATGCAATTGGCTTTCGTTTTATCTACGTTACTACTACTGTTACCGGAAGCATCTCGTCCTAAGCTTTGGTAACATACGTCAATATAATTCGCATCGATATTACTACATTCTGTAAATACCGTAGCAAAATCGTAATTTGCTACGCGTAGTGCATGAGAGGTTTGCATCAGATAACATTGATATTTGTACTGTTGTTCAACATCTGTGCAGGGATACATAGGTTGATCGGCTTTTAAATAATTACTGTGGTGGTCAGGATTTACCTCATCCATCTCATTTTCCATAAACACTCCACCGTAACATGATTCTTTTTCCCAGGTATTAGATAATAGATCGCACATCTTGAGAGACTCAAAAAGATTGCTATCTGTTACGTCCATAACACCATGACCTAAACCATGTACACAATTGTAGTGATAAAAGGAGTATGGCTTTTGAGCTTTAATTGCCGCACATATTGTTGGCAGCTTTGCAGGTAGATTTTTAGCTCCAATTTTTACTACAATTGACTCCATAACACCATGATAATAGCCTGACCAACAAAAATTATCACCTTTACTATAGGCTTCGTCGACATTTTTCACCATATCAGCTTCTGTACGACCTATAACGTGAGACAGTTGATGACAATAAGTCTTCACTGATGGATCAATAGCATATGCAGCTTTCAGTTTAGTAAAAGCGGCAGGAGCTCCCCGGTTTTTTGTAAACGTTTTATATTGTTGTTCCATGCATAGAAGACTTTTAGCATCACTCTTGCATTTATATTGAAAACTATCTGCAGTCGAAGTGGCGGAACGTTTTGACTTAGAGGTCATCGAGCTATTATATTGATTAGCCACAACAGCCACTATTAGAATGACAATAATAACGGCACCAATAATTATCCTGTGGCCTGCTGTGAAACTACGAATCCTGTTCATAGTAAACATATTACAATAGTAGGCTACTGTCTCACAATTAACTCTGCTAAATAGTAATTAATCTAACCATTAAAAAAGTTTATTTAACAGATTGAGCTATTTACCTGCAAGTGTGCCTGCAAAGATTTGCCAGGCTAACAATGATTTAGCTACGAAACTTAGAATAATATAGGCTTTTTCACCCCTTAGGTAGTTAGCCCATTTTCCCTTGGCTCGATACTGTAAAAATTGTACAAGCGCAAAGCAGTTAAATAGAATAAATAATGATATAACAATTCCATATACAAATCCTGGAGCTCTAACGCTTGAAGGATTCATTGGGGAAATTAGCTGGATTGTAAATATGATCCATGGGATTATACCTGCAATGCATCCAAAAATAAAAGGAAGCCAATGCTTATCACCAGGTTTGTTATATTTCTCCTGGAGCCAGCCAAACAGTATCATTGAAAGATTCACTCCACAAATAGCTAATAAAGCTGCATAATCACTAATCCCATTAAGTTGTGCTATTGCAAAAATCATAACTGAGGAGCTTAGTGAATATTCCACCCATCTGAAAACATTAATCTTTTTCTTCAAGCCTGCTACGTATTTAGGAAAAAACATTTTGGAAGAAATGAGCAGGTGGAAGAAAGCTGATAATCCAAAAAATATTGCAATTGTATAAGCCATTCTTACGGAAAATAATGTTATTGGTCCAGTAGTCGAATTAGAGCCAGGAGGGCCTGTCATATAGGTCGCGACTACTGGTAGTGCGAATTTATTTGCGAGTAAGATTACTGCAATCAATGAAAGTAGATGCAGGCTTCCTGCTCGTATATTCCATTTTCTAATTTTTTTATATTCTGAGTTTTCGAGACTTATATTTTTATTCATATTTAAATTTTATCATAAGCAATATAAAATTACATAAAAAATAAATAATTACCCCTTCACCAGCTTTTTTCGATGAACGAAAAAACAACGGTTAATTTTAGAATTATCACAAGATAGAATTAAAAATCTTTGTGAACTCATAGCTAATCAAGTACCTGCATATAGTAGGCCAGGAGATAAGAAATAGCTGGTTGAACTATCATTTCGTTGGTAAATTATTTTTTATATCTTTGAGAGTATTGAGTTAGCAATTTCACTGGGAGTTCCTTCTCCAGAAATCGGTTCAGCACCTTCATTGATGAATGAAGCTTGCTTCTTCTCGTGATCGTTTGTAATTCTATCGATTTCACCAGGTAGATGATGCGAAGAATGCTCATGATTTTCTAATCTAGTTTTCAATGTATTGACGCTCACTGTAATAACAAACACCTTGTCGAACATAGGATAAAAGTCCACCTGATTT
>CAIMCP010000068.1 GCA_903839515.1 uncultured Candidatus Saccharibacteria bacterium | reverse complement strand
GATTCCCGGGAATACATTCTTCCAATATGTTCCATCGACTTGGATGTTAGATAAATATAACAAACCAAGAGCTAGAAATGCTGGAGCCACCATAAGAGGTTTTTTGTAGCCAAATTTTCCTATGACTTTAGACATTCGGGAGGCTGTAAATCCAATTACAAATGTTATCGGTAGAAAACTTAGCCCGGATTTTACTGGAGAAAAATGTAATACTTCCTGTAGGTAAAGAGTTAGAAAGAAAAACATTGAATAAAGACAAGCTGTAATTGGAAGTTGGGTAAGATTAGCAGCCGCTATATTTCCAACCTTGAAAATATCTAGAGGTATTAATGGGTGCTCTTTTCTTTGTTCGTTGACAATAAAAGCTATTAAAAGTGCAAAACTTGTTCCAAAGAATGCCAGAATAGTCGAATTGGTCCACCCCTTACTTGGTGCCTGAGTTAAGGCATAAACAAGTGTCATAACTCCTGAGGTTACTAGTACCGCACCAGAAAGATCGAGGTGTCGATGCTTAAGAGTTGAGTGATAATTATCTACATATTTAAATGCCGCTAGAACAACCAGTATTCCAACAGGTACATTTATGAAGAAGTTCCATCGCCAATTTAAATATTGAGTTAAGATTCCTCCTATAAGAACTCCGGCGGCTGCTCCACCTGCAGCTATTCCGCCCCAGATACTAAGAGCTTTATTTCGCTCATTTCCCTCTTTGAAGGTTGCTAGAACTATTGAAAGAGCGGCTGGTGACATAATTGCTGCTGCTATACCCTGCAGCGCTCTTGTAATCTCGAGCATTAAAGAGCTTTGAGCGAGACCAGTTAAAAGTGATGCTAAAACGAATAAGGAAACACCAATAGTGAACATTCTTCGCCTGCCGAAAAGATCAGCTGCGCGTCCACCAAGTAATAGGAAGCCCCCAAAGGTTAATGTGTATGCAGTAACAACCCATTGAAGGTTTGAAGTGCTAGTAAAATGAAGAGCCCTATATATTGAAGGTAAAGCTACATTCACTATGGAGACATCAAGAATAACCATGAACTGCGCAAGTGCTACAATCGCAAGTATTAAATTTTTATGGGAGGCTTGTTTCTGAGCCATATACTATCTCCTAATATTTATTATGTTTTTGATACTATCCAAAGTGTAGCATAGTATTTTACTGCTCTCAAATTATTCTATGAGACTAGTTACATCAGGACCGCTACTGCCCTTTTTGTAATAAAGAAGGTTGTTACTATTACTAGTCCATTCCTGAACTACGTCTTCAACTATCTTCCAAGAAGCAAGTATTTCACTGCTAGTTGAGAATAAACTATGATCTCCCTTAACAGCGTCGACCAGAACTCTTTCATAAGCATCGGGGTGAGTTACATCAATCTTTTCATCTCTATAATTTAAATCAAGGTCTGCAGCCTTAGTTTTTTTATTAAAGCCGGGTTCTTTTATTAACATAGTTAGCTTGATACCTTCATGGGGTTGAATTCGAAAAATCAAATTATTATTCTGCAGTCCTTCTTGGTTGGGTTTAAATTTAACTTCAACGGTAGTTAATTTTTCATTCAGTGCTTTACCTGTCCTAAGAATGAAATTAACTTTATGCCATCTTTTAGTAGATACGTTTAATTTCAGTGCTGCAAAAGTATCTATGTGCGAATTAGGATTTTCGACTTCTTCCCTATAACCCTCATACTGTCCACGTATGGCATTCTTTTTAATATCTGAGTGAGTTACGGGTGATATGGACTCTAGTGCTTTTAGCTTAGCCCTATGTAGCTTCTGGCTAGTCATTTTATCTGGAAGGTCGAGTATTGTAACGGCTAATAACATAAGGAGGTGACTTTGAATTAAGTCTCGAAGTGCTCCTGTTTCTTCGTAGAATACTTTCCTTCCCTCAATATCCAGTTTTTCATTTGCAGTTATTATTACTTCTGAGATATTGGCGCCATTCCATACTTTTTCGAAAATATTATTATATCTAAAAATCAATATGTTCTGAACTGTTTCCTTAGCTAGGTAGTGATCAATTCTAAATATTTGATCTTCATTAAAAAATTTAGATATAACCTTAATTAATTTTTTGGCTGACTTATAGTCGAAGCCAAATGGCTTTTCGATAAGTAGTCTTGAATTGTCTTTGTTGAGACCATGTTTACCTAGTTCACCTACTATATTCTCAGTTACATTTGGCGGCACAGACATATAGTAAAGATGATTTAATTTTTGTCCAGAATTCTTATCAATCTGATCAAGCGCTGTTTTTAATTTTTTAAATTCTCCGAGCTTACTTATATCTATTTGTAAGATTTGAAGCCTATCCTTAAGTTTTTTCATGGCTTTAGGATCACAAATACCATCAGCTTCATTAATACATATCTCGGTATTTGTTAAAATATCCTTGCTGCCTAGGTTCTGTCTAGTTAATCCTAGAATAACTGTTTCCTTTGGAAGTAGGTCGTCTTTAAGCAGGCGATAAATTGCAGGCAATAATTTTTTCTTTGCAAGATCACCAGTTATGCCAAATACAACTAGTACTGGTGCAACAACATTATTTTCGTAAAGTTTATTTGTTGATTGCATGACCACCAAACTTATGCCTTAAGGCTGCAAGTAGTTTTGTTCCGAAATTTATCTGACCTTGATTTGACTCTAGCCTAACTTGACGCGAGGCTTTAATCGCAGGCATGTCAAAGCCTTGGGTTCTTGCCGACTCAATTGCCCATCTTGCCTCACCCGATTCAGCGACAACTCCATCAATTTCGTCAAGATTCGGATTCTCTTTGAATATTTCATAAGCAAGTTCATTGAGATCTGATTTAATAATGCTACCTTTTTGCCAGACAGCAGCAACATTAGCCAAGTTAACATGTTGATATGGACCATCCTTAATTAGTCGGTAGCCTTCAGCTAAACTCTCCATAGCCCCATATTCAATTGCATTATGAACCATCTTGATGAAGTGACCAGCACCTGTTGCTCCAAAATGCTTATAAGAACCATTTGGAAGGCTCAATACCTTTATTACAGGTTCACAAAATTTGAAGGTTTCTTCGTCACCACCAACCATCATGCTAAAACCATTCTTCAAGCCTAGAATTCCGCCGCTAGTACCAATATCTAAGAAGTTAACTTGCATAGATCCAGCTTTCTGGCTATGAATTATTGTTTGACGATAATCTGAATTACCGCCATCGATAATTATATCTCCCGGCTGAAGTAGACTGAGCCAGGTATTTAAAGCTTCAGTCACGAATCCGGCAGGAATCATTAGCCATATTATTATTCTATCGTTGCCAAATGCATGTACTAGCTCTACTGGATCACTAAATGCCTTGAGGCCCTTACTAGCAGCTTTTTTAACAGTTTCCGGGTTCTCGTCATGAGCTAAAACCTCATGCCCATTCTCCGATAACATAACGGCTATTTGACTACCCATTTTTCCTAAACCACTAATTGCTATCTTCATATATTTCCCCCTATTAAATCATTATATACATAAACATTTGGGATAGAGTAAACCACCATACTCGGCATATCTGAAATGGATTTATTTTTTTCCATAAGATTTTCCAGGGCATTTTTCTTAGCATTACCAAAGCAAAAAACGTAGGCTTTGCTTAGTTTTTTGATTGCATTTACTGTCATAGTAATTCTAGTAAAGTCATCAGCTCTGTAAGATGCAGTCAGATTTTGGTTTTCTATGGCATCTGAGCTTGGCAAAATTCCAGAAATATGACCATCGTCTCCAATTCCAAACTGTCCAATTATTTCGTCTGCCCAAGATATAAGATCAGATAATTTTTCGGCAAAGTCTTCCGTTGTTTCAGCTAATGATTTTTCTTCAAGAATAGGTGTGAATAATGAATTACCAAATGTGAAACCTTTATCTGATAATTGTTTTTCATTTGAATCGCTATGTCCTTTTTGGCCGTATCTTTCATCGCCTAGAATTATTCTTAAGTTGTGAGTTTTATTTTGGTCGAGCTGCCTCATAATTGTCGCTTCGATAGCTATATTCGAACCACCCGAAATAATCCATAGAACCTTTTTGTCTTCAGCTAGAAGAGTCGAAAGTTCCCTAGCTAGATCTATCTCGCCGAGTCCTGGATTATCTGATTTTATGAAGCTTACCATTATATTATTTGTAACTTACGTTAGTTGTACTGCTTACTGCTGTTATCCATGTTTGACCAGCATTAAGCTTGATTGGGTTACTCGCAGAGTCTGTGAATGTAATCTGTGCATTATTTGATGTCTTTGACCATGTACCAGTTGTTACGGTGCCATCCTGAAAAATATATACCTGACCAGAGCCGATAACGTTATAGTTTGAATAATAGGCCCCCGATGAATCCAGTGCACCTTGACTTAGGGGCGTGACCATAGCGACAACTACTTTAGGGGTTATGTTAGTAACTGTTCCTGTGGCATCGACTTCAGTATGCACCGAGCCATACTCACTTCTTAGGTAGTTATTAGTTTTAGGATTGTATACATATGAAGGATCGTAAACTGGACCAGAAAGGTGCAAGTTTATAGTTGAAGCGGTTGGAGTCTTACTGGGGGTATCTGCTTTTCTGATAAACCCTGTATAGCTTGATGACGTCCAACCCTTGGCCGTCTCAACATCATTAAGTTTAGCTATGGAAGTATATACGTTGTGTGGAGCAGCTCTCGAGCTAACTCTTTGAAAGGATGAACTATTGTAGAACTGATTAATATCTCTAACGTTCCAATTCTGAATATCTGACAGTGCATCCGGACTGCCTCCAACATGCGCATAGGCAGCGTCAAAGCCGAGAGCCCAACTGACATAATATGGACGAGCACTTCTAACAGGTCCTATATAGCCAGGTTGAGTATCTTGAAATACTCCCATAAACCTAGTTACTCCACCCTCTGCAATCGCTTCAAAAACTACACCGGCCTGATCTAAGCCGGATTGTGGACGAGCATCAGTACTATTTTCGATCATAACTGCAGTTACAGTTCTTTTATTGACACTCGGATCAACCGGAAGTCCTGTTAGGTTTGATGGCACTGTAGTCGGAACTGCCTTTTTCTTAATAACATGTACTTTCTTAGTAGCAACTTGTGCTGGTTTTGGTCTAAGCACATAGTAACTACCCGCCGCAATTAACCCTATCAAGATAAGGCCTATTATTATAACTATTATTTTCTTTTTTGTAGTTAGTGACTTAAACCACTTAAATGGATTTCTATTCTTCTTAGGTGAGTCTTCTTCGACTTCTGAATCAATTTTAGGATCAGTAATTGCATCTTCATTACTTGCCTGCTGGGGTGTTTTAAAGTTGCTTGATTCACTTTCTAAATCAATATCGTTCAAATCTATGTCCACTTCATCTTCTTTATTAGACTTTATTGATTCGGCAGCTAGTTGCGATTTAGGGGAAACTATACCTTCATTTTCCTTGTCAGTGTAGTGATTAACTTTTATCTTGATAGGCTTATTTTGTTTTTTTATATCATCCATAGCATTTATTATACAGTTCTTATGTTAATATCGTAATTCATTAATTTATACGCCTATTGACTAGATGTAAAATAGAATTAATTATGGGTATAAAGTAAATAAATGCGAATAAAATTTTTTAGGCTATCAGCTCTTCTGATCCATAGCCTAGATTAAATAATTACTGATTCGCTCTAAAGATTTTTTCTTACCAAGTACAGATAAAGATTCTGCTAGTGGCGGACTAGAAGGTGCCCAAGTGCTTACTATTCTAATTAAACTAAAAAGCTCACCAGGCTTTTTATTTGTTTCTGATAGGAG
>CAIMCP010000067.1 GCA_903839515.1 uncultured Candidatus Saccharibacteria bacterium | reverse complement strand
TTTTAACTCTGCATCTTTTTGGGTAACTCTGGCTTCTATATATTCGTCATATCCTAGCGTGTACTGTCTAACACCGTCATTGCCACCAATTAGCTCGATAATCCTATTTGTTGCATTCCTGAGGAACCTTCGATCGTGTGAGACCATAACGAATGCGGATTTAGATCTTCCAATAAATTTCTCCAGAATTACAATACCCTGTTCATCTAGATTATTTGTTGGTTCATCGAGTAGCATAACATCATATTTAGCTGACAATAATGCAGCTAGGGCTATTCTGGTTTTCTGACCCCCAGAGAAGTTGCCAATTTCTTTATTAATATCAATATTAGATAAGCCCGCCTGATTCAGTGAGTTCTCTAGATTATATTCAAAGTTACCTACTTCATTTCTTGTATATTTATCTAATGCTTTTGAGTAAATATGTAGTGTCTGTTCATCATTATTTGTTTCTAGTTCTTTACAGCTATCTTCAAAGAATCGCCTGGCTTCTGCAGTTCCCGTAACCTCTTCAATGAAATTATATACAGATTTGTCTACCCAATCCTGTAGATCTTGAGGCAAAATGCCAATATCTAAGCCATTGGCTTGAATTTCGCCAGAACTTGGTTCCATTTTTCCTGCTATTAAATTAAGAAGTGCAGTCTTGCCAATACCATTAACACCAACTAGTCCAATCTTGTCGCCTTTATTTACGTGGAAGGAAACATTATCGAAGACTTTATGACTATCTACTTCAAAACCAACATTTTTTACACTAAGCATATTAGACAATATTATACAGCTAACGAATTTATTCCTTCATTAATTAAATTAAAGCTAGAAATTACGAATAATGATATATAGGTTTTAATAATATTTATGCATTAGAATTTGACATATTAACTATTTAGTAGCATTATAACGTTATGAGGGAAATATACTCAGAACAACTTCCATATACTGAAATCATAATTGATGATCAAATAACATTACGACAGTTAAGTCATTCTGAGGCTGATGTATTTTTCCAGTTAGTAGATAACGACCGTGAGTATCTTGGTAAATGGTTGCCATGGGTAGACAGTACTAAAACTCCCGAAGATTCATTAGATTTCATAAATAGTGTAATACAGAAGCGTCGTGATGGAGAAGAATATGGATTTGCTGTCGTTGTTGACGACAAGCCAGTGGGTCATATTAGCCTTATTCATATTAAGGATGGTAGTGAACCTGAAATTGGATATTGGATTGCTAGCAAGATGTCCGGCAAAGGCATAACCTCAAAAGCCGGAATCGCTTTGACTGATTTTGGATTTTATAATTTGGGCCTTAAAAGAATAATTATCAAAGCAGATCCTGAAAATACAGCTAGTAATAAGGTTGCTGAGAAACTAGGATATGAATTAACAAGACAATATGATGATGATGTTGATGGGCCAACTAATGTCTGGACTTTAAACAGGCCAGACTAGTAAATAAATTGAATTAAAGACTATGGATATCAAACAAATACTTATAATACACGGTGGCAATACTTTTGCTAACCATTCGGATTACATAGACCACATTAAGAATATTGAGATAGATAAGACACGGCTTTATTCTACTATTGAATGGAAGCAGACTATTTCCAACAGACTAGGCGTTAATTATGAAGTATTGAATCCTAGAATGCCTAATGCTTCGTACGCTCGATATGATGAGTGGAAATTATATTTTGAAGCTGTAACTAAAGTACTTGATAATAATGTTATTTTAATTGGTCATTCACTCGGTGGAATATTTTTAGCTA
>CAIMCP010000066.1 GCA_903839515.1 uncultured Candidatus Saccharibacteria bacterium | reverse complement strand
TTAATACATAACTAATTTGACAATAAAACATATGCGTGTTATTATATTATTAGTTCGTAGTTTGGAGTAGAGGGTTCCATGAATTTGGAGCTTTTTAATTTAAACTGCGAAATAACTAAATTAATTGGGAGGTTTCAACAATGGCTGGAACTAAAACTGGTGGCATCGCTGCTGCTAAAACTAATAAAGAAAAATATGGTGCTGATTTTTATTCTAAAATCGGTTCAATCGGTGGTAAAAAAGGTCACACTGGTGGCTTTGCTGCAAACCGAGATCTAGCAAGAATTGCTGGTGCAAAAGGTGGTCGTATTTCACGACGAACCAAGAAAACTGTCTAACATATTTTAGATATTTTCAAACAAAAGTCACTTGAGATAATTTCTCAGGTGACTTTTTGCTTTCGTTCTCAATTTTTCTGTATGGCCTACAGAATCTTTCGGACGTTACTTTCCAAACAGTGTGGCAATTATGGCATCTATAGGTTTTTTTATCTATCTGAAGTGTTCTTATTCCACATTCAGGGCAGGTACTTCTCAGGTGTAGCCAATTTCTATAAGTGTCTAAACAATTTTGGATATGGTTTTCATCTATTTTTATATCATATTTGGTACTAATTTCTTTAGCCTTAACCCATGCTGACACCTCCATGGCCAATAGTTCCAAGTCATTTTTATAACCTTTATGATCTAAAACTGCGTGTGATATTTCATGTAGTAAAGTCCACTCACTGTTAACCTTACTTTTAATATCTGTATATATAACCGTTTTACTTAATGGCGACCAGTAAAAACCATCACCCAATTTGAAATTTATATCAGGGTAATCATCTTTTAAGCAATCTAGAAAATTACCCATGTTCTAATCCTTTATTAATTCAAAGCATCCATATATTACAGAATCGTCTGGTTTTGAAGCCCTAATAATTTTCGGCATAATTATTAAAGGATTCTTATATTTTTCTAGCTCTTCCATCAAGGGTTTTTTGAATTTTTCAAAATAATTACCAACACCACCACTGAATATAATCACGTCTGGCTGAATTATTGCCATCAACTCTAATAGTCCTACGGAAATATTCTTAGCAATTATTTTCCATATTTTTTCGTCTTTAATATCGCTTGCATGTAAGCCAAATTCTCTTACGATTGCACTGCCAGATGCAAATAACTCCCATTTAGTCATTTTACCGTTATGATCAATTATCATTTGTCCAGATTCGCTATTCGTAAAGTCCTTATCGATTTGGTCATCAGTTATTAGGCCTGTGCCAATACCAGTACTAATTGTGATATATAGAACCTTATGGTATTTCTTATCTAGCATTCTTGCCTCAAATAGTCCACCTAAACAGGAATCATGCTCAATAGATACATTAACTTTAAGGATTTTTTCTAAATCGGATCTAATCAGAACATTCTTCCAACCAAGATTGCCTAGAGCAACGATACTCCCTTTGCTTCTATCAATTAATCCGGGTATCGAAACCGCACACTTGGTTATTTTTGATAAATCAAAATCAACCAAGTTAGTTTTTAGGTCATTCAAAAATTGATCATATTTCTTAGCAGTTAAAAATTTTTGTTTTTTCAGTATCAGACCCTTTTCATTAAAAACAGCAATAAGTGTTTTTGTGCCTCCAATATCAATTCCTAAATACTCCATTTCTTGAATTTTACCACATTTTAGCAATTAATGACGATTTGAATTTAACTTCTTTTGACCTATTGATTAAAAGAAGTTATAATGTACTTAATCTATTTGGGCTAATAATTTATTTGGTGTTATAGCCTTATTTTTATTAGACACATAAATGGAAAATATATTTAAAGGAGGCATGTAGAACATGTCAAAAATTAGTTTAACTATGGACGAGTTGCTAGCTAGCAATGACGTTCAACAATTAAAAGTAGGAGATGTCACCGAAGGTGAAATCATCTCTGTTAAGAAGCATGAAATTTGGGTCGATCTAGGCGCCAATGGTATTGGTGTGGTCATGAGACGAGAAATCGGCTATGGTCAGCCTATAGAGATCGGTCAGAAAATTACTGTAAGTGTAGTTGACCCTGAAATTGAAGAAGGTCACATGCTATTAAGTATGCGAAGAGTAGTCAAAGATAGAGGCTGGGATGAGCTTCAAAGGCTTAAAGACGATAAAGAAATAATAGAAATCGTACCTTATGATGCTAATAGAGGCGGGCTTTTGGTTGAATTAGAAGATATAAGAGGATTTTTGCCTGTATCTCAACTAGCAGCTGGTCATTATCCAAGAGTTTCTGGAGCTGATAAGGATGAGATATTACAAAAACTGAATAGTCTTATCAACAAGCCAGTAAAGGTAACCGTCTTAGATGTAAGCAGAAAAGACAATAAATTAATCTTCTCAGAAAAAGAAGCCATAAAAGATGTAGTAAAAGCCAAATTTGGAAAATTAAAAGTTGGCGAAGACATCGAAGGCGTTGTGACAGGAGTTACTGATTTTGGAGCATTCGTTAATGCAGACGGAATCGAAGGATTAATTCATATTTCTGAAATTTCTTGGGAGCATGTAGAGAATCCTCGTGACTATCTCAAGGTTGGAGAAGCTGTTAAGGCAAGAATAATAACTATCGACAAAGATGACAGATTGAGCTTAAGTATCAAGCAGCTTACAGAAGATCCTTGGATTGAGCAAGTTAAAAAATTTGAAAAAGGTAGTATTGTTGAAGGAAAGATAACAAGAATCACACCATTTGGAGCATTCGTTCAATTAAGTCCTGTTGTTGAGGCGTTAGTTCATGTTTCTGAGATGAGTAGTAACGATAGTGTTGATCCAGAGAAAATCTTCCAACTAAACGAGAAGAAAAAATTTAAAATAATTGACGTCGATACTGAATCTCGAAAGATTGCACTTAGTCTAAAAGATGCAAAGTAAATCTTTACTTGAAAATATATGATGAATAAATAAACGAAAGAAAGGAGTGTTGGCGAATGGCAAGATCTATAGAAATCGAAGAAAACATTACCGTCGGCACTCTGGCTGAAAAATTATCAATACCGGTAACTAAACTAATCGGACAATTGATGAAAAATGGCATCATTGCTACTGTAAACGAAAGAGTAGATTTTGATACGGCTACAATAATGGTTGAGGACATGGGCTTGGAAGATGTTACTCTAACTAAAGCCGTAGCAAAAGATGAAATCGTAGAGTCAATTGTTAAGAAAAAAACAGCAAACCTAACAGGCCCTAACAGGCCTCCTGTTGTAGCTGTAATGGGTCATGTCGACCACGGTAAAACAAGTCTATTAGATGCAATAAGAAAATCTTCTGTAGCTAAAGGTGAAGCTGGTGGTATCACTCAGCATATTTCAGCATATCAAATAGAGCACAATAAACGACTTATAACTTTCTTGGATACTCCAGGACATGAAGCCTTTGCTGCGATAAGGGCCCACGGTGCCGAGCTAACAGATCTCGTTATAATCGTTGTCGCTGCGGATGATGGAGTTAAGCCACAAACTGTTGAGGCGATTCGTTTTGCTACCCAGGCAGGCTCTAAAATGATAATAGCAATCAATAAAATTGATAAAGATGGTGCAGATGCAAACAGAGTAAAGCAACAATTGGCCGAAAAAAACATACTCGTAGAAGGTTGGGGTGGAGATCTTACGGTTGTTGAAGTATCTGCTAAAACTGAAAAAGGCATTAGCGAACTTTTGGACATAGTACTTTTAACGGCAGACCTTGAAGAGCTTAAAGCTCCAATTGATATTCCCGCTGAAGGCTTAATTATTGAATCACATCTTGAAAGAGGCAGAGGGCCTGTTGCGCATGCATTGGTAACTGAAGGAACCCTTAATTTTAATGATGTAGTGATCGCAGGATCGACATATGCTAAAATTCGAAGCCTGACTTCTCCAGAGGGTATCCCAATAAAAACTGCAGGACCATCAACTCCAGTAGTTATTACTGGATTCAAAGAATTACCGCAATTTGGTGATTCATTTAAGTCAGTAAAAGATGAAAAAACTGCTCGAATAATTTCTAATGAAGTTAATCTTAATAATAAATCAGGATTTTCTCAAAATAATCTTAACTCTAGTGAATTAATAAGCATTATTAACAGATCAAACACTCTTCAAGAACTGCCTGTATTAATTAAAGCAGATGTTCAGGGTTCGCTTACTTCTGTTATAGACTCACTTAGAACATTGGAAACAGACGAAGTTGCTTTTAAGATTATAAGTACTGGCGTAGGCTCTGTTAATGGTAGCGATGTTCATACTGCACATACTGCAAATGGAATAATATATGGTTTTAATATCGAGCTTCCATCAGAAATAAGAAGATTAGCCAGTCGCGATAAAGTTCCGGTGAAAATCTATAAAATAATTTATGAATTAATAGACGATGCTAAAATTATGTTAAGCGAGTTATTGGCTCCAGAAATTGTTGAAAATGAAACTGGATTGTTAGAGATAAAGGGCGTATTTACTTCCGGTAAGGCCGAAATAATTGCCGGTGGCGAGGTCCTTAAGGGTAAATTAACAGTACCATCATTAGCTAGGGTAATTAGGGACAAAAAAGTTCTTGCAGAAGTAAATATAACCAATCTTAAAAGAGGCCCTCAGGATACTAAGGAAGTATTTGAAGGAGAGATGTGCGGACTGAATATTGAAGTCAAAAATAAGTTACAGGTTGAGATAGGTGATAAAATTAGCTTTTTGACGAGAGAAACTATACAGAGAAAACTTTAAGATTTTTTAAATGATATAATATAGCTATGATTAAATTTAATGATGAATTATTAACAGAATTAGGTCTAAACGCATTATCTGAACAAGAAAAAACAAAAATGAAAGCTCATATTTTCGAAACATTGGAAATGAGAGTAGGGGTTAGGCTTGCTGGTAATATGACCGAGGATCAGCTCACAGAATTTGAATCATATATTCAAACTAAAGATGAAGCTGGTGCTTTTCAGTGGCTTGAGACAAATTTTCCAAACTATAGAGAAGTAGTTGCGGAAGAATTCAATAATTTAAAGTCTGAAATAAAACAAGTTGCACCACAAATATTAGAATCGTCCAAATAGACTACTTCCTATATCCCGCTATAAATTCTTTACCAGAAATCTCTTTTTTATTTTCAGGAATAAGTCTAAGTATTTCTAAATTATAATCTGAGGAGGACACAACCAGTCTTTTGGGGTCATCGATGATTTCACCAGGTTTGGCTGCTAAATCATCCAGCACTATCACTTCTGTAATAATAACTCTTTTTCCTAAAAGGGATGATGTGCTTCTTGGCCAGCCAAAATGGGCACGTATTTTTCTTTCAATCTCATTGGCTTTATTTCCCCAGTCAACAACACCATCGGCTTTAGAAATTAGTTTGGTCGTTGATGGGTTATTTTTTGATTGTTCAATGGGTTCTAGAGTTGAATCTAAAATACTAGGCAAGGCTTCAGCGATTAAGTGTGCTCCGAGCTCTCCCAGGGAGTTTGATAAATCCTGTTTTGATTCATTTCCGCTTAGTTTGAGAGATTTTTGTACAAATAATGGTCCAGTATCCATTCCTTTGGTTAATTTCATTACAGAGACTCCAGTTTCACTATCTCCTCTTAAGATGGATTCTTCAATTGGAGTTGGTCCTCTTTTATCTGGAAGTAGCGAAGGATGGAGATTAACAATACCAAGAGGAAAAAAATTAATAATCTCTTCAGGTATTAACCTGCCATATGCTACTAGTACTGCAAGCTCACTTCGACAATCGTTAATTATTTTTTTAATCTCTTCTTTGGTCTTCGGTTTGTAGCAGGGAATATTATTTTCATGAGCCAGAATCTCTGTTTCGTTAATTCGACCATTCCTAGAGTCAAAACCATCTTGACTAAGAATAACGCACTCTATTTCGTAGCCTCCGGCAATTAATCTATTTAGCACGGGGTTTTTGGTACCTACACCCGTAGCTAGTCGCTCATTACCAAAGAATATTATTTTTTTCGACATCTTTTTCATAATCTAATTCTTGTAACTTTCCATCTGGCATTAATTGGTAAAAAGCTTTTTCGTGATTCTTTATATGATCAATAAATAACTTACCATTAGTATGATCTATTTCATGTTGAAAAACTCTGGCGAGGAATCCTTTTGCAGTATGTCTAACAGGGTTACCTTTTAGATCAGTGGCTTTGATTCTTACTTTATTGTGTCTGGGTACTTTTCCATATATATCTTGGATACTTAAACAACCTTCGTAGTCTTCTTCTATTTCGCCTTCATATTTTGTGATGATTGGATTAATAAAAACATCAAACGTATGATTTTCCTTATCATCCAAATTATTCCTAATGATAACAATTCTCATTGGGACGTTGATCTGAATAGCAGCCAATGCTACACCAACCTCATGCTCTCTGTCACTTTCCCATTTCAGTAAAACTTTTTCCATAGATTTGATAATATCTTTGATATCATCGTTAACAGCTCCAACTTTTGTAGACTTCTTTCTAAGTTCAACGTTAGGTAATGTAATGAGACTATATTTTTTTCCGGATTTATCCATATTTTAAAAGTATAAACTATGAGTTGAAAATATTATAAAAGATTTATCGGATCTATGTCGTAATTCCAACCACTTGGTAAAATCTTTATTACCATAATCAATTCACTTCTAAGTTTCGCTCTAATAATTAATTGGTATTGAAATTTCTTATCTACTTTTGCATAAAATGAAGGCACTGGTCCAGAAATATCCACATTAACTTTGGAATTTTTTATCTCACTCACTAATTTATTGGAAAAATTCTCAGCTACTTTTTTACTACTTTTCAAGCAAGTTAATTTTAAGATTTGGGAGAAGGGAGGGTATTGATATGCATCACGCTCCTTAATCTCTGAATTATAAAAATCCTCAAAATCCAGCTTAGTGGCGTCAAGGATTGCCTTATTTTTAGGATTGTATGCTTGAATTATCGCAATTCCTTTCCTGTGACCTCTTCCAATTCTGCCAAGTACTTGATTGATTTGCTGATAAGTTGTCTCTGTGGCCGTATAATCTGGAAAGGAAAGAGACGATTCTGCCACAACAACGCCCACAACACTTAATTTAGGCAGATCAAGACCCTTTATTAATGTTTGGGTTCCTACGATGATGTCAGTTTCTCCTGATTTTACTGAATAATAATTTTGTTCAAGACTGTCTTTCTTACTATTGTCAGTATCAAATCTCCTAATATTTGCCTCAGGAAATAATTTATTCACTTCAGTCATCAATGTCTTTGTTCCATAGCCTTTGAAAATAATTTTACTAGATAAGCATTCTGGACAGTTACTGGAAGGTCGTTCTTTGTAACCACAAATATGACATTTTGCCTCGTGATCATCGCCATGATAGACCAATGGCGTGTCGCAGTTGGGGCACAATGACTGCCATCCGCAATTCTCACAGAGAATTATTCTTGATGTTCCTCTACGATTCAGGTAAAGCAGACATTGTTCTCCATCCGTTAGGGCAGTTTCGATACAGCTTATGAGTCTGTCAGATAACAACATACTCTTTGTGAACATAGTTTTATCCTTTATATCTATAATTTCTTTCTCAATTGGTCCATTCTTGCTATTTACTGCCGTATTTTTCATCCTGATTATTGGTACATTTTTTTCTTTCGCTAGAAAGTAATCAGTTATTGAAGGTGTGGCTGACCCCAGTATGAAGATTGCATTATGAATACTTGCTAGTCTACTTGCTACTCTATTGGCATGATAATGCGGTGATTGCTCTTGTTTATAGGATGATTCATGTGATTCATCAACTACTACCAGGCCGAGCCTGTTAAAAGGCATGAAAAGAGACGATCGCGGCCCCAGTACTACAAGTCCATCGTTGTCAAAGAGTACTTTGGTCCAAATTTTATATCTCTCTTTGGGACTAATTTTTGAATGGTTGATTAAAACCTTATCTCCAAATATTTTCTGGAATTCAGCCGCTAATTGAGGAGTCAGGTTAATTTCAGGGGTCAGTATCAGGGCTGATGACCTATTTTCGATGCATTTTTTTGCTAATTCTATGTAAACTCTAGTCTTACCAGTACCTGTATCGCCATGGAGCAGGTATGATCCAGAACTAGCTATTTTTTTTAAAGCATTTGACTGGTCATCGGTTAGTTTAGGTAATTTTATGGGATTAATATCAGAATTATTGGTGTTCGTTGTGTGACTAACAATAGTTTTTTCATTAGAATTTAGAATCTGACTCGGTAGAAACATATTGAGCACCAGTCCTGGCGGCCCAGGGTAATAACTATGAATCCAATTTAATAATTTTATACTTCCATCTGGAATTGGACCTATGTCTGAATATAGATTTAGTATCGAATTAGTCTTAAATTTAGGCTTCGTTGTTTTTTTAATAACGATACCTAGAACTATTTTTGATTTTAACGATATTTTCACTATAGAGTTTTTTTCAATATCTTGAGGATGGCTATAAGTTAATAATTTCTCAGAAAAGAAACTTTGGTCTTTAGGGAGCACCTCGTAGTAATACATCATCTGTATTATATATTTTTAACAAAATAATTGTAATATATTTAATTATTACCTATAATCAATGTTGTTCGAAAGACAATGTAAAGACTATGCTAGATGTATTCATAACCTCAAGAGTAAGACGCAAAATCATTGTGATTTATGCAAAATATCCCGACTTTAAAACACACGTCCGGGGTTTAGCTAAATTGATCAAAGAAGATGCCGGCAATATTCAAAGAGAACTCAAAAGACTAGAGAAGATAGGTTTTCTTATCTCTGAGAAACAAGGCAACACCAAGGTCTATCATACGAATAAACAGTTTATTATTTTCAAGGAATTACAAAGTATCGTACTTAAATCGCAAAGAGCTACGCAAAAAAGAAATCACATGAACTAGTCAACAGATGAAAAAGTATTTGCAAATTTTTAAATATCATCATACAATATACAGCAATGATTCAAGTAACTAGGAGAGACTCTAAGGAACCATTGGAAAATATGGTAAGACGCTTCACAAGAAAGGTGCAGCAGTCTGGTATTTTAATTCGTTCTAAACAGGGTCAATATTTCCAAAAACCAATCTCTAAAACTGAACGAAGAGCAAAAGCAATTATTCGCCAGGAAAGAAAGGCCATCAAGGTCAAAAAGCTAAAACTCGGTCAACGTTAGGCTTTCTATGCTTAAGGGTCAAATTGATCAGGATATAAAAAAAGCACTACTGGGAAAAGATCAAGAAACTCTTAATGTTCTTCGTGGCTTAAAAAGCGCCATTCTTTATGTTGAGGTTGCTAAGAATAGTAGAGAAAATGGATTGGATGATAATTCAATACTTGAGGTCCTGAATAAAGAATCTAAGAAACGAAAAGAAAGTTCAGATTTATATATACAGGGCGGTAATCAAGAAAAAGCTGAGGCTGAATTAAGGGAAAAAGCAATTATAGACAGTTACTTGCCTGAACAGTTAACTGATGAGGAGATAGATAAAATAGTTGACGAGACGATAAGCCAAGGCAGTAATCTTAGTATGGCCGATATGGGTAAAATAATTGGAATGGTTAAGGGGAAGATTGGGCCAGCAGGCGACGGTTCAAAAATTGCATTAATAGTTAAAGAAAAGTTGAGTAAATTAATATGATAATATTAGCTGGAGTTGCTGGATCGGGCAAGAGTAAACAGGGAAGATTCTTGGCCGATGAAGCGGGATATCCATGGTTATCGACCGGTGAGTTATTGAGAGTTCTCATTACTGGTAAACGCCGGCAAGAGATGCTAAAGGGTAAATTACTTAGTGATGAAGAAGTGATTAACGTATTTAATACGGTAGTCAACTTAATTGATACATCTAAAGAGTTTGTTCTCGACGGATTTCCTAGGACAATAAAACAAACTGATTGGCTACTAGAGCAAATACATCTAGGTCGGTTTGATCTAACTGCAATATTTCATTTGGTAGCATCTGAGGAAGTTGTACGGTCAAGACTTGAGAGCCGTGGAAGAGTTGACGATACCGATGAGGCAATAAACCAAAGATTTATTGAATTCAGTGAAGTTACTGTGCCTATATTGGATTATTTTAAGAAGGAAAATATTAAAATAATAGATATAGATGCATCGCTTTCACCTCAAGAAGTTCATGAGATAATTATGGATAATCTTAAAAAATTGAAACCTACCGATAACTAAAATGTTCACAAGAGTAAAGACGATACAAGAAGTTCAGGCCATGAGAGAAAGTGGCCGAATGCTAGCCGAGGTTCTTAATATCTTGAAGAGCCGAGCAGCTATTGGGATGTCTACCTTAGAACTTAATAATATTGCAGCCAGTGAGCTCAAGAGGCTGGGTGGTGAGCCTGCATTTTTAGGTTACCAAGGTTTTCCCGGGGTTCTCTGTGTATCGATAAATGATGAAGTGGTCCATGGTATACCAAAGGTAGATAAAATTATTAAAAATGGCGACATTGTAAGCTTAGATTTTGGCGTTATTTATAAAAACATGATAACCGATGCGGCAATAAGCGTAATAGTTGGAAGTCCTGTAAGTGAAAAAGACCTGATGCTGGTAAAAGTTACTGAAAAATCTTTATTAGAAGGAGTAAATCAACTAAAGGCTGGGGTTAGAGTGGGCGATATCTCCGAGGCTATTCAGGCTAAATTAGATAAAAATAAGCTGGGCATCGTAAGAGATCTTGTTGGCCACGGTGTTGGTCATGAGTTGCATGAGGACCCAAATATACCAAATTATGGTAGAAAAGGAACCGGACCTAGGTTGGATAAAAATATGACTATCGCAATTGAACCTATGGCTACACTAGGTAGGCACGATGTTTATGTTGGTGACGATGGATGGACTGTTATAACCAAAGATCATTCTAGATCAGCTCATTTTGAACACACTATATTGATAACCGAAACTGGCGCAGAGATACTTACATTAATTTAATTTACTTACTTGCTCTCAAGTGAGCATAGGCGGTATACTTATTCCATGCGTGATTCCGGTAATAACTATGTCGGCCTAGATATTGGTACAAATAAAGTCCGTTGTGTCGTAGGCATGGTGGACTCTGAAGATCCATCTAAAATTACAATTCTTGGATATGGTTCGTCTCAAAATATTGGCATGAGAAAAGGAGTCGTTGTTCATATTGGAGACGTGACCGAATCTATCATACAGGCAGTAACTGAGGCTGAGAGACTATCCGGCTTCGCAATTCATGATGCAACAGTTAATATCAACGGATCTCATGTTACCGGATTAAATTCACAGGGGGTTATTGCGATTAGCTCTGCAGATAGAGAGATAACGCTTGATGATAGATATAGAGTAGAAGAGGCTGCTTCGATAATACAGCTACCCCCTAACAGAGAAATAGTACAGGTGTTTCCAAAGAACTATCGACTAGATGGTCAAGAAAATATCAAAGATCCTGTCGGTATGAATGGTGTTAGGCTTGAGGTGGACACTCACATTGTTTCAGCCTCTACTCCAAGTCTAAAAAATTTAGATATGGCTCTAGAAAAAGCTCAAGTTAGAGCTACACATCATACCATTTCCAGTTTAGCCTCTGCCGAAGCGGTGCTGAACAGGCAGCAAAAGGAATCAGGAACAGTTTTACTAGACATTGGAGCCGGTACAACCAATTTGGTAGTAATAGAGGACGGAGAGGTTCAGCACGTTGCCGTCTTACCTTTAGGTGGTATAAATATTACGAATGATTTAGCAATAGGCTTAAAGACAGACCTGGATGTTGCAGAGAAGGTAAAAATAGAATTCGCAAGTCTTAAAGAAGGTGTAGTCAAGAAAGATAGCATAAAAGTCAGTGTTAGAGATCAAACACATATATTTAAGACAAAGGATATTGATCTTATTACAGAAGCGAGAGTCGAGGAGCTTCTAGAGTACGTGGATGATGAGTTGAAGAAGATATCTAGATCAAGGAAGCTACCAGGCGGCGTGGTTATAGTCGGCGGTACGGCAAAGCTCCCTGGTCTCGCTGAGTTTACTAGAGAGAAATTACAACTAGCAGCTAGGATTGGAAAACTTCAGCCGCTTAGTGGTTTAATCGATAAGATTGACGATCCAAGTTTTTCCACTGCAATTGGCTTAATGATGTTAGATATGTTACTTCCATCGGGAGAATCTTTGAACACAAAAAAGATACAGGGTAAAACCTTTAACTTTGCACGAACAATATTTAATAAAATAAAATAGTGGTTGAGCAACTAAACTAAACTCATTGGGTTTTGTTTGTTTAGCATCGACTAGTATCGTATAATTAATATATTATTAGCATTAATGAGTGAGGACATAATATGCCACAAGTAGAACCGGACATCGAAACATTTGCAAGAATTAAAGTTATTGGTGTTGGGGGTGCTGGTGGAGCAGCCGTTAATAGAATGGCTGAGTCTGGCGTCAAAGGAGTTGAGTTTGTAGCCGTTAATACTGACGGACAAGCGCTTCATCATTCTAAAGCTCAACATAAAGTACATATAGGAAAATCCACTACCCGAGGGCTTGGTTCTGGGGCAGACCCTAGCGTTGGCAGAAAAGCTGCCGAGGAGTCAATTGAAGAAATCAAGAAATCTATTGATGGATCAGATATGGTTTTTGTTACTCTTGGTGCTGGAGGCGGTACGGGATCTGGCGCTGGTCCGGTAGTTGCTAGAATTGCTCACGAAAGCGGTGCACTAGTAGTTGGTTTTGCTACAAAACCATTTGCCTTTGAGGGAGATAAAAGACGTCGCAATGCAGAGCAATGCATAGATGAGCTAAGAAATTCTGTAGATACACTAATAATCATTCCAAACGACAGACTATTACAAACAATTGATAGACAAACTCCATTGATGGAAGCTTTCAAAGTAGCTGATGATGTATTAAGACAGGGCGTTCAAGGTATATCTGATCTAATAACTGTCCACGGACTTATCAACCTGGACTTTGCAGATGTTAAGTCAGTAATGCAAAATGCTGGATCTGCACTTATGGGTATTGGCCGAGCAAACGGTGAGGACAGAGCGGTTCAGGCTGCTCAGCAGGCAATTGAATCACCACTTCTAGAAGTTTCCATTGACGGTGCCAGAGGCATATTATTCAATGTTATCGGCGGTAGTGATCTAACTATGCATGAGATTAACGCTGCCGCAGAACTTATAACCAATGCTTCAGACCCTGATGCAAACATTATATTTGGTGCTACCGTAGATAATGAACTCGAAGGCGAGGTAATAATAACAGTTGTTGCAACCGGATTTGATGCATCATATTTTTCCAATCGAGTTCCACAAGCGAACGAGGAGCCCGATATGGTAGTCGATGAGAAGGATGAATTAGCTGAAAGATTAGCCGAAGGTAAGCCGGAAGAAGCTATGGCCGATATCGATATGAATCTGGATCAAGATAAAGTTGATTTACATGAGGATTTTCATAGTGACAACAATATGCCTAATATCTGGAATCTAAACGATGAAAACGAAGCTCCTAAAAATCATGAATCTGTTGTTAGTCATGTCCAAGAGGATGAGCTGGAGAAACCATCATTTTTAAGAAGATTAAGAAAAAAGAAAAAGAACGATCATAACAGAGACGAACTAATAGATTAAAACTGTTTTTCTGTATTAAATAATACAATAATAATAATTTGCAAAACGCTAAAGGTGGGGTTATTATTGGATGTACAGACACTATATATAGCATTAAATATATAATTGTTAGCACATTGAGGTTGAATAAAGGAGGTGCGTGCAATGAAATGTAGTCAATGTCATAAAGCCGACACTAAGGTCATAGAATCGCGTGATGTAGCTGAGGGAGAATCAATTAGACGTCGTCGAGAATGCACTAATTGTCAATACAGATTTACTACTTACGAAAGAATCGAAAGACCGCAGCTTGTAGTTATTAAGAGTAATTCAACTAGAGAATTATACAATAGAGACAAGTTGATGGCTGGATTGCTTAGGGCTTGTGAAAAAACATCAATTTCAAGTGTACAGCTAGATAAAATAGTTGCAGACATTGAGCATGATTTATATTCTATGGGCAATCAGGAGGTAACTACTTCAAAAATAGGTGACATAGCAATGAATAAGTTAGCATTACTTGATGAGGTCGCATACGTTAGATTCGCAAGTGTATATAAACGCTTCACTAATATTGCAGGATTTGAGAAAGAGCTATCGCACATTCGTCAACAAAATAAAGATTTATAAGAGCAATCTCCTAATATTTTAGAATATTTGGAGGCTCCCCAAACCTATCTATGGTCCAGATATGTTTGGGGAGCTAAGATGGCAAAATGCTATCAGAGACTCTAACAAAAACACAACAATAATAATACAAGTGAGGGTAATATGGGAAAAACAGCTAGCCTACAGGTTGAGAGGCTTTTTACTCAACCAAAAACTAAAGCTTATGACAAGCTAAAATGGGTGAAACAGGATTCAATAATAGTAAATCCTTTTACCGATACACCGGTATTCGAACAAAAAAATGTCGAGTTCCCTGATAACTGGTCATTAAATGCTATTAACATAGTTGCCCAGAAGTACTTTTGTGGAACTCCGGGTTCGAAAACCAGAGAAGGATCACTGAAAGATTTGATAAATAGAGTGGCGGACACAATCACTCGACAAGGTAACCAAGAGGGATATTTTGATAACGATGATGAAGCAGAAAACTTTAGAGAAGAATTAAAGTTTATTTTAGCCACACAGAGAGCGGCTTTTAATTCACCAGTTTGGTTTAATATTGGTGCTCCCGAAAGAGCCCAACAAGCAAGCGCATGCTTCATATTAGGTATTGAAGATACAATGCCTGCAATATTGAATTGGTATGTAGAAGAAGGAATGATATTCAAGGGTGGTTCTGGTTCTGGGGTAAATCTAAGCCCTATTAGGTCATCTGTTGAGTCATTGGGAAAAAGTGCTGGGACTGCTTCAGGTCCTCTAAGCTTTATGCGAGGAGCTGATTCATCAGCAGGTGCTATAAAAAGTGGCGGTAAAACTAGACGTGCAGCAAAAATGGTAATTTTAAATGCCGATCATCCAGATATAGAAGAGTTTATTTGGTGTAAAGCAATCGAGGAAAGAAAAGCTCGTGTACTGGAAAGTGCTGGTTTTGCTATGGACCTCAATGGAAAAGACTCATTTAGCGTTCAGTATCAAAATGCTAATAATTCAGTAAGAGTAACAGATGAATTTATGGAAGCAGTTGTCGCCGACGTTGATTGGGAGTTGAAGGCTGTTAAAGATGGCGAAACAGTTAGAACTGTTAGGGCTAAAGAATTATTTAGACAAATATCAGAGGCAACCTGGGAATGCGCAGATCCTGGAATGCAGTTCGATACCACAGTGAATAGATGGCATACTACTCCTAATGCAGGAAGAATCAATGGTAGCAATCCATGTAGTGAATATATGCACCTCGACAACTCTGCATGTAATTTATCTTCTATCAACCTGCTTCATTATTTGAATGAAGATGGAAGTTTTGACGTAGAATCCTTTAAGCATACTGTTGAAATTATGTTTACGGCTCAAGAAATATTGGTCGGCTATTCAAGCTATCCAACTACTAGTATTGGTAAAACTGCAAAGGCTTATAGGGAGCTAGGATTAGGATACGCTAATCTAGGTGCTCTTTTGATGGCTCAAGGATTGCCTTATGATTCAGAAGAAGGAAGAGCTCAAGCAGCAGCTATAACTGCCGTAATGACGGGACATGCATATGCCGTTAGCGCAAAAATAGCCCATAGGGTTGGTCCATTTGCTGGATTTACCAAAGACAGAGAAGGTATGATAAAAGTTCTTAAAATGCATCGAGACGCAGTCTCAGACATAAATCCAAGATTAGTGGCAGAGGATCTTTTAAGTGCAGCTACAGCTTCATGGGATGATGCTTGCGAGCTAGCCAATCTTTATGGTGTAAGAAATTCTCAAGCAACATTACTCGCTCCAACTGGAACGATTGGTCTTATGATGGACTGCGACACCACTGGAATTGAGCCAGACTTAGGATTAGTTAAGGTAAAGAAGCTTGTTGGCGGAGGAACTATGCATATAGTTAACCAGTCCATACCACGAGCACTAACTGCTATGGGATATAGTGAAATACAGATTGATGAAATAGTTAATTATATAAATATCGAAAAGACCATATTAGGAGCTCCTGGACTGAAGAAAGAGCATGAAAATGTTTTCGCATGTTCGATGGGAGATAATGCAATTCATTATTCTGGACACGTCAAGATGATGGCAGCTGTTCAACCATTTTTGTCTGGTGCTATTAGTAAAACGGTGAATCTTCCAGAGGAAGTTACTGTCGAGGAAGTAGAACAATTACATATCGATTCATGGAAAATGGGACTTAAGGCTGTAGCTATTTATAGAGATAACTGCAAGGTCGGACAACCATTATCTATGGCTAAAAAAGATTCAGACAAGGAAGAAATTAAAGAAAGCCCAAAGAGTGAAGTTGTAGTTTTGAAGGGTGCAGTTAGGAAAGAACTTCCTAAGGTTAGAACAGCAAAAACTTTTTCATTCACAGTAGCTGACAGTCATGGTTATATAACTGTAGGTGAATATGATGATGGTACCCCAGGAGAGCTATTTGTAAACTTTTCTAAGCATGGATCCACTTTACGAGGAATTATGGATGCCTTTGCTATTTCGGTAAGCCATGGACTCCAATACGGCGTTCCATTGAAGAGCTACATTAAATCCTTCCTAAACACATCATTTGCGCCATCAGGAATAACTGACGATGCATCGATTAGGACTGCTTCATCTATAGTAGACTTTATAGCTAGAAGATTAGCTTTAACTTATCTCTCATTTGATGATCAGCTCGAACTTGGCCTCGCATCTATAGATGACATGCCAGACGATCAAACTTCATTATTGAAAGAAGAGCCCGTGGCCAAAATGGTAGTCAATAATGTTGATCAGCTAGATGAAACTGTTCATGAGAATATTAGCAGTAAACAGTCACAAGCCTTGCGAGATGATGCGGCTCCAATTTGCTATAACTGTGGCAACCAGACACAAAGAGCGGGAAGTTGCTATGTGTGTAGTAGTTGCGGCTCAACAACTGGCTGTAGCTAAAAAAATATAGCTTATGGTAAACTGACTTTAGATGAAAGCTATAGTTTTATATATTCCTAAATCCGATCACGGTACCATGACGGAAAATTATGTGAAGGAATTTAAGAGATTCCATAGGGATGTAGATATATCACTCCTAGATGCTGAAACTAGAGAAGGCGTATCTCTATGTAAGCTATATGATATCCTGCAGTATCCGGCGCTCATCGTGGTCAATCAGGATATGATGCTTCAACAGGCATGGCTTGGTAGAATGTTCCCAGACATGAATCAAGTCATGTCATATATGGTCTAGTTGCAAATCTGCTCTTTATAGGCTATATTTTAGATACAATTTGGTAAATGCGTTTTGCTTATAGCAAATAAGTGGAAATCAACCGTGAAGCAGTGAGAAGAAAGGTTTAGACTTATTAGAACTCACCGGACAGCCCGTTAAAGCAATAATTAAGATCAATGAGTCACTTCTTTGAAAGTTGGATGGTACCACCCATAACTGGGTTCCAACATAAATGAAGTGACTTTTTATTTATGAAAGTAATACAATAAGACTATGAAATTTGAAAAAGGCACAAGACTAAAACCTATAGAGTACGAAAAAAAGCTCATTGAGTACTGGAAAGATAATAAAATATTCGAAAAGTCAGTAGATCAAAGAGATGCTGATAATGCGTATGTCTTTTATGATGGACCCCCGTTCATAACTGGAGAACCTCATGCCGGAACACTGCTAAGCTCAATCGTTAAGGATGCTGTGCCTAGATTCTGGACTATGAAGGGCAAAAGAGTTGAGCGAGTCTGGGGTTGGGATTGTCATGGTCTACCAGCAGAAGTATACACAGAGAAGAAATTAGGCATTCAAGACAAAAGAGATATTGGTACTAAAATTTCTCTTGAAGACTATATCAAAACATGTAGAGATAATATGGTCCAGACCGGCAGTGAATGGGAAGATACAATCAATCGAATTGGTCGTTGGGTTGATTTTAAAGGTGCCTACAAAACCATGGACAAGGATTATATGGAAAGTGTTTGGTGGGCATTTAAGGAGCTATATAATAAGCAAAAAATATATGAAGGCGAAAAAGTACTTCTGTATTGTACTAGGGATGCAACACCTATTAGTAAGGCTGAAGTTGCCATGGACAATTCATATAAGGACGTTACCGACCCATCAGTATTTGTTAAGTTTAAACTAAAAGATGAGAATAAATATCTTCTAACATGGACTACTACTCCATGGACATTGCCTGCAAACTCAGCATTAGCCATTAATAGGAATGAAGAATATTCAGAAGTTGAGGTGGATAATTTTATTTTCATTATTGCCTCAGAAAGAGTCGATGCTGTACTTAGAGACGAAAAACATAATTTACTTGATTTTAAGATTATAAGAAGCTTTAAGGGAAATGAACTTGAGGGCAAAAAGTACGAACCACTATTTGGCACAATCCAAGGAGATAATGCATCGACTATTTGGCACGCTGATTATGTAAATCTTGACGATGGATCTGGAATAGTTCATTTGGCTCCTTCATTCGGTGAAGAGGATTATGATTTAGCAAAGGAATGTAATTTTCCAATCATCAATAACATAGATGATAGCGGTATATATACTTCGGGAGACTGGAAGGGTGAGCAAATATGGGATTCTAATAAGAGAATCGCTAAAGAGCTTGTTGAGCGAGGAATTGTTTGGAAGATTGAATATATAAAACATAGCTATCCTCACTGTCATAGATGTGGGACCAAACTTATGTATAGAGCACATCCGAGCTGGTTTATGGACGTTCAATCACAGAAACAACAAATGATTGAAGATAATGAATCAATAAAATGGTTTCCCGGGCATTTTAAAAATGGCAGATTCCAAAAAACCATAGAATCTGCACCTGATTGGAACTTATCTAGGGACCGTTTCTGGGCAACTCCAATTCCGGTTTGGAAAGGGAAAGATGAATCCGGTAAGGAGCACATAAAAGTAGTCGGTAGCTATAAAGAACTCGAGGATTTATCTGGCATTAAGTTGGAAGATTATCACAGGCCTTGGATTGATGATGTTGAATTCGAAATTGATGGAATAAAATACAAGAGAATAGAAAAAGTCCTAGATTGCTGGTTTGAGTCAGGATCAATGCCATTCGCGCAATTCCATTATCCATT
>CAIMCP010000065.1 GCA_903839515.1 uncultured Candidatus Saccharibacteria bacterium | reverse complement strand
GAAACAGAAATTGCTCAAATTGGAATGGTCATTGATAATACAACGAAGACTAGGGCTTTATTTGAAATCAATAAAGGGACCAATAAGAATTCAGCAATTGATGTGAATTCTAATGTTAAAACAGAAGATAGGCGGATTCCCTTCCAGAACATGATATATATTGCGGATGGTCCTAGTGATGTACCGTGTTTTTCGGTAGTTAAGAGTAATGGAGGGAAAGCGTATGGAGTATATAACCCTGCAAGGTCTGATGAATTTGCTCAGAATGATAGGTTAAGGCAGACAGGACGAATTGATCACTACGGTGCTGCTGAGTATTCCAAAAATGGAAATACAGGTAATTGGTTAGCTCTGCAAATTAACCAGATAGCAGATCGTGTCGTGACTAATAGGGAAATTATAGTAGCGCAGAAAACTACCCAACCTCCAAAACATTTGAATAAAGAAGTCTCTTTTATGAGAAGTAAAACGCCGATTAGTCAATCTACGTTCTTAGAATAAATCACCAAATACTTTTATCAAATTATTTGGTGACTTGATTAAAAATAGTTCAACACCTGGGAGTTTAAACTGCAAACTGCATTAACGCAAAAGGCCTACTTAGCAGAACCAGTACAAATAAAAGCACATGCTAAAAATCCTGCAGTAGTCGCTACGGGCTTGAATTTGAGACCTGTACTTTTAATAAATTCATGAAAAGCACGGGCCTCATGCTCACTGCAGTATAGTTCATCAAAATATATATAAGTTCCTTCTTTAATGAAAGGTTTCAAATAATCTAAAACATATTTAGTCGATGAATATATGTCTGCATCCATGTTAATCACTAGAACATCATGCTCTGGCATATCATATTTTGGCAAAGTTTTATCAAACCAGCCCTTAAAAAACTTTACTCTAGTATCATTAATTTTAGGGAGATTACCTCCAACATCAAACTGTCCAGATTGCCAATCGGCTCCCGATTCAGGCAACCCTTCAAAACTATCGAAACCATGAATCATAGTGCGTGGATTCAATAAACGCTTACTCCACCAATTTGTAGCATATCCTTTATATACGCCAAACTCTAGATATAAAACTTTCTCATTTTCAACTTTGTCTACTATTTTTCCCCAAACCATCTGCCTCTTTTCCACTACTATCCATTCAAAGAAACCATGATCTACCATCCAGGCACCAATTTTAATTACATCAGCCGCAACACTAATTCTTATAAGATTAGCCTTTGAAAGTCTTTTACCTATCCCACAAAGTACAATTAAAACAAAATGACGCAACCATTTACGCCCCCCCCACCCTGTAGCGTAGATAAGTCTTCTGGTTCCAAGAGTGAATTCATAATATTTTATATAAAGAGGATCGAGATTTACCCAAATAAATCAAAGACCACGATTATTAATAGTGTTACAGATACTCGAATTACTCGATAGTGGACCTATAATGGACTCAATTTTAAGCGGAGAATCTTTTAATAGAGTCTTTCCCAAAGTTGCACCTGTTATAATTTCACGACATGACAATTGACCCTTTAGCAGTGGGATTGCTAGATAAAAGTCTTCGTTTATAGTCGCGTGATTCATAACATGGCCGACAGGCAAATCACGCTTGGCATAAACTCCACGCACTAAAGCATCAAGATATTTAGTCTCCGTCTCAGTAATGAGACGCCTTTCTTCACTACTACCACCGCACATTTCTTTAGCTTTATTAAAAGCCCTAAACCAATCATCAATTTTTTTTGGCGTAGAACAATAAGGAGATACAGATATGCCATCTTCAATATCTATGTGACGTTCAAAAGTTCTAGCTCCTTTAGCATAAGCTACCAGCATAGATGAATCCCAGCTCTTATACTCATGAGTGGAAAGTCCTATTGTTAGACCTGGATATCTGTTCCTTAGAAAATCAATCTGATTTAGTTCAAGTTCTTTATCCTCTGTTGGATATAATGAAACACAATGATTCAAAGCCATTGGGATGGATCTTCGTGTAAAGAATTTTACAATTTCATCAATATTCTTAAGCGAAGATCCTCCTGTAGAAAAAGACACTGGCTTTCTTGTTTGAGCAATTTTTTCGATTAAAAACCAATCATTTATATCGGAACTAGCTATCTTAATAATATCCAACTCTAGTTCTTCACACAATTCTACTGAGGCTTCATCAAAAGGCGTAGCTGATGTTAGAAACCCATTACTCCTGACAGCATTAACAAGTTGCAAATACTGATCTTTCGAAAGTCGTGTATCCAGTGTTTTTTTTATGTACCGTATATCTGACCTGTTACGATAATCTTTATGAATAAAAGTGTCTACATCTCTAATCTGTAATTTAATTGTAGCTCTTACGTTATTATACCTAACAATTTGACCGAACTCAGAGATTATTTTAAGACCACGATCTACCTTCCCTAAATGATTATTTGCCATCTCTAACACAAAAAGATCGTTAAAAATACTCATATTAATAGCAATATACTGTAATAAAATAGGGGTTTTGCAAACTAGAAGTGCCTAAGAATTGAGCCGAAGTTAATGAGTCTGGACTCCTCAGCTATAGCAATCTTTGTATCAATTGCACCATATCCATAAATGGCAGCCAAGAAGCCGTATCCACAGACTTTAGCCGACTCAGCGTCATCAAGAGAATCCCCTACTACGACTACTTGGTGTTGTGCTGTATCTATTTTACCAGAAAGAAATCTAGCAGCCTCGATTTTATTTTTAAAAATTTGGCTGTGGTTTTCTCGAGAAATAATATTTTTAAAATATTTTACTAATTGATGATTATTCAAAATAGCATCTGTTGCTGCTTTAGGCTTATTAGTAAGAATATGACAAACTATGTTTTTAGCGAGCAGTTCGTCCAATACCTCTACAACTCTAGGATACAAAGGACTTAGCTTATAACCTATAGAATCATAGTTTACCCTAAAAGATCTTTCTAGTTTATCTAATATGATCTTGTCAGTTAAATTTAAAGATAACCTAAATATATCACGAATAGGTGGGCCTATATAAGAACGTATATCAGGCACATCTTGAGCAACTAAATTTAAACGTATGGCATGTCTATAGGAGTGCTCAATGCCATCCAGTGAATCTACCAATGTTCCATCCAGATCGAATATGATATCATAATATTTAGCCATAATTATTCTATTATTGGAACGATCATGTGAGTTTTAAATTCATCGCGATCTAAAAATGGAGCCATATCTTCTAATGGGGCTGTAACCATTGTGCCATCAGCTAAACGTTTAGAACTGAGCTTAGGCTCAAAGCTTTGCGTGCGATCCAATTCAATAACCATAACCCCAGGACCAGGTTTGGCTAAAAACACCTCAATATCTTTATATGCATATATAGGATCAAGTTTTGAAGCAGGTATCCCATAAGCTAGAGCTAATGCTTGATAATCAGGGAATGACACACCACTTTCGGGACCTTCTCCAACAAGTAGTTTGAAAAAATTATTCTGAGTAGAACGTATAGATAAATAACCACCATTATTAAGTATGAATAATTTTATTGGTAATTTATTATGGGCAATCGTAGCGAGCTCTTGAATATTCATTTGCAGACTTCCATCTCCCGCTAAGCAAATAACGCGTCTACCTGAAGCTAATGCTGCACCAATCGCCGCTGGTAAATCATAGCCCATTGAGGCGCTTCCACTATTACTAAACATTCGTTGGCCTACCTTCAAATCTCCAGCCTGGAACGGAGTAATACAAGCCGTTGCATCACCACATGCAAAAATATCTCCGCTTAATGACGCAGAAAAAAGTAACTCCACAAAATGATACTGATTAATAGTGCCAGGCGCTGATACTCGGTGTCTAGGTAATACATTAGGCAATTTAGTATTTCTTTCGCGGCACCAATTTACCCACTGTTTTCTATCGTCTGTGATTAAATCCTTATTACCTAACTGTTCTATTACGAGACGAAGAAATACTTTAGCATCTGCATAAACAGCCATTTTTGCCCGGAAAGTAGGCTTATTCAATTCTGCCGGATCTATATCCACTTGAACAGTGTATGCATGCCTCGCAAAACTATCCCAGTTATAGCTTATCTGACGTATACACAACCTACTACCCACGATGAGTAAAAAATCTGAATTTTGAACAACAAAATTACCTGCTCTTGTGCCTATTGTCCCCTGCCTACCTGCAAACATGGGATGTGACGATTCAACAAGATCATGAGTCCAAGCTGTCGTGATTGGAATATGACACAATTCAGCTAATTCCTTAAACTCATCAATAGCACCAGATAATCTGACTCCGGTACCACCAAGCAAAACAGGACGCTTTGCTGATTTGATTTTCGCTGCAACTTCCTTAGCTTGTTCTCTAATCAGAATTTCATTAAATTTTAAGCTATCCTCAAATGAGTCATAAACTTTAAGTTTATTTGGATCTATAATCGTTGCTTGAACATCGACAGGTATATCAAGCCATACAGGACCTGGTCTACCATTTTGACACAAATACAGTGCACGTTCTAAATGATAACGGATAGATTCTGGTTCTAGTATAGTTTTGGCGTATTTAGTGACACCCTTTACCATGCTAATTATATCAACTTCTTGATCGCCAAGCTGGCGCAACCTACCTGTTAGTAGGTGTGTTTGAAGTAGTGTCTCTGTTTTCATCTGTCCAGAAATGACGAGAATTGGAATTGAATCAGTCCATGCACCAAACACCCCATTTATTGCATTAACACCACCAGGACCACTGGTAACGCATGCAACCCCTATTTTTCCTTTTATGCGCGCATACCCTTCAGCAGCAATCGCACTGGCTTGCTCATGGTGATTACAAATATATCTAAGACGTTTTTCACGCCCTATAGCATCATTAAGATGCATAGCGCCCCCCCCCGTAACAAGGAAAATTACTTCAACTCCATGATCAGCTAGAGTTTTAAAAATATAATCTGCTACACGTAAATTAGAATTATTATCGCTCACAAAAAATGATTATTTAGGTATAGCATATAGTACAACATCAAACCCATTGTACTGATGCGAACGAAGATATAAATCATATCCTAAATTCCAGGAATCTATCAACAAAGGCAACTCCCATAGATCAGAAGGTTTATGAAATACGCTTATAGCGAGTCCTGGTCTAATATCATGTATTATTTTTCTTCCACCTAGTAGTGCATCATATTCAGATCCCTCTATATCCATTTTAATCAAACTGCTTCGACAGTCATTTGAGAAATTAAAATTTGCGAACATTGAATCTAAATCTACTACCGGTACAGCATGATCTCCACCTTCTGATAATGCCCCCCCTAATCCACTTCCAGAAAATTTTAAAGTAGCCGTATCTGAAGATACCCCACAAGGAAAACCATATGCCTTAACGCCATTTTTTCTTAATATAGCCAATTTTACTAAAAGATTTTTGAAATTATCTAGTTCAGGTTCAAATGCATAAATTTCATTAATATTTAGGTCTAATTTTCTAATCGAATCTAAAGTATCTCCATTGCATGCGCCACAGTCTATTAGCCGTAAAGGATAAATCCATGCAGGCAAATCCTTAGCGAAATATTGCCTCTCGATATCTGGAGTAGGTAAATCAGATGCATCTCCGTGCGTTCTATATTTGATTAATGCTTTAAATAAATTTCTAGAGCTGTCATCAGTCAATAATGTAAACGCATTTTCTAAATTCTGTTTATGCGATGCGTAAAAGTCTCGTTTTGTCAGCCAATATCTATCACCTAACTCACTATACAATGCAGAATGAAGTTCTGTAAAAGTAATTACAGTCTTCCATCCGAATTTAAGAAGACGTTTTTTTAAAGCATCTAAATCAATAAAGGCATTAAATATTCCCACAACTAATGGAATATCGAGATCTTTCCATAAGATACAATTTTCATCATCAAGTCCCGCAACGGGATATCCGCAAATTTCTTTCTTCTTAGATTTAGGGTCAATAACCCCAACCACACGCTTGGTTCTGTTATTTATTATTCTAATTACTTCTTCTGCCACGCTACCCGCACCATATACAACTATTTTATCACTATAGTTTAATACATTAAGAACTTCTTTACTTGGTGGAGAAGTCATTATTTCCCTAGTGAAGTCTATTGAACACATATCTTTAAATTATGATCCTTGTTGAT
>CAIMCP010000064.1 GCA_903839515.1 uncultured Candidatus Saccharibacteria bacterium | reverse complement strand
TTGGAGTGAAGAGGAAGCCAGAGAAATTATTACACCAGGCATGCGACGTCATTTTGCAGTCGGCAACATCAATGATCCATTCTCAGGTTTAATAGACTATATAGATAGAAGAATTCAATATGCCGGAACTTATTATTCTGGTAAGGGACGAGTATTACCGCCCGGGGAAGCCGAATAAAGGCTTAACTCATAGTGTGATTTTATGAAATAAAACAAGATAGTATTAATAGCTGAGTTGTAATTGTTGATGGATCAATCCTCATCTTCAGTCCTTATCAATTCTTCTATTTCAGAAACAAGTATATCCTCATAGTTAAAAGTTTTGACCAGGAACCATCTCCCCTGCCAGTAAATGAAAATCTAAGTAATTCATGTAATTCGGCTAGATAAATTCCTTTTGCCAAGCACAAGCAAAATTCATCTTGTTCATGCGACAAAAAGTAGTATATTTTTTTAAATTTATGCTAAAATTGTCGTATGAATCTGAATAAAAACACAAGTTACATACTAATATATCTACTTAATGGTAATAATACAGCAAAAAAAATAAGTGAACTAATGCAAGGAATAGATATTCGCTCGATTCAACGTGCATTACAAAGATTGACAGAACTAGGGCTTATCGAAAGAATTGGGAGTAATAATCCTACATATATAGTAAATTATGAAAAAATAATTGATTTTAATATCATAGATAAACTATTAGAAGATGAAAATCGACCAGTAAGCATGTTCAACCGAGACTTCATTGACTGGTTGCATAAATTGCCCGAAGTTAATTTAAAATCTTTAGTTAGAAATAGTTTTGATGAAAATAATATATCTATACATGCTGATTTAATGTCTGCAAAAGAACTTGAACATCTAACTATTGAGCTATCCTGGAAATCATCAGCTCTTGAAGGTAACACGTATACCTTATTGGATACCCAGTTACTATTGCTTGAAGGTATTAAAGCTAAAAATAAGACTGAATTCGAAACTCAGATGATTCTTAATCATAAAGATGCGATTAGATTCATTATTGAGAATAAAGAATTATTTAGTAGTGATATAAAATTTAGAACTGTTGAAGAACTGCATAAATTAATTGGCAATAATTTAGGGATCGCAACTGGTGTTAGAAAACGAATTGTAAAAATATCTGCGAGTAACTATGAGCCATTATCTAATCCTCACATTCTCAGAGAAAATGCTGACAATATCCTGCAAATCATAAATAAGAATAACGATCCTTACATTAAAGCTTTATTAGCACTATCTCTAATACCATATTTACAAACTTTCGAAGACGGCAATAAAAGAACAGGAAGAATGCTAGCCAATGCAATACTCATGAGCACTGTAAATAAAGGCTTTAGCTTAAGAAAAACAGATGCTAGAAGCTTAGCCATAGCCTATTTAGCTTTCTATGAGTTTAATAGTTTATATGGTTTATCTAAAATATTACGAACAGAATTAAAATCCACTTAAGACTTTGCTAGATTATATTCCTTCACTTGTTTACACTAAACTGTTCACTGTAAACAACTATATCCTAATCTATATAAATTTTGACTAGGAACCATCTCCCCTGCAAATAATTGATATTTTGATCCTTGACTAATACATTACAATAACATTATAATGTATTCATGATTCAAAGCACACAAAAGGTTATAAGAATAGGTACAAGTGGCGGAGTAACTATACCTGCAAAAGAACTTAAGCGACAAAATATACAATTCGGCGATGAAGTTGAAGTAATCATCAGACCTTTAAACTCTATTAACCCGAAAGATCAAGAAGTGATCGATACTGCTAAAGAAATTCTTAATAAGTACAAATCTGATTTTGTTAATTTAAACGATAGATGATTGAGCTAACTTTAGAACAAATATTGGAATTACACGCGCTAGTTATTAAGGAGACCGGCGGAAGTATTGGTTTACGAGATTTAGGGAGGCTTGAATCATCTATAGCCACTCAAAGTCAGAACGTCTTTGGGCAAGAACTATACCTGAACCTAGAAGATAAAGCTGCGGCTATTATCAGAAGTATAATCGCTGATCACCCCTTTGTGGATGGTAATAAACGAACAGCAATAATTGCCGGCTTGACCTTCTTAAAACTAAACAACATAAATTTTAAGTTTGCGAATGGGGAAATAGAAGATTATGCAGTAAAAGTCGCTGCTGATCATTTAGAGATTCCTCAAATATCAATTTGGTTACAGATCCACATTTTAGTTTCTTAAAGTTCGAATCCCTCATCCCCTGCCAAAAAAGAATCACGATAAAGAAAGTCCCCAATGCGGAGATTTTTTGTTATCCAAATTTATTAGAAATCCTATTTTACATACCTTTTGCAAATAATTTTCAAATTTTCAGACATAGTTCTTATGATATACTTTTCTTAATAACTGGGGGTTCTAAATGTCACTGCGCTATTTTAATATATTTTCTTATATTAAACTGAGATATCTGGTTGCTGGGCTCCTATTGCTCGCTGTATTTATTATTCCAAAATCTCATATAGCCAGGGCATTCGAAGGTGGTGATGGATCGACAGGTAACCCATATCTCGTTTCCAACTGTTCAATGCTCCAAGATATGTCAAACGATACTACGGCTTCATATAAGTTGACTACAAACATTGATTGTAGTGATACCGTTAATTGGAATGGTGGCCAAGGATTCCTTCCAGTCGGCGATATGTCAAACCATTTCACTGGTTCATTTGACGGCAATAGTAAAGTTATCAACGGGTTAACGATTAATCGTAATCAAAACTGGGTTGGTCTATTTGGTGTGCTTGATGAGCAGGGTACAGTACATGACGTTACACTATCGAACGTTAATATTACTGGTGGCTACTATGACGTAGGCGCACTTGTTGGTGTTGCTGCAGGTACAATTACTAATGCGCATAGTTCAGGTACAGTTCATGGTAGAAACAACGTCGGGGGCTTAGTAGGGTATCATACAGAGCAAAGCGGAATTGGTTCATCAAGTCCTCTTGTATATACATGGGATGGCGCAAAGTACACCTATGCTGCTGATGTCGGCCATACTATTCCTATCAACACCAAAGGTAATGATTCTGTTGCCATTAGTAACGATATCCTAAAGCCAAAAGATGGCGTCTATAACATTAAGATTAGTCAAGAATATGATGAAATAGTTTACTACGATGAATTAGCACTTAAGACATATGATACGACTCCCGGATATCAGGTATTACCCCAACTTGAAGTAGCTAAACAGGATACTGCTCTAACAACTAGTAAGAACCCAACTCATCCAGCAACATCATGTGTGGATATGTTCAACAAGAATTGTTTATCTGCAATTAGTGCAGTTGATGATAATTGGACATATAAGGATCAGGCTACAAATATTAATACCTATACTATGAATTTTGGTGATTTATCATCGAGTTCACGAAAGATATTAGTTTTAAATGGTGTGCGAGATTTTAGTTCTAAGAGCTCTCAATCTCTTCGTTATCTTCAAGTAAAAAATGCTAGTGGAAATTGGGTAACAGTGTTGGACAAATCACATCTTGATGGTCTTAAGGGTGCACCTCGCTACGCGGCCATAGATATGTCAAATATGTTCCTTACAAATGACTATAGTGTAAGGGTAGGGTTCGATAAAACTCAGCTTAACTACGCAGCTATGGACACTTCGCCTGCGCAAGCGTTTGAAGAAAATACATATCACCCTTCCTCAGCAAATTTACAATTCAGAGGCTACACGGCAATTGATGATAGCGGCCCATACTGGAAGCACAATTTTTATGATGTAAAATCATATCCATCGACACCTTTTTCTACTCCTAGTGGTAATTTCACAAAGTATGGTGATGTATCTCCGTTACTTCAAGGCACAAACAATCAATACGTAGTGATGCATCACGGCGACAGCATGGACATTAATTTTGCATATAATCCAGTACCTAACGGCAAGGAACGAAGCTATGTTTTATATAGCTGGGCTGAATATAAGCATGCAAGCACCGATGCTTGGAGCCATACCGTAAATCCGCTACCGTTCCAGGGCATGACAGCGTATCCCTATCCAAGCAATGAATCATACCCACTTAATCAAACAAACCAAGAATACATAAACCAGTGGAATACCAGAACGTATACCGCTCCACCGTCTGCACCGCACCACACAATAATTGACTCTAGCTCAAGTGCTAACGTAGACGGATACCAAAATGTTGGTGGACTTGTTGGAAATAACACAGGAAAGCTTATTACTGGTTCCCATGCAACTGGGGCAATTACTGCTCAGCAGGTAGCTGGTGGACTCGTAGGCAATAACACTAATGGGAGCGTTCCAGCCCAAATTTCAAAGTCATATGCTACCGGTAGCGTTATTACAACAGGCGGTTGGGCAGGAGGCCTTGTTGGGGTAAATGGTTGGTCCATGATCGATACATCATATTCCACGGGTATGGTACAGGGTGATTGGTTTGTCGGAGGATTGGTTGGAGATATCTATGGTACTAATTCGTTAGCGATTCATGACGTGTATTCTAGAAGTGCCGTAAATGGAAACGTCTATGCTGGCGGGTTGTTTGGAATTGCAATCAATGTGGCCGTCGTCAATGCTTATGCAACGGGTACGGTACAAGGCGATTGTCAAGGCGGCATAGGTAACAGCTACGGGACCAATTCATTCGTTAACATCTTCTGGGATTACGAAACTTCTGAGTTGCCGAATGGATCATGCAGTAGCTCTGATGATGGTAATGCAAAATCAACTGCTGAACTTAAGAATATCCGCACCTTTACCGACAAAAGTTTCAATTCTAGCTTGAGTGACCCAGTATTCGATTTCAATGGAACTCAATACGACGATACTGCAACAAATAGTATCTGGACTATAAATAGCACTGCTAATTCCGGCTATCCTACATTTGCGGGTGATAGCACACTGCCCAATCTGGGAGATTTGAATGCTGATGGTACTTTAGATAGCATCCAATCTAATGTTAAGAGCTACCTTAATCCTGTGAATGATAAATATGCAGCCCTTGAAGTAGCGTCATCTTGTACTCCGGATTACAGCTCTATGAATAGCTCTTCCAGCAACGCATCTCAAGACAGCAGTTACCTGTATCCAGCTGGCCTTATGAGCTTTACGCTTGAATGCCCAACCGTAGGTAGTTCAGCAACGATAACGCAATACTTTTACGATTTATCTGACAAGAATTTAGTAGCCAGGAAATATAGTGCTAAAACAAATACATATAGCCAGATACCTGGAGCAACAGTATCTCAAATTACTCTTGATGGTCACACTGTTACTAAAATAAGCTACACCATAACTGATGGTGGAGCACTTGACGAAGACGGATTAGCGAATGGAATTATAGTTGATCCTTCTGGCCCAGCCATTAAAATGACTGATGTTAAAGCACCTAATACTGGCGCTGGGGTCAATGGAACTTCCATGTTATATATTGCAGCAGGTGGACTTACTATTACTGGAATTACTCTGTCTTCGCTTGCCTATAAAAGCAAAAGAAACCGTTAATAATAAGCCCCCTAATGAGGAATTCGCCCTTTGAGCTGGCAAGTGCTATCCTGCTATTTGTCTCGATAGCTAGTATAACCGTCTTGAATAACATAACTCCTCCTGGATCAAACTGCACAACCAGAGGATATAATGCATTTGATCGATCTACTTGTATGTTGGGGGTTCAACTTGGATGGGTAGTTTCCCTCGCAATTTTCTCGTTTGTATTATTGGTTATCTCACTCGTCCTTTTCTTAATAGGAAGAGAACGGCACGAAAGCTGCAATAAGCTTATTTTGTATTCTTTCTTGTCATGCATGGTCACGATTGCAGCTAAAGTAATCTATGTACATATAAGACCTTGATACTTTTTAGTTAAGATAAGGCTATATCAAGACGGATTCAAGGGTTTTTCGGTTGCTATGCACCTCAGGTGCTTTTTTGGCGACACCAACCCTATATAAAGCAACTGGAACTGCTACATTCGCTACTGCTGCAACTTTAGGAGCTGTCAATTTCTCGTCAATTGCTATTGAAAAGGGATGATATGAGTAGCCGAGGGCATTAATGACAACCCATGATCGAAGTAGATTACGGCCTGCTTCAAATAGTGTTTCAGGTTTCATATCCTTTGCAGTGAGAACTGCGGCCATTGGTGCCGCCGTGAACATTGATACGTCGCGGGTAGAATATAGTCTTTGCAATAACTTAGATTTAAAATGGCCTCTCCAGAAGGCGAATTTGATTAATAACGTTGCAAGGGGACTAATATTCATTAGTTTCGAACTAAACCCATCAGGAGCATCGAGTGAGCTTCTATACCAAACAGCTAAATCATGAACGAATCGTGGGTTTGCCCATGAAAGCATACTCGCTTCCATAACAATTTTTTTGAGTTTTATAGGTTCAATGAGTACGTTGTTATATTCTTGTAATTTTTCAATTAATTCTTGGGTAAGCGGCTGCTTTGTATAATGATTTCTATTCGTCACTCGCCTAGGAACCCATTCGTTCAAGATTCCTTTAACTGGGTTTGGGTCTTCTGAGATAGTTACTTTTGCGATGTACATATCTTCGCCATTTCTAGTAAAAACAGGTGTAATATCAGTTTTGAAACCATAATTCGGTGCTTCAAGTTCTAAATTCTCCGCAAACGCACCCATAGTAAGGTAGGCGTCTCGATCGTCAGGATCTTCAGGTAGATAGTCATTATGGTCATAGTGAAGTTCATAGGTAACCTGGTCTGCGAGTGGTTTAATTTTCCAGGGCTGGGCATTATGTGCCGAAGGTGAACGTAGGGCTGCAGTTAATAGATCAATATGCTTGGGATTAACATTACTTAGGTTTGACATTAGCCGTGTCCTCTTTTTTCGTATTAATTATGTACTTACGTTTTATTCTATCACTCATACCAGTAAATGGGCCTTCACCCATCTTAAATACTTTAACTTCAATGTCTCCAGCCTTAGGATCTTCCTTAAGAGAAGTCCTGAAGTCTCTACTATTAATACTAAGACGGTTAATTATTCTTTTTTGTAGTGCAATTTTATCTACCGCTTTAACTTCTACGCCATCATTAAGTTCAATATAGATAATTGGTCGAGGCTGTCCAGTGCTATCTTCTATAAGTTCCATAGCGAAGCCCTTTATTTTTCTCTCCTCAGTGGCCGGTACATCACCAAATATGCCTTGCTCTACATCTTCAGGGTAAATATTGGCTCCAAGATAGGAGATCGTGCTATCACTTCGCCCACCAATATAGAGAAAGGGAAGCTTAGAATGCCTTTTGGCATAGGGAAGTGGCGCTTCTCGAAGCGGATCTAGTCCGTATTTCTTACATACTGCCAATACCCGATCGAAATCTAAATGACCTCCGATATCATGCACGTTGTAGCGCAGTCGCGGGGAAAGTGCCTCAGAACGATTAACGGTTACCGTGAGCTCTCCGTCTTTATTTTTTTCTACAAAGTAATCAAGCGGGTCATATTGAAAGAGCATCGGGAGCCGCCTCGCATCACCGAATAGTTCACTGGCAAGATCAGGATTATTAGCTGCTTTTTGCCGTATCCAAGTACTTAGAGGGAACTCAGAAGCAACACCAATATCAAGATCACTCGCACCATAAGCTGAAGTAATAATATGGAAGTGTTTTAATAATTCAGATCGAAGGGTCTCACTCATCGCTTCGCCGCCAACGATTCCAATAAGATTGTATTCAGACCAATTCAATCCGTTCTTGATGCCATATTCAATTAACTCAAGCAAAAAAGGTGGATAGCCAGTAATTACGTAGGTTCTGCCTGGCCCAAGTATTTGAAATACACTCAGCATTTTTTCAGCATCAGGCCCCGTAGACTTTAGTATGCCGTTTCGAACTAACGCCATACTAACATTTGTGCCTGTTGCCCATGCTCCCATTGAGAAGCCATTTATAGTCACAATATTAGGGCCATACATGTAGGTCGCTAAACGACTTAGCGTTTTTCGCATTACTTCAAGCTCAGCATGGCCACGAATCCAGCTATAGGGTTTTCCTGAAGAACCTGAGCTTTCATCTATTTCCGCATCACGTAATGGTATAACGCCTCCCACGCATCGTTGAGCGATTGAATATTGATCAATGTAATTCTTTTTATCAGTATCAGGAATGGTAGAAACGAAGTCCGCGTAATTATTAGTTGTTGATTTAATTTTGTGCTTGTCGACGAAGTCCTTATAAGCAGGAACGCTGTTATAGGATTTCTCTAGCTGCATCGCAGCGGCAATAGTGCTTAGTTTGCTACTCAGTTTATCGCCAAGACCACTCGATATGAGCAGATTAAATAATGTTTGGTTACGCAAAGACAATGACCGTGCCTTCTTGGCCGCTAAAACATACATTTTATCTTTATAACTTATTTTTATTAGTGAATATTTCATGCAATTAACCTTTTTTGAACATTATTAACATAAGTATATACAATTTTTTGTAATTTATTTCGTATATATAAATTTTCTTAACCTCGATTTGGTACAATTAAAAAATGAAACTACAGATAAATACTTCAGTCGTATCCGACGGATCAATGAAAATTATTGATGAAGAGACTCGACAATCTGTTATGGAAAACCGGGATAAATATTTGAAGAAGAATGGCATTGTTCCCGAAAACACTATTCTCGTTAAAATAATCTATGAGACTAATGACTTTTGTAAATATAAAGCGGTTGAAACAAAAGATCGAGGTGATGGTTTTTCAAGACCTTCTTCTATCACTGCGGATGCGCTTTGTACTGACGAATATGAAACTGCGTTATTTCTACCAATCGCCGATTGCATCGGAGCAGTCATACATAGTGAGCGGAACCATGCACTCATGGTGTCTCACCTTGGCCGGCATAGCATTGAACAAAACGGTGCCTTTAAATCAGTTCAATATTTCATGGAGCAATATTCGCTTAAGCCAGAAGATATATCTATATGGATAAGTCCATCAGTCGGAAAAGCAACCTACCCATTACATAACTTCAATGATCAAAGTCTTAATGAAGTTGCCCGAAAGCAATTTATGCAAGCAGGAGTGAAAATGAATAAAATTCAAGATGAAGGTATCGATGTAGCAACGCACCCAGATTACTACTCACACAGCTCGTTTCTAAACGGTAAACAGCCAGATGATGGCAGGTTTGCTATTGTTGCGGTGCTACATAAGTAGCCGTCAATTCTATTTACAATAATGCTTTTTTCTGATATAATATGCTTATTCTGTTGAGGTAACTCCAGAAAGATTTTTAACAAGCAGACTAGTTATTTATTCAATGGGCACATGTATTTGTATGTTCGAATATATATCCCC
>CAIMCP010000063.1 GCA_903839515.1 uncultured Candidatus Saccharibacteria bacterium | reverse complement strand
TACCATCTGTTATTTCGTCAATAGCTTTTACACCTTTACCTTGTTTCTCTAGCTTGTATAGAGTTTTTATCTTAATCATCATTCCTCAGATTATTATTTAGAAATTGTATTACCAATGTTATTGGCAACATCGAAGCCATAATATGAAAATTTACAAGTTCCCTTGGTACAAATATTGATAAAAACATCCAGATTGCAAATACGTTCAGAACCGCAACAATGTATAGCACTGCATTTGAGAATTTATTCATATCTTCACCTATTTATGATCAGCAGTTAAATTTCTATAGTGTATTTTGTCAATTTCTAACAAAGCTAGTTTTTCTTTTACTTTTTTGTTTTCTTCTTGACGTATGATATTTACTAATGGATGGTCATCTAATGAAGAGATTTTATACCGTATTTCACTTTCTAAACTCTCAACTAAGTCTCTAGTTTCTATTAGCTTATTATGAAGCTCTTCTATTTCTTTTAATATATCATTGGTCATTATTATTTTCCTTTTTTAAAATCATCTATAAAGTAACCTGGGCGTATATCGAACTTACCGGCAAATTCAATTAGCCTCCAATATGGAATTGAACACCTGCCTTGCTCGTAGGCCATCAGCCTAGGCTCAGGAATATTCAGGAACTTAGACGCTTCAAACTTAGAAGTAATTCCTTGTGCTCTCAGCAAATCGGTTAGTTTCTTACCTATATGTATATTTATGTCTCTTTTCATCTTTACTCCCAACATGTTTGTTTGTAGCTACACATCTTGCATTCGAAATAATCACTGTCATTGCTAACCCTAGGTAGTAATTCATTCTCTGTGCTTGATAGAATTAGATGCGCCTTATCCAACGCCTTTTGTGCAAATTCCGTATCAAGCTCTACAAATTCACAATGTATCTCCATAGTATTAGAATTAACTACGGTGAATAGCGCAGGATTAGGTAAGCCTAGCATCGCTTGGTAGACTGCAATTTGTGTAGCGTAAGTGTTATCTTTCTCTCTGAGCGGTATTTCCTTAATTAAGTTAGTCCACGACTTCACGCCTACCGCCTTGTTTTCCCATAGAAAGGGATAACTCAGGCCCTCTATTGCAGGACCGGAAACAATTATGCCGTCTGCATGACCGCCAAAGTTACCATCCATAAAATCTAGAGGTAGATCTTCTAATTTTCGTGTTTTCTCAGTTATCAGTTCAAATCCTGCATTTCTCAGGTATGTTGCCACCATTTCCTCAAATAGATGACCACGCTGGAATATGCGTAACGTTTTGGCAGAATGAGTACTATCAGGCGCGGTATACTTCCAACTGTATTGTATCTTACGCAGGCAATTATAACCCAGAATACTAACACCTAGATAATCCCTGTCTTCTCTAATGGTATTTCTTACAATAGCTTCATCTAGCAACTGCTTAACGTTTTCACTTACCATGGTACACTACTGGTTTTACCGTTCATTATCGTACTGTACTGTGGATGCTCAGCAGTAACAGGTGTTCTAATTTCATTTTGCATATCACCAGTCTCTTGATTTTCACTTTGATTTATAAGAACAACAAAAATAAGTCCATCTAGGTCATGGAAACCTTTTATGATTTGCTTGGCTACAGCCTCATCTGATTTATCGCTTTTCTTTAGTCCATAGTGAGAACTAAGCGCATCTTTGATAAACTTTTTACCCATTTGCTCCCATTTAGGACCTTTCTCACTATGTAAACCTATCTTGGAGAATACTTTTCTATCATCATATGGAGGGGTTAGAATGGTATATACACAATCAAGATAACAACTACCGCTTTGCGTACCCTTGGTAACGTATCCTCCGCTCCAACCTTTCTCTAGATCATTGTAGCCACCCATTTTTATTTCCATCCTTACCTTTGCTATCGTATTAGCGGGAATAAGGTTAACATCTTCTACTACACTAAAATCAAACCAATTGCTCATAAAGGTAACTCATAATTTTTTTTAATTTTTGCTATATCGGTATTTCTAATCTTGTCCATTAGTTTACCTAGGTGGGGTGGTTCTACCATATCCAGTTTACCTGTTCTGTCCTTGGCAGGCAAGCCATAGGGGTTCATGCTATGACAGATAAAAGCCTTGTAGCCTTGTTTGCTATCTTGGCTGTATATATCATACATGGTAATCATCTCATCTACTATACCGGGTAACTCCAGGCCTGCTTTCTGTCCTTCCATTTGTAGTGAGAAGTACGGTTTATTCAGGTCATCGAGTTTATCTTCCAGAATACCCACAAACCAAATGTTTTTATTAGGTATTTTCTGTAGGTGCATAAGCCAATTCATCATCTCCTTACCGTGCAGTCCATAGACGGCTCTGTTGTCCAGTAGACCCTTTGCGGTTATACATTCAGGTTGTCTACTAGCCCATCTAAAGGATAGCCGGCTTGCTTCGGTAATGGAGTCGATGAAGATAGTCTCGAATTGATTAAACTGTTCAGGATCACCAAATCTAGATACCATTGCCTTATAGTGCTCTCTAGAATATGGTTGGTCGCTCTTAAGCGATTCATCAGGTCCGCCTAGAAGAGCAGCAAAGTTTCTGCAATCTTCCCAGGTATGTGGTTTATAGGAAGTGCCGTTCCATCCCTGTACCGCCACTTCACCGGCTTCTATATTGACGAAGAGAGTACTTTCCTCCGGCAAAGTAAGTAGTAAGGAGGTCTTACCTACACCTGCTTTCCCCACTATTACTCCCTTAATACCCGTGTTTAGCTCTTTTCGCATAGAGGGAGTAACAAAAGGGAATATAGTCTTAGGTTTATCCAGTTCTTTTCCTATGTGTTCTAGTGATTTTATTACAAATTCTTCTGTAATATTTTCAAGAGTGTTTTTAGACATATTTACTCTCCTAGTTTTTAATTTTTGTTTCACCTAAGGTAGGCACTTTAGTAAAAAGCTCTTCTAGAAAGCCATTTTCATTTTTTACCAACTCGTTATTTTCGTTTTTTATTATGTATTTTGCCCTTAAATCTTCTTCTGTACATTTAGCAAAAATATACATTATTAATTCTTGTGCTTTTTTCTCATCAATAGCTAAATTAATCCCCATTGGTTCGTTATTGAGATATATTGTTATTGTA
>CAIMCP010000062.1 GCA_903839515.1 uncultured Candidatus Saccharibacteria bacterium | reverse complement strand
AATCCACCAAACAATGACGCTAATGTCATTCCAACCCAAAGCCCACCTTTTGACTTATTGGCCATAGCTAACAGACTTTTAATGTCAGTAGACATTTCTGATACTTGAGACTCAAGCATATCTACTTTTGCTATAAGCTGACCATATTGAATTGGATCAATGTTGTTCATGTTATGTCTTCTGTATAAAGGCTAACGCATAGTAAAGAGGGTTATTTGTTCCTGAACTGGTAACAACACCGCTAGATGCAAAACCACCATTGTTACCGACTGAATAAGAATTACCTGCGCCAACAACAAATCGGTCTCTCAGGTCAGGAGTACCACTAGAGCCATTACAAAGCACATAACCAGTAGGAATAGAACCAATAGACCCGCTCCACATAATGATCCCGCCTGCTGGTACGGCAGAGACTGACGGGGTTGTTCCAATAATTCCATATAAGTTATCAAGCGTTTGTATGACATTGTTTGATGAATCAGTAATAATAAATTTATAGTTATATCCGCTTGTAAACCATATCTCAGATGGCGTTCTGCCATCCGTACCTAATACTATAGGATTGGTGTTAGCCGTAGCGCCTGCGCTGTCTGTATAGGTCGCTTGTGGCGTGCTAGAACCTGCTTGGTAAGTATAGATATACCCACCCGCCAATGGTACGTTTGGGGTAGTGCTTGATAGGAATTGAAAACCATTCCCTACGGGTGATAGATTGACTGCCATTTTATTTTCCTATGTCTGAAAGTTTTGCGCCTGCACCAGGCTTTAAGGATTTTTTCACTTCTTTTTTTGCCGCACGTTCTTGCAATAACTGCTGTCCAGGCTCTACAAACCTACCAACAATAGGCACTTGTCCTGCCACTTTACTAGCATATTGCCTTGCCATTTGTAATGCTGTATTTGATTCGTTTACAAATGCGCCTGCGGGTCTAGCCTCTACCAATTGCCCTGCCCTAGCAATCTTTTTAAGTGTGAGTGCATCTTCACCAAACAAAGGCATCAATTTGCCATTTACTTCGAGGTTATCTATAGCTTTATTAAACCTTGCAGGCTTGAAGTTACCACTAGCATCTGTGGCATCTTTCATAATAATATCTAATGCGCCTGCTCTCAAATGTTGAACAGCTTCAGGATCGTTTTTAAACAAATCCATCATTTTTACAAAATCAGCATTTTTTGATCTTAAAACGGCACTTTGTATAAAGTCTTTTGTGTCTGCCTTACCATTCACAATGTCCGCATAAATCTTGTTGTATGTAGGACTATCTTTATTAACTAAATCAAATTCAGACTTGGCCACACTTCTAGCTTTATCAGCTAATGCTTTAGCCTCTACAGTTTCACCAATCAAGGGTAATTTTTCCAATTCACCACGCACCAAAGTTAACGCATGAACCGCATTTCCATCATCTGCTCTTTGTGCTTTCCGTGTTTCTCTAGCTATTTGTGTGCGTAAGTTTTCATATTGGGCAAAATTCATTTCTTTGCCGTTAACATAAGTATCAATTTTTGATTTAATTATTGATGGCAAAAAGTCAATGTCTTCTTTTTCAGTCAATGCTTTGATTGCATTGTTGGCAAATGTTTCACTATCAACTTTGATCTTGCCTGCCCCAAATTTATCTAAATCTTCATATGCTAATTTAGTAGCAGATTCGTTTTCTTTGATCTTGTTACCCACAAATTCCATTGCACCTT
>CAIMCP010000061.1 GCA_903839515.1 uncultured Candidatus Saccharibacteria bacterium | reverse complement strand
TTAATAATACATCTTTATCGTCGATAACCTGATCGAAGTATGTCTTTGCTTCTTTGCGAAATTTTGATATTGATGTAACATTCATAGTACTTATTATTGTATTCCTGAGCGTACTAAATGTCAAAACATTTTTGGAGGGCCAACTTAAACGCTATCGAAGCTATTTTTCATGAAAAAGGGCGTACATCAGACTGCCTGGTAGTCTTTTTCTAAATCCAGACCTTGCTTTATTAATATCATTATTAAAAGGTAAGTTAATCCATGGGTCCATCCATTGACCGTTATGTCGAATTAAATAATGTCCAGCAATATATTTTTTGGTCCGACGAATCAAAACTATTGTTCCATCTTTATATATAGATTTTCGCAACTTGTCGTTAATATGCTCAGATTTATACTTAAGTCCCGAACTATTAAGCGCCAAAACGAAATCTTTTACCCAAAATCTATTACTTATCGATTGTTTTGGACCGAGTAATGTGGTTGCTTCTTTATAGCTAATGTTTAATGCGAATGCGAAACAGGCAATACCACAACCGTAATTAAATTCTTGAGTGATACTATTTCTCATGTCAACATTGTAGAATTTATAATTATATAAACAAGCCCAATAAAAAACTCATAAATGAAGTATGTTCAAGCATACCCGAATTGGAGGGCCACTGTGTACGCTATCGCAACTGCAATATACAAAATTCATCTAGCCATACAGCTGGCTATGAGTACCAATAAGAGCAAAAATTACAATTGTGTCTCCTTCTATAATATAAAGTGCACGTATATCACCACTAACACTCATACTCCAGTAGCCAGCGAATTTTCCTTTTAGTGGATGTACTTTGAGTTTTGGTTGGGTGGGGTCAACAACGAATAATTGAACTCGGTCATCAAATTGAGTTTGCATTTTAAGTGGAAGCTTTTTATATTGCTTTTTGAATTTTGGTAGGTAACGTATAGTCATAGAAATTATTTTTTAAGATCAGCCAGAAACTCTTCCACGCTATTAAACTCTTTGCTAGCTTTGCCTGCTTTAAGTTCAGCTTCCACTTCTTCGATAAGTTTTTCTAATTTTGGTGTCATTTGTTCTGGAGCATATAATTCAATGCGACGAGTAGCGGCTACTTGACGTAGGTAGGCATTAACTAAAGTACTTAATGTGAGACCAGCACTTTTAGCAACTTCTTGTGCGGAGGTTTTTACATCTTTATCAATTTTTACGCTTATTACTGTATTCATACTACAGAGTATATGTTATGTAGTTATAAATGTCAAGTATTCATTCAAGTTATTTTAAATAATACATAATTTTAAGCGAGAGCATTTTAGAGGGCCACTGTAGACGCTATCGCAACCAAAATATTTGCAGAAAAGTCTACTTTTACTAATATGGAGAACTTATATCACAGGTCTTAGTACCTTCATTAACACAAGTTTTCAATTGATTATTTATTAATAATTGTCTTGAGTTGATATTATGTAGTCGTTTTCGACGCTATCATGCACATTGTTTATACCCCACCACCAAAGGTTAGTTACTATCATTAGTATGAACAATAATATAATTGCCCAATCTCTCTTTTGTAGCTGTATTTTGTGCTTGTTTGTTGCCATAATCTATATCTTACATGAAAAAAAGAAATTTCAATTACGCCTATCCTTAAAAAATTATTAGTTTAAGCATAATTCTCTTGGAGGGCCTTAGTGAAAACTATTGCAACTAAATTAGCAGATACTAAGCCGTACATCATGCCTATGCTTGCACCAGTTTAGGGCTTATGAAAGTATTGTAGCAATGAGTTTACCTATTAGTTTGCACGGCAATGAGTATTTAGAGCATTTGCGAGAATATAGAGATAGTGCCTTAATTGAATCGCACTGGCTAGGTAGGCGAAGAAATATTGGCGGATTTACATTTGGTATTGCTCACGCTCAATGGCAGGCAGAAGAAGGCGGTACTGCACATTTAATTGATGAGGGTCTGCGCCATAAGAGCACCACAATGACAAAGCTTATACCAACAACATTGCGTATTTTAAACTCGCCTGGCGAAACTGGTTTTGAAGTTGTAACGTTCAGAATGGATATTGACGATATCGGTTGTATAGATATTTACCACAATTTAATTACAAATGGTTCATTCGTAGAAATTGCAAAAGCAGAATTACATAAGCGAGCTGATAGCAAACACGGTTTATCCGAGCCAACTAATGAACAAAGAGAGTTACTATATACAGAAATGCAGCGAGGGGCTACTGGTCTTTACCCTGTAACTTACGGTTATGAATCGGACGAATAAAAATACAGTCATTGCAAACTAGTTAGTTCTAACTTTCTTATTAGGGTCATCTGTTGTTCGGAATTGGAGGGCCATCGTACTAGCTGTTAGAACTGAGCTTGGTGCTCATATCTCAACCTAGATAGTAGATGCCGTTTGAACTCATACAACTGGGGCCTTTGGCATGTGAAGCATTAAGTAATCACCGATAGAATTTATAAGAGCATACTGCGATTCGTAGCTCGACTCACTATCACCTGAGAACACTACACGATTGCGCATATAAACATATAAGCTTCCCGACTTCATGACAATCGTTGCGTTTGACGCGTTCTGAGCCAGCCATAGTAGCAGATTCGGTGATAACATTTGTAGTGCATCGACCTCTTGCCCGGGCTGAGTCATGAGACGGTAGACCTTGTTGAGGTCGTCGCTTTCAAAGCTAACTTGCTCGAACGAATTTGTGTTAAAGAACCGCATAGTCGAGCCGTCATTTGGAGCAAGGACGAAGGATGTCTGATTGCTAACTAACCGCCTAATGCCTAAGAATCTGTCGGTTGACTGGCCACTGCCACCGCCACTTTGAACGGCACCACTATCACAGAAGAAGGTACTGTTGTTACTTGCGTCTATCATCTGATCATAGATCCCCCTCTGAGCGTTGATGAGTTTTGGCTCAACCACCGATACAGCATTAGGATGTGGTACATAGGTCAAACTATGCTGTGATGCAAATACCTGGAGCGCACTATCTCGCTTCTTGGTATACTTGCGAATCACCACGAATAGTATTGCGATAGCAACAAGCCAAAATCCTAGATACAGTCCAAGCATCATGCGCTAAGACTCGAGATTGCCCGTTTACGACGAGTAACCCTGACTATATTGATAACGATCGCTATAAGCGCGATAACTGGTATCACTGGGAACAACCAGGGTAAGACAGTTGCAAGCGATGAGCTAGAATTTTCGAGAGCCACCTGAAGACCGTTGTCTGAAGGGTTAGAGGGGTTATAAATAACGGCCATATGTTGACCGCTCGACACGTTTTGTCCATCAACTCCCGGTACAGCCGATGAGTATGTCTGTGTGCTGTAGCCTGAGACATCAATTAAGTGATATGAGATCAGATAGGCTGGTCCTGAATTCCGACCACCCAAATCTCGTGTTGCAGTCACTACGGCAGTACCGAGGGTACCCGTCTTCAGTAGCCTTGTGTCATGGGCGAAGTAGATAGAGATGAAGATCGATGCGAGTATCGATATCACCAGAAACGGAATGACGATAATGAGCATTAACCAAGCTCCGAGGGTCCCACTCTGCTTAACTGGCTGTGACAGCACTACCGGAGCAGTTGGTGTCGTTGGCACTACGGGACTGGGTGATGCCATTGGTACAACTGGAGTTACCTGTGTTGGAACGGGGATAGAATCGGTGCTTACGGTGGGCTGTATTGATTCTGGTTTAATGGGATCCATAGTCGCTCTTAATTAATGACTGTATACCTCTCAAGCTTATCATAAGCCTATTGCAAAGCAAAACGACCCGAAGGTCGTTTGTGAATAAGAACTTGGAGGGCCACCGTACTTACTATATCAACTAACATTCAAAGCATGTTTAGTAGATCTGATTCGTCAATTACATATCCATAGTATCTATTGAATATTTCCATCATAGGTATATGGTGGCTGTCTATTTTATTTGCTTTAGTAGCTATACAATTAATTGGCATAAAAATATTGTAGCCACGATCAAATGCTTCAGTAATCGTAGACAGTACACATGTTTCTGTTTCGGCACCACAGATAATTAGGTTCTTAATATCTTTTGAAATTAAATAGCTTTCAAGATCTTTATTACTAAAAGCTCCCCAGAGTGTTTTTTCAAATACAAGATCATAAGGAAGAATAAGGTTACCATAAAGCTCAGATCCAGATTGACCCTTGGTATAATGGCCATTACTTAGATTTTCTTTGTTGTCATATAGAAGCTGTAAGTTATCTGGTAGGGAATTAGGCTCTTCAATATGTTTTGTAAATATACAGGCTACACCCTTCTTTCGTAACACATCCATAAGCTTATTTGTTTTATTAACTGCTTCTATGATAGGTTGATACTTTTCTTGATTGCCTAGGCCAACTCCACAACTGTCGTTCTGAAAGTCTACTATTATAACGCAAGTTTGGTCATGCTGAATCTTCATAGGGTCATTATAGCAAAAAACAGAGACATTTTATCTCTGTTTAAGCATAAGCGTATTGGAGGGCCATCTGGGACTTGAACCCAGGACACCCTGCTTAAAAGGCAGGTGCTCTAACCAGCTGAGCTATGGGCCCGATATTTGCTAAAGATTTATATAAATTAACAATAAGCTCTTGACGAGTATGTATACATAGTATACAATGTATACATGAGTAACATTCAATACACAATTAGAAATATACCTGAACCTGTTGATAGGGTTATTAAAAAGCGCTCTAAGCAATATGGTCGTTCCTTTAATCAGACAGTCATAGATCTTTTGTCTTTACAGACTTTTGGTACAACAGAGCTTCCAGAAGACGACAACTTTGACTTTCTTTTTAACAAAAATACTCTTGATAATTCTTTCGATGAAGCTATAAAAGACATTTCAAAAGTTGATAAGAAGCTATGGAAATAACCTATGTCATTCACTCTAGATACTAGTGCATACTCGGCCTTCAATAGAGGCGATAAAAGGCTAAGGGCATGGTTTAGTCCGAAAGATGATATTATTGTGCCAACTATAGTTATAGGTGAATTACGCGCAGGTTTTAATGCCGGCAGTAAGCAAAAAGAAAATGAAGAGTTACTTCAAAGATTTCTAGATAGTCCAAATGTCTCTGTTCAGACTATATCAGACAAGACAACTGTGATTTACTCTCATATCTATCTTTCACTTCGCAAAAAAGGCAAACCAATTGGATCAAACGATATGTGGATTGCAGCAATAGCACTAGAACTAGATAATGAACTACTGACTTTGGATGATGACTTCAAAAACATATCAGATTTAATGCTGGGCTCTATATAAGATCAGTTTTAGAGGGCCACTGTATACGCTATTGCAACTTTTATCCTAGGCTTCTGACCAGTCTAATAATTTTGGTCTACCCCATTTCCCCATTTGATCAACGTCCATTATAAGGTCTTTATGATTATGACTTAGAAATCGTGAGAAAATAAGTTTATCATCTTCTCTTATAATTTTTGACTCATTAATTTCTTCTAGATTAAGCCACCTAAATTGATTGTTTTTTTTGATCTGACTTTTAGACTCCTCTGTAATCTCTAGTAGATAAATTAGAGATCTAAGCCTTACCCTTCCGTCTGGTTTAGGCTTGTTAATATAACTCTCTATAGTGCACGCAAATTTAGGCACCAAAGTTATTCCTAGCTGCTCCCTCTCTACCTCAATGACCTTTTTTAAGGGATCATCTCCTTTTTTAAAAAACGTCCCTTGTGTTGCTCCGCAAACCCATACACCCTCGTACTTATACCTTGTGAGCAAAAGTTTGTTATCACAGATAATAAAAACTGCTACTGACTCTTTAGGTGTATCAAAATTCAATGATATGTCCATCTTAACCTCGTTGCTAATTATGCAAGTATATCACCTACATTGAATTACTGCTTCGTATTTAAAAAATGGAATTTTGAGTGACTAAGATTATTGAATCCTAGAAACTTTAGTTTTAAACCACATACCTTTTCCTAAAGAAAAAGCCTTCTAATTTGGGCTCTTTTATTGGAGGGCCACTGTAGACGCTATTGCAACTATCATCATCGGTTTTAATAAATATAGTACAATGTAATCAAATGGTTCACATACACTTTATATGCCGAGGGAATGTTTATAGAAGCAGGTTAGCAGAAGCTTATGCTAAATCGTTACTAAAAGACAATAGTGATATAGAGATTAGCTCAAGTGGTATTGAAGCAAAACTTGCTCT
>CAIMCP010000060.1 GCA_903839515.1 uncultured Candidatus Saccharibacteria bacterium | reverse complement strand
GAATACAGGAAATTGGTTAGCGCTACAGATTCAACAAATAGCGGATAGAATTGTAGCTATTCGGGAGATTGTGTTATCCCAGAAAACCAGTCAGCCTCCTAAACACTTGAATTCAAACTCATCTGTCCAAGTAAAGAAAGCCAGCCAAAATCAGAGTTCTTTATTTTAAATATATATTCAAAGTAACCCATTATTTATACGGATAAATCTTAAATGACTTACTTTCAAAAAACTGGGCATGATTAAGTTTAAAAATAGCGTGTGCTGGTTCATCAAAAAAGGATCAAAACGGGAAAAATAAACATATAAGTCAGGAGCATATGATATATGTATTGAAGCATGTAGAAGCTGGTGGAAAGATGCTTGAAGTATGCCGACAGCTAGGGGTTAGTCTTGCTACTTTTTATGTATGGAAAAGATCAACGGGACAAATGGGTATAAGTGAGCTTAACGAACTGCGTGTTTTGCGAGACGAAAACGGTAGACTACAGAAATTGGCAGCAGATTTAAGTCTAGATAAACATATCCTGCAGAAAGTACTGCAAAAAAAATCAAGGCCTGCTCACTTGCGGGGTTTTATTCCATGGATGCGAGAATCCTACGGATTAGATGAGAAGCATGCCTGTGAATTAGTTATGTTTGCCCACTTTAGCTATTACCATCGTTGTCGTCCACGAGACTATACAGCTCTTATACGGCGTTTGCGTGAGCTAGCAGGGCTGAGAGTTATGGATATAGAAGGCTTGTTATACTGCTTGAACGTGAAGGCTGGCATGTTAACGCCAAGGTAACATACAAGCTCTACCGAAAAGAAAATCTAGTAGTGCAGAGGAGAAAACGTAATAAAATTGCAGCTCAAATAAGAGTTCCCCAAAATGTATGTCAAAATGCTAACGAACGGTAGTCTATGGATTTTGCGACAAATAGACTGCAGGCAGGTCAAGCCTTCCGCGTACTGACAATAGTAAATCAGTGCACCAAAGAGTGTTCGATATTGGATCTAGACATACCTCTAACGGGAAACCGTGTTGTATCATCTTTAAATGAGATAAGTAAACATAGGCCGCTGACTAAATCTATAACCTTGGATAATGGATCTGAGTTTGCAGGTGAAGCATTAGATACTTAGACATATCAAAATCGAGTTAAGCTCTGTTTTATACGCCCAAGTAAACCAGTAGAAAACGCCTTTATAGAAAGCTTTAATGGCAGACTACGTATCGAGTTTTTTGAATACAGAAATGTTTTTCGATATTGCAGACGCGCGCAAAAAGCTTGAGGAGCCTAGAAATGATTATAAACATATAAGAACACACAGCGCACTAGTAGGTTTATCTCCGGCAGACTTCACTAGTACGCTCTGAAACAAAACCAGACCGGTGCATGACCTTTTATTCTCTTTTTAGCGTACAACTAACGGGGGCAGGTCAGTAGGTTAATACTAAACTATCTACTGTCTAAAGGTCGGGGTCCAAAAAAGGGTACAGACTTTCCTGAGTAAAAGCTAATTCTCCATATTTATATAAGCCACCCGGTTGAACCTTTACGAAAAAAAACAAAGTTTAGTAATACCACCGGCTCAAAACATCAACTAATAGAAACATATAAATTCAATATCATTTTAAAAACTACAAACATTGCGATATTTTATTATTTTTAGTATATTTATATAGCTGTAACAAACCTTTCATATTACGAAATATAATTCCAGGCATTTTATTTATTTTGGGTCTTTCCTAGCTGAGTGGGCTTAAAGAGAGATTTTTGAGTAATACTTTATAAAGATTATCACGACGATGATTCCAACGCCATTGGCTTTCGAGGAGGTGGCCCAAGAAGTGAGCTTTGCGCAAGCCACGCATCT
>CAIMCP010000059.1 GCA_903839515.1 uncultured Candidatus Saccharibacteria bacterium | reverse complement strand
CCTTAAGCCATCAATAGATGTACTGGAAAAAATAGCCAAAGCCTTAAAAGTTAAATCTTCAGATATTTTTCCATTTTAATCTAATGATTAATAATCTATCAGAATTCAAAAAGAATTACTGGGGCGAGAATAATTCTACTGAGGTAATGTTCCATTATGTAGGTTAGGAATATTTATCTTGAAAAAGATTTATACCATACAGCAAATAAGTGCCAGGCATCTGGAAGAGTCAAATATCTCTCAGCTACAGCTTTTTCACCTTGCTCGAAGACTTCGGCAATTGTTTTGCCGTTGTCGTTATCTAGTTCAGTAACTGTCATATTGGGGGATTTTTCGTTTTTGCCCCTTGGCTTGTCGATAACTTTTCCTTTAATATCATTCTTGAATACTTTCATAGTATCTCCATCATAGTAAGCTAGCATTTGATGAAGAATAATTGTTCTATCTTCAATTCCTTCCATGAGTCTGAGAAAATCGTCGGACTTAAACCAACTGTTTATGGACTTCATATACGGCCCAGGAAAACCATTGAGGGCTGGTATATCCCATGAATCATCACTGACAACAATTGGTTTCGCTAATAGTTCATAAGCTCTACGTGCTTTGTCCTTGACTATGGGAACGGGATCTTCTCCCTGAATTTCATCAATATCAGCACTTGCTTGCTCTACTGTTATTTCGAATTTTGAACAGACTGTCTGAGCTATGAGCAATTTTTCTTTATTAGTTGTGGCAAAATATACACTATGCATGATACCTATAGTATAACTGCTTTAGGGTTTTATTTATACTTTGAGAGTATCCAGATAAGATTTAGAATTATGTGCCATCGGCAGCTCTAAAGCTTCTTCAATCGTAAACCACTTTGCTTGTAATATTTCATGGAGCTGGGGCTTGATGATAAGCAAGTTCGTCTAATGAGAAAAGTTTATAACCTGCCAGGCTACTCAAATATCCCTGATGGTCAGACGCTGCTTAAGATTGGTGATGGTGATGGTCGTGGTCGTGATGGACGAGAAGCACACTATTACGTTCCTGCAAACGTAGCAGAGCAGTATGCCGCTAGTGTTAAAAAAGAGGTTGGTCGTGATATAGCATTGCCGCAGATTGCCGCAGAAGCACCTGTTGTCGTAGAGCAAGCCGAACCCCAAATAGTACAGCCACAAGCTGAGTTTGCACAACCAGAACAGCCAAAAGTACCCGAAGTGAAAGAATCCCTTGCTAATTCGTATGACCAGTTCGTAAAAGCGGCTATTAGTCGAGTACCTCAGAATGTTCTGCTAGAGCATCACTGCAATTGCTCAAGATAGACTGGCTAGTGGGGAGCAAGTTGACCTAAATGCTTTGCAACAGCAACTTGGTCAGCGTTTATCTAGCGGTAGCTTGAATATTGAGCCAGCTAACCTAGAAGCTTTAGCCAAGCGTGTTCAGCAGAACGGTTTCTACGAGAGCGGTGGTGGTATTTGGCAAGCTCAAGCAAATCCGAATACTCCGCAAGGTAGAATAGCTGCCGAAGCTCGAAGTCTAGTGCGTGAAATTATTGCTGATATTCTAGCGAACGGCTAGGGTTGAGTCGGACTGTTTACGTTGAACATAACTTGGAATGATAATGCTTGAGCGGATGGGCTTGGTGCTGTCACAGCCAGTGCAGCGTCATATACTTTTTGCAAAACGGTGTTATCTGCTCCGCCCTGATCTGCTAACTGTAACTTTGGTGTATCTGAAGGGCTAAGTTCAAATTGAAGCATTAGCTGGAATGGTGCTGATGTTTCCTCGGTTGCGCCAGTCACGGCTGCGGTTACGTCCTTAATATATTGGCTGAGCTGCTCGGTTGATAAGTTTGCTGCCACGGTGTTCTGATCTGTTAGCAGACGCACGTGGTCAAGCACGACCTTGCTGTCCTGAGCAACAGGTTGAGGGTTTTGTGGCTGATAATCCTGCCATTGTCCGTTTGTGACGTATGTTTTACCATCTACTGGGTTCTGGTACTGGCTATTATCTTGAGTGTTGTCATCTTGCATTGTCTTTATCCTTTTATGTTCGATTTACTCTGATTAAATTGTATTATAGTATTATACAAATATGAAATATCAATCAGTCAACTTTACCGACCCTATTATCAATTTTAACAATGGTGTAGCCGCAATTGACGTTATTACACTGGTAGCCGCCGCTAAAGCAATTGAGCCGCATACGCCACACCATAGTGTCAAGTTGCCCGAATCAGCTAATAATGACGGGGTATCAACGTTTGATGAGCTAATGCAAATTACGGTTGACCCAGAGAAGCCGAGTGCTACGGCTGTAATTGATACCAAGAAGATGACTTGGGAGGAGTTATGTAACCCGCAAAAATCTAAGCTTACTGATTATACTGGCTCGTTACGGCAAGCAGTATCGTTCTCTGGTGCAGAAGTAGCTAGAGTAGAAGGCGTTCAAGTCACACATTTACCACTTAAGTTATATGACGGTAGGCCAGCGGTAATGTGGTTTGCAGAGATGTCACTTGATAACTTACAGAGTAAGGGTTATTACGATTTATTTGATCAAGCAAAAATGTTTACAGCAAAATTCAGCCAAAGTAACCCCGAACCCTACGATCAGGTTCTAGTTCCTGCCCAGCAGATAGATTATCAGCGTAGTATGTTTGAAATCGTACAGATGAATGTAGGAGAACTCGAAGATGTACAGCAAAAGTTCAAAATTGCGTTGGACCAAAGCGGAGCACGTGTCTATGTAGAAACGACTATAAGAGCCGCTAGGTCTGTGCCGCAACTAATGCCAGAGCCTAAAATAGCAATTTTTGGAAAGCAAGGTCCTGTTGTGTTCTGGCTAACAGAACCCGATGGCCAAAAGGAGCTAGTACCGTTCGCTGTTGTGGCTACTACTAGTGAAGCTTGGCTTGACCCTAATCAAGAAGTAGATTTTAGCCTAGGCTCATAGATTAAGAGTTTTCTAGTTCTTTTGTGAGCTTCTCGACATATTCATCAGAGTATCCCCGACCACCTTTATCGGTCGGTGGCATAGTCAGTTTTAGTTCAAAAGGTAGTTGGGTTATAAAGTCATCATACCAATCTCTAAACTTTTTGACATAAATAGATTATAACAGATAAGGCTCATTGTTTTACTCTTTCTATAAACTTTCATGAGTCTATGTCCTCACTCTTTAACACGTCTTCTATTTCAGAAACAACAATAACCTCATAGTTAAAAGTTTTGACTAGGAACCATCTCCAATAACTTCACCAGGAAAAATCTTTTTAGGACGCTCACTAAAATGTGTTTTTTTATTTACGACGATATACTTCTCTGCGATGCTCAATTAATATAATTATTAGTTTATTTTTTACTAGATCAAAAACCACTCTGTAGTCTCCTATTCTAAATCTGTAATCTCCTGCAATACTATTACCAATTAATGGAACGGCATAATCGAGGGGTTCATTCTGATTTAAAATATAATCTAATTTCTTTGCGATTCTTTTTTGAATATTAATAGGTAGTTTCTTTAGGTCTTTTAAAGCACTGGGCTTAAATTCGACATTATATTTCATAGAAGCCCAGAAATAGCCTCACTATAGGGGATAGATTTTTCAGATCTTGAACTTTTAATTTTTGATATTATTCTAGGATTAGTTGAAGACAGGAAATCTTCAAGTAATTCCGCATCAACAATCGCTGTATCGGGTTTACCTCTCCTTTGAATCAGTACTACTTCGCCATTTGAAGCAGCATCTAATGATTCAGCAAAGTTAGCTCTTGCACTTGCCATTGTAGTTGTTTGTATTGTCATGTTAATCCTTTCTGATGTACATTTGTATTGTACATAAAAATAACCTAGAATTCAATAGCAATATTTAACACGTATTTTACTTCAGAAACAACAATATCCTCATCATTAAAAGTTTCGACTAGTAACCATCTCCCAGATATCAACTAGTCTGATCCTACAAAGATTTCACAATAATTGATAGCTGAACATACTATCAAAAAAACCGCTATTCTAATTCATGACCAACTAAATAATTAATATAAAGCACGGTACTACAAAAATAATAATCTTGACGGAGAAGCATCAATAGCTGACAATAAAGCAATATATCAAACACTAATGTAGTATATATCCTAAGAAATAACAAATAAGGAAGTACCTCCTAAGCATGAAAGGTATTCATCATGAGAGTAAATGTTAGTGCAATTATCTCGCACAAAAATAAAGTTTTATTAATGCAACGAGATATAAATGATGAACATTTCCCTGGACATTGGGGCGTCCCTGGCGGAGGCATGGAAGATGGAGACACAACAATCGAGGCAACAGCAGTCAGAGAAGTATACGAAGAGGTGGGATTAAAAATTAAGCCTATCCAAATTAGATATAATAATAGATATAATGACGTTATATTCATTGTTATAACGGCCGAAATAGAAGGTGAATTAGCTTTTGAAGACAAGCTCAAAACATCTGAAGAAGTATACAAATATGAATGGGTTGATTTAGCTGGTATTACAGGAAAAGAATTTACTCCATTTACTAAAGACAGGATTGTAGAGGTTTTAAATGAAATCTCAGCATCCAGTAAATAACTTACTGATAATATGTGCGTAAAGAATCCATTTTCCTGCTGTTAATGAGTTATTCGATTCTACAGTTGCGGGCATTGTTGATTTTAAGATTAAACAAATGATATAAAAATGTATTTAGATTCACTTAGTATGAAAATTACTCCTCTTGCGCTTAGTGCTATAATTATTGTATGACAAAAAAACAAGATGGTTATAGAATAGGCTGGTTAATGCCAGTAGAAGCTCTCTGCTATGGCTCACTACTTGGCTTTGGTCTTAAGTTTGGTTTCTTATTAGTAACACCTATTGTCTTTACCTTATTCTTCGCTGCACTATTTATTGCTAAGAAGATAGAAAAT
>CAIMCP010000058.1 GCA_903839515.1 uncultured Candidatus Saccharibacteria bacterium | reverse complement strand
GTGCATTCTAAGCACACAACTCTAGAAAAGGCCAAGGCTCAGATTCGTCTTTTAGAAGGTATAGATCATGATATGAAAGTTGGAGCAATTATTGGACATGCAAAAAAAATGAAACACATAAAATAGATGGTGAAAACATACAAACAACAATTTAACGTTAAGTATGGATTTCCAGCAGATACAAGCCACTCTATAAGCGAAATAGCAAGACTAACAAAGTATAAATTATCCGGTCTGAAGACCATCCTGGAGAAAGGCAAGGGAGCCTTTTTTTCCAATCCTCAGAGCGTGAGACCTCAAGTGAAAGATCCTACACAGTGGGGGATGGCCAGAATATATTCAGCAGTCATGGGAGGCAAGGCTGCTAAAATTGATGCAGCACATTTAATACGCCAGTAAAAAAACTATTCAACTATCAGATGAAACTTCTACGAGTTGAGAAGCTTACAGGGGACTTAAAGAAGTACAGGGCTGTTTTTGAACACGATGGAAGGACGAAGTCTACTAAGTTTGGTGCCGCAGGGTATGACGACTACACTCTAACACATGACAAGGAACAGAGAGAGAGATACAGAGCAAGACATGCTAAGGACTTGAGGACCCAGGATTTCACAAAAGCTGGTTACCTGGCTTATCACTTGTTGTGGGGGGATAGCACATCTTTGCAGACGAATATAGCCGCCTACAAACGCCGATTTAATTTATAGATATTATTTAGAAATGTCCGGCATTGTTTCAAAATTTGCTAACTTGCGCAGCATTGAGAAAATAAGACATGAGAAAGAGATGTTGCAACATTCACATGATGAAATCAGAGAGCAACTTGAAGAAGATACCAAAGATGGGAAGAAATTACCACCGTATATACATGCAAGAATTGTCTTAAACTTAAGAATGTTAGAGCTAAAAATATCTATGGCTGATAATGATATCAACGGTATACGGTATAACTCTATGGGAAAACCTGGCGATGTTACTGAACATAAACCATCTTATTGTTGGGGCTGTGGAAAGAAAAGGGATTTTATCCCAGAATAATTTTTTATTCTCCCGGATTAGATGGAAGAAAGTTTTGAGAAGTTTGCACTGCGAATCATGGCCGAGAGAGTTCAGATGATGGAAGATCTGGAGTTCCAGAAGCAAAAAGTAAAAATGTTGGAGCAGGTAATCCATAAAACCCCCCTTGCTCTTTCAGAGCCTGAATTAGACACCACACAACCCCCTCTAACACTCAAACGCAGAGGTCGCCCTATAGGTTCTAAGAATAAGCCCAAGACGGTAGTTCGTAAATTAGAAATCAATGCTTAACTACTAGTTTGATATTTCCTTCCAAGTCCATCAGGTAGCCCCTGAATGCCATATCAGGGAAATTTTTTAGTATCATCTTTTTGAACTTCCGCAACTCTTTACTGTGTAGATTAGCGTCATCATCTTTTTCCAAGTTTAGAAACGCCTTGTAAGCCCCGCAGTCTAGATGGGAGAAGCAGTAGATGCTATCTATTTTATGGAGTTCAATCATGAGCTTGATATGTTCAAATAATACTTTGCGCCATTTCAAATGTGTGATGGCTCCAAGTTCGGCCCCAGCAAGGCAAAACATATCATAATCTCCATGCAACTCTTTATCGTCGACTAGAAACTTCTCAAGGCGAGCAGTGTAGCGGGGATCTATACATGCTAGAACTCCTACTTTGGCGCTGGAATCAATCGTCTTGGGCGGTGGCATCTAATCAGAGAAGGAAATTATAAATGGAGTTTCTGGTATCTTATACTTCTTAGCATTTTTTAGCATGATATGAAAAAATGCTGTATCGGGGTTGTTTGTATTCAGAATCCTGTAGGATGTTTTAGAGTCTGCTATTTTGGTGTAAAAGATGAAACCATGAACTTGGCAAAGATTTCTTAGCACTTGTAGGTAATGTCGGGTTGTCATGATTCGTGTAATCATAAACTTTTTATGTTTTGTGTAGTAAGGTTCTAACTCTATTAGTAAAAGATCTAGTTTAGCAATTACCTCAGAAGTAATACATGAAGCAGTAAACTCCACCTCATC
>CAIMCP010000057.1 GCA_903839515.1 uncultured Candidatus Saccharibacteria bacterium | reverse complement strand
TGATAGTATTTTTCATATTTAATTAATAAAACTGGTTACGCTATTATCATAATACACTATTGCACAATAAGAAAAACTTCCGAAAGCTTGGGTTTGACATACTGGCAATTTTGGCAGTTTATTCCCGTTTGAGTCAGGAGTTGGTGAAATTGATGTAGTTACATTGCTTCCTACGAAATCAGAAAGCTGCCCCATTTCAAAAGCCGTTCGAAGCCTAAAGACAGATCCAGTATGCGAAAGCGAAACCTCAAATAAGGAAATGGATGCCTTATTAGGAATTAGCTGCACCTTAGAGCTCGACAGCGGGGTTCCCGTGCATGCTGCAGTTTCTGATTCATATGATAAAGGGTTAACGGTATCTCGATACAAGCCATTATAATATAAAACCGTCCCTGAAATCTGAGCTGAAAATCTCGTCGTGCCTGCGCACCATACTTTCCAGGTATTCAATGTACCAAAACTTGTATCCGTCGGCTGCACAGCTGACCCCATCAACGCCGTTGAGTTGGAGTATTGAACTGCCTGATTGAAAAGATAATTAACATTTCTCGCGGACGTATCAAGTTTGGATTTAGAGATACCGTACTGATAGCTTCGACTTAGCTGTATAGTGACAAAGGTTGCGATACTTGCAATTAACGTAAATATTACCACCGCAATCATTGTTTCAACTATTGTAAACCCTTTATTTTTATTATGTTCCATAGTAAATATCCAGACTTCCCATAACTGATCCGCTGCTGCCGGTCTGCCACGATACATTAATATCAAAAACATTATATGACCTACTTAAGCCGGATAGAGTATTTTGTATTTTAATAACATAGTTGATACCGTCAGAAGAAACTGGATAAATTGTTTGAGGTGAAGCCGATAGAGTACCATCTTGTTTCATAGAAAACCAAGATGATTGAGAACGAAAATCGGAGTTAACTGTTGCATAAGCATGAAGGAGGGTTATTTGTTGGTTAGCATAAAGTTGCGCTTGGTAATAGTAACCATTGCTGGCCGCTGTTTTTGTCGCGTGATTCGATAAAAGAAATGAAGACCCAAAACCAAGAGATAAAACAGCAATGCAAATAAGTACCTCTACGATTGTCTCTCCTCTTTGATTTATTTTTAACATGATGAGTCGTTAGTTGATGAGGATAGAGTTCCGTCAGAACCTATAAAAATACTTGCCTTTGAGTAAGAACCGTCCGTGAAGCATAATCTTAGACCATTTGTTAGCGATGCTGGGGAACTTCCAGTACTCTTTGGATATAATGTATTTGCTAATACAATATTTTGTTGTCCAGAAGTAAATGCTCCTGAAGTCATGGCGGCATTTGGATAAACAGTATTGATCATATAAACATATTGAGGAGACGAGGGGACGGTCTTTACCATACTATTGGGATAATCAATTACTGTAGCAGCCGCTGGTGCTGTAGTTGTCGTATCAGAAAAAAGTGGTGTTGCCTCGTTCGTAATCAAAGTATCTACAGCATACGATTTAGGCCCAAATGTAAACTGTTTACCTGCATAATCACAGGTTATAGATGCGCTTCCACCTCCAGTACCGAATTTTCCCCCATTCAAACCCACGGTCAAGTTCGATCCTTGCGCACAGGTATAATTATTACTCTGATATTTGCCGTTCGCAACATCATTAAACGAAGATCTTAGCCCTGATTCAAGTTGAAAAAGTGCATCATTCTGTCTATTTATTGCTACACGCCCACTAATCATAGTTATCGTTGAAATCGTCAATACCCCTACAACCGCCAAAACTATAAGAGTTTCGACGATGGTAAACCCACCTGAAATCGATGCTACTTTCATTAATTTAATTATAGCATAAGGACAATGGGTTTTTAATTGAGTGAGCCAAGGTACCAATTAATAATTTTATCGCCGAATAATACTGCTATCAAGCAACCGAACATCAAAAAAGGGCCAAAAGGTATTTTAGCCTTAAAACCAACTTTTTTTATTTTATTTAAAATAACAAGGAATAAAAGCCCGCCAATAGATGATATAAGCAGCACTATAGGTATAAAAGTTGGGGAGGAAAGCTGGAGACCGATAAGAGCCCCTAAACTAACATCTCCACCGCCCAGCCACTTGCCATTGGA
>CAIMCP010000056.1 GCA_903839515.1 uncultured Candidatus Saccharibacteria bacterium | reverse complement strand
TCATCTCTTTGCCTTACGCTTGTATTTACGGGCCTGATTCAAAGCTATAGCAACCGCCTGAGTTCGAGACTTTCCCTGCCGAATCTCTTTGCGGATGTTCTTTCCTACAATGTCTTTGCTACTTCCTTTGTGCAGTGGCATCTTCTTGACTCCTTCTGTAAACCTGACCAGGGACCTGATAAATATTATTACGAATTGAATTAACAAAAAACCGTTCCATGGCAGATAATTGTTGTATTTCGCCTTTGGTTATTTGTTTGATAGTGTTTAGCATCATGGATATTTCATTGGCTTGTTCTTGCGTCATTAGGCCGGCTCCCACATTGGCAGGGGCTAATCTAGTTTGCCATTCTCTTGCCATTTCAGACGGGTTACCTTTGGCACGTAAGGCTAAACCTTCACGTAACGCATTAACGTAATCTGTGATTCCCTGCTTAGTATTTTTAATATAAGGAGCAAAGATACGCAATTGTTTTACAGGGTCATTACCAAAAGCAATCTTTTCAAAAGCAGTCTTTGGAGTTTCGGTTAATCCGTTTAATGCAGACTGCAATGCTTTTGATTCCGCTTCTGGGATAACCGCCTGTTGCTTTAATGCTTCAGATGCTTTAATGGCTTCTTGTTTAGCAGAGTCTATAATTGACTTGCTTTCTTCTTTACCCGCGGCCAATACAGCAGACTTTTGTTGTGCAGCCTGTGTCCCAATAGGTTTTAATTGTGTTCTTAAATTTTTTGTTAAATCTCTTTCTTGTCCAAGAGCCTGACTTAATATTTGTTTTTTCTGTGCTTCACCGGATTTTAATGCACCAGCCTCTGCTTTCTTGGCCTCAACAATACCTGCCGCTGTTTTAGGTCTAGCCTCAGATATAACACCTGCTCTTTCTTTTGCCCCAGTCTTTGCTATTTCTTCAATAGGCTTTCCGGTTTGAAATAATTCTTTTAAAGACTTAATTGCCTTGCCTTTAACATCTCCCAATAACCCAGTGGTTTTTTTTGCTAATTGAGAAGATTCGGATAAATCAATTAACTCTTGCTTTAATTGTCGAAACTGAGGAGTAGACAACCAATCGTTATTTGCTTTTAATACAGACGCGGCATCCTCACCTTTATTAACAAGTTTATTAGAAACGTATTGACGAGCAAGACGCTCAACCTCTTGACCAGGCAACCCAGATAACTGGGTATAAGCATCAACGCTACCTGCCGTTTTAAATATAGAATCACCCAATACGGCAGCATCCTCAGCAAATTGAGACATATCCCATTCTGTTTTGCCAACAAGTTTTTGTCCCAATAATGACTTGTAATCATTAATAGGACCTGATGCGCTTTTGTATTTAGAAAAATAATCCTTCAACAAACCTTCTTGATACGGATATTCACCTTCTTTAACTTGCGCTTTTCTAGGTAAGGTTTTGCCAGTAATAAACTCATCTTCAATATGAGCAACAATATCTCTTAATCGTCTAGCCGTTGATTGCCCTATTGCGTCAAACCCTTCAGCAGGTAATCCATTGGCACGGTCACTCAAGAAACGGCGTAACTCCTCTAATGCTTTCGCACTACCAGGCTTAATAACTTTAATTGTTTCGCCAGCTGCATTTGTGGTTGTTTGCTCTAAACCAGCTATAGCTTTTTGAACAGAAGTTATTTGATTTCTTAATTGAGGAACCGTTGAATTAACTAATTCCGTTTTGGGGTCTGTTAGTAATTCCTGTATTTCTTTTTGCCCCGTTTTGTAGGCTTCTGTATCAGTATATCTTTGCCCTTTAATTTCATTATCACGGGCCATCTTATATACGTTTTGCTCTTCATTCTTAAGCAAATCGTTTCTTTGATTTTTAAATGTTTTTAATTGATTTTCGGCAGGGGCTCTTGTTGCTTTTCCCAATTCCGTTTCGGTAACTGGAGTTCCAATTCTTTGTAAACGCTCTTCATAATACTGTCCTGACCGCTCTGCTCTTGAAGAAGACCGCTTTGCTAGACTACTTAATCTACGTCTTTCTTCTTCATTGTTGCGTAAAAAATCATCAACATTACGCTGAGTTTCTTTTTCTATTTCAGATGCTTTTGAATACATCCGATTACGCTCTTCCTTGGCTTTACCTGCGGCAGCGTTACGAATTTTCTGAGCTGTATCTTTAGAGCTTAATAATATTTTTTCTGCTTCTTTTTCTGCATTAGCTTTTAACTGAGTAAGTTTCAATTCAAATGCTTTAGTTAAATCAGACGCAGTTATTCTTGCGGCAGCAGTAATATCTTCACCTTTAGCCGTTGCCTCTTTTATTCTTTGTTCTGCTAATTGTTTAGCACGAGTCTGAATGTTATTGGCTTCTGCTTCTGCTTGTGAATATATGTGTGCTGTTTTTGTATTTAATAAACCAATCTCATCATTAGCATTTTTAGAAATGCTATCAAATAATCTTTGAGTAACCTCTGGAGTGGTGCCCTTACCCGACAAGGTGCCAATAGCCTGTTCACGCTGACGAATTAACTCTTGATTAACTTTAGTAAAATCAATTTTTTCTTTAGTAATAGACCTAATTATTTGTCCTGCTTTGCCTGACGCAAAAGTAGACAAAGTTGATACAGGAAGGCCACCCACAACAAATCGAGTAACTTCAGCACCTGGGCCATACCCTTTAATTTTTTCATAAGCCTGACCACCAGATTCAGCAAGACCACCGCTAACAAAACCGCCTGCCGCTCTAGACAGTGCATTTCCTCCAACTAACGGGGCCATACGTTCCATTGCCCCACCTACCGCGGCTGCCCCAGGATATGCTCCACCTAATGCTTTTGCCGCAGCTCCACCATACTTTAATACTTGTGGTAACGCTGCCCCACCTATTGCAGATGTTACCGCTGCCCCACCCAATTCATTAAAACCCAAACCCGTTCTTTTTGTTTTTGGTTCTTCTATAGGTTCATTTTTCATCATCGCCGCTGATGGAGTAGGCACAGAAGATGGGTCTTTAGCCCAATCTGGAATACTTTTTTGTTCTGTCTTGGGCGTATCTATTACCGGTGCCTCTGGTGTTTCCTTGGCCCAATCAGGAATAGTCTCAGCCATTAGGGTTTTCTCCCAAAACGCTTAATAAATAAATTTTCTGAATCTGGGTTCTTTTTTGCGTATGCTATATCTTCTGCCGTAGGTGTTGGAAACTCATCGTTTATAGGGACATTTCTAACATCAAAATTGTTATCTTTAGTTCTAAATGAATTAATAGCTTCTTTATCAAGACTAGGAAGACCGTATAATTTTTGATATTGAGTTATTGTTCTTGCAAGGGTGTCATTCATTATTTTAATTTTATCATCCATATATTCCGGTGTA
>CAIMCP010000055.1 GCA_903839515.1 uncultured Candidatus Saccharibacteria bacterium | reverse complement strand
TGCCTACAGCGCCACTGGGCATTAGCTTTGCACTCAAGGTATCTGGAAGATTAAGCTTGAAATCTAGGCTAGTTTTATCACCTAGGTTTTTATTTAGAATAATGTCTTCTTTTACTCCATTATCTTTAATTGAGTAAACAGCTTGTTGGCCTTTGCTCATAGGGTAGATAAATTCACCATTCTTGTATTTACCGTTAGCAGTCTTAAACGAGGGAGTAATTGAAAAAGATAGATTATTAGTATTATCGTAAAAAGTCATTTCACTACGTGAGATATCGACTGGAGCTTTATATGAATAGGTCGCCTGAGAGGTGGAACCAACTTGTATAGTATTAGCTTTAGCTTTTTGCCCTATAGCTTTTTTATTTAAATAATAGCTTTTATCCGCCTTTGAATAACTAACAAACTTACTAGCAAGAGATATGTCAGGAGTACCAATAATCTTTTGGGCACTACTAGATATATTGTAGTTAGGTCTAGTTATGTATTTGTAGCCTCCTACAATTACCGCAACTAATATAACTGCCTCAAAACCAAGCTTAAAGAAACGAGCATGGGCTTTAAATTTATGAGATTTTAGCAGTCTTCTAATCTTTTTATATATATGGCTAATAAATTTAAGTACAAATTTGATGATTGGACCAAGGGTTCTTCTGTAGATTGGATATAAATATGGATGGATATACTGCCTATAAGACTTAGACACTTTAGCGAAAATAGGAGAGGTATAGTGACTTATGTATTTTGAGGTGTGTTTTAAAGACTTATGTATTTTTTTTAGAGACTTAAAGAGATAAAACTTAACAATCTGCCAGATTTTAAATACCCTCACTCGCATAAGCATAATTATAGGCTAAATGAGACTAAATTTAAAGTGTATAATTAGGATTTCAAAAACTGATTTAAAGCGTCCTTAAGACTAGATACTGATTCAATCATACCATCTTTAATACTCGTCTGTTTGGCACAGATGATTGAATCAAAACCAAGCTTCTTCGTCTCAGCTAGGCGTTTGTCTAGATACGGGACTGATCTTATTTCTCCACTAAGCCCAACTTCCCCAACGACAACTGAATTATTTTTTAACTTTAAACCACGAGATGCTGAGCCGATAGCCATACAGATTGCAAGGTCAGCTGCCGGCTCAGATATTTTAAGCCCTCCCACTATATTTATGTAAATATCCTGATCGGAAAGATTTAGCTTAGTCCGTTTTTCTAGAACTGCTACAAGTAAATTAAGTCTATTAAGGTCAAAGCCACTGGCAGCTCTTTTGGGGTAGCCATAGCTCGACTTATTTACTAGCGCCTGTATTTCCACTAGGATGGGCCTTGTGCCTTCTAAGGCCGCAAATACTATTGAACCATCAGAGTTTTGGCGCTCGGCAAGTAGTGCAGCCGATGGGTTATCTACAGACACGAGTCCAACTTCCTTCATCTCGAATATGCCTATTTCTGTTGTTGATCCGAAACGATTCTTAGTGGTTCGGAGGATTTTAAAACTTCCGTATCGTTCACCTTCAAGTTGCATGACGACATCCACTAAATGCTCTAAGACTTTCGGACCAGCAATGTTACCTTCCTTGGTAACATGACCGACAAGAATCAGAGCAGTTGAAGTTCGCTTAGCTGCGCTTGTTAGTAGCTGAGTACAGCCAGTAATCTGAGATACGCTTCCACCAGAAGATGAAAGACTCTCAGTAGCTATTGTTTGAATCGAATCAACAATTACGATATCAAAGTCAGATTCAACAATAGTAGCCGCAATATCATCAGCCGAATTTGAAGTTGCTAGACGAAGCTTAGTTTGATTAACTCCTAG
>CAIMCP010000054.1 GCA_903839515.1 uncultured Candidatus Saccharibacteria bacterium | reverse complement strand
GGACCAGCAATGTTACCTTCCTTGGTAACATGACCGACAAGAATCAGAGCAGTTGAAGTTCGCTTAGCTGCGCTTGTTAGTAGTTGTGTACAGCCAGTAATTTGAGACACGCTTCCCCCGGATGATGAAAGACTCTCGGTTGCTATTGTTTGAATCGAATCAACAATAACGATATCAAAATCAGATTCAACAATAGTAGCCGCAATATCATCAGCCGAATTTGAAGTTGCTAGACGAAGCTTAGTTTGATTAACTCCTAGGCGTTTGGCGCGAAGGCCTATTTGATGTGAAGATTCCTCTCCACTTACATATAGGACCTTATTATTTTCGGCCAGACTATAAGCGTATTGAAGAAGCAACGTACTTTTGCCGACTCCAGGTTGACCAGCAATTAAATTAACACTGCCCGACACCAGACCGCCTCCAAGTACTTCATCAATTTCTGGTATTGTACTTTTTAGTCTGGCGACATCTTTAGCTATTAGCTTATCGACAACATCAGATTCAAGTTTTTTGCCACTTCTATAGGCACTATTAATATTATCTATTTGGATTACTTCTTCAATGGTATTCCACTCATTGCATTGGGAACACTTACCACTCCATGATGAAGAGACAGCACCACACTGACGACAGACAAATTTTTGAGCTTGTTTCTTGGCCATACCTTAATATATCATTTTGTCGGTAGTGCAGATAGGTTGCTATTTAGCTTTTCTGATAGGCTATCAAATATTGCTGCTGTACTATTACGAGTTGCAACAAGAGAATTATATTGGGAAATTAGAGATTGAGTTTGTGAGATTAAGCTATTATAGCCTTGTATTTGCTGGTTATATATAAGAACTTCTTGATTGTATTTATCAATCGAACCACTTGATAATAAATTATCCATTTGTGCCCTTAGAGCTTTTATAGAACTAAGCTGCGATGTGATATTAGATATATTATTGTTAATCGTAATTTTTAAAGAGTTGAGTTGAGCATCGTCACTTTTAATCTGATTTTGGTAATTTTTAAATACTTGCTTGTAGCCATTAGAAAAACTAACTACTGCTTGCCTATTAACAAAAAGACTCTTGTAATAGTTCTCTAGAATAGGTGTTAGGCTAGCGCATTCAGTAGAAAAAGTTGAGTTCATTTCATCGGCCACAAAGCCAGGTTCGGTTTTTTGGTAAATTGCTATTTCTTTTTTTACTGTTGGGTCAGTTAAATCATTATTGTAAAAATCATTGAGTTCTTTAGTTAGCTTTTCTTTGTCTGCACTACCGAGCCTGGCCCATGCAGCATGAAGCATTTCATGTGCAGCTGTTACTTGCTCTACACCATTAAGAGTTGGCTCATTAACTATATACAAATAAATACCATTCATAATCGGATGATAACAACCTAGAATTTCACTCGATGTTGGATCGCTGTTGGGACACTTATTTCTAAATTCAGCACCACTAATTAGAACTGGCTGATTTATATAAAAAAGCTTTTTCGCATATGGAGTAAAGGTATCCTGGGTTGCAAGACTGGAAATACTTGATGGTGCATTATAGTTGGATAATTTATACCAGTCTGAAATATTCCGCCTCTGTGAGACTAAAAGAATAGCCAGACTTAAGAAAATAAATAAGGCTATTGATGCGCTTTTAAAGGCTCTATTCATTAATAAGATTATATCACTTTAGAATAATCTTAAGCTGTTTCGCTTGTTACCTTATAGTCAAGCTTACCCTTCTTTGTAGAGATTTCTAAAATTTGTCCTTTAGATATTTTATTAGAAAGAATTAAATCAGCAACCTCATTTTCGATTGTGTCCTGGATTAGTCTTCTAAGCGGTCTTACACCATTATGGGCATCATAGCCTTTATCTAGTAGATATTCTTTAGCAGATTTAGATAACTTAATTCCTATAACTTTTTTAGATAATCTAGAAGCTAGGTTTGCAATCTGGAGATCAATAATCTTAAATATGTCGGACTTAGTAAGCGCCCTAAAAACAATTACTTTATCTATTCGGTTAATCAGTTCAGGTCGAAGTAGTTTTTTAAGTTCAGCCCTGACTTCGGAGCTATTCTCAGTATGTAATTTATCTAAATCTTTTTTATCTGAATCACTCTCGGCTCTAAATCCTAGATTAACTTCCTTTTGTAGTTTTGCGGCACCAATATTAGATGTCATTATTACTATCGTATTTGTGAAATCTATTTTTCGTCCTTTAGAATCAGACAAATATCCATCTTCCAGAATTTGAAGAAGCATATTAAAGACATCGGGATGAGCTTTCTCAATTTCATCAAACAACACCAGGCTATATGGCTGGCGCCTTATCTTATCTGTAAGCTGTCCACCATCATCATAACCGACATAACCAGCTGGCGCACCAACAAGTCTACTGACGTTATGATGTTCATGAAATTCACTCATATCTATTTTTACTAATGCTGATTCTGAACCAAAGAATTCACGAGCAAGTACTCTAGCAAGTTCAGTTTTACCGACTCCAGTAGGCCCTAGGAAAACAAAAGATCCAATTGGTCGATTGTCGTCACTAATACCTGACCGATTCCTTCTAATAGATCTTGACACTGCTGTAACTGCCTCAGTTTGACCATTTAGATATTTACCTATAGTTTTTTCTAAATTAACTAGATACTTAGCTTCGGCCTTAATAACCTTAGTAACTGGAACTCCTGTTATACGAGCAACCACTTCAGCAATATCTTCACTACTTAGTGCTAATTTTTTGGCACCATTTTCATCTGTCTTTAATTCATTAAGTTCAGATATTATTTGACTGGCTCTTGTTTTAGCACGAGCCGCTTTCTCGTAGTCCTCACCATCCACAGCATCATCAATTCTTGAGTTAACAAGTTTCAATTCCTTTTGCAACTTTCTTATCTCGGGTGAAGTACGGGCCTTATCTACTTTAAGACTGGCCGATGCTTCATCAAGCAGGTCTATGGCTTTATCTGGCATGAATCTATCATTAATATATCTTTTAGCTAGATTAACAGTATCTCCAAGCACCTCATCGGATATAGAAACTCCGTGAAATTCTTCATAATGTTTTTTTAGGCCTTTTAATATTGCTAGAGTTTCAGGCACAGTAGATTCTGGAACAATTATTGGCTGGAAACGACGTTCTAAGGCAGCATCTTTTTCTATATGCTTAGTATATTCAACAGTTGTTGTAGCTCCTATAACTTGAATCTTCCCCCTCGCTAGAGCTGGTTTTAATATATTTCCAGCATCCATAGCGCCTTCTGCCGCACCGGCACCAACAATTAGATGAAGCTCATCGATAAAGATAATAATATTCTTATTGTCTTCGAGCTCCTTCATGACTTTCTTCAGTCGCTCTTCAAATTCTCCTCTATATTTTGTTCCGGCAAGCATACCGGCAAGATCAAGCATGATAATTCTTTTATCCAGTAAAGAATCTGGCACATCCTCGCTAATTATTCGTTGCGCTAGTCCTTCTACGATGGCAGTCTTACCAACTCCTGGTTCGCCAATTAAGACTGGGTTATTCTTTGTTCGGCGATTAAGTATTGTTACCATTCGCTTAATCTGATTATCCCTTCCAACTACTGGATCGAGTTCATTCTTTCTAGCTTTTTCCGTAAGATCTGAGCCGTAAAAATCTAGAATAGTTTTTCTAGGTACTCTAGCCCCACGACGATTACCATCATAAATACGTGACCTATTATTTAGGTCATCACTATGTTTGTTTAAGAAGCTCTCAACATCTACTAGTAGATCATCAATATTTACATTTAGTTCTTTTAGTAAAACTGCTGCCCTAGAGTTCTTTTGAGTCAATATACTGTATAGGATATGTTCAGTACCGCAAAAATCCTGGTCATAATCCTGCGCAACATCATAGGCATTTTTTAAGGTTAGCTTTGCAGTTTCGCTTAATCCTTTGGCACCCATGTTAATAACTAAGGTTTTAGGAGTAAGGTTAAGTGCCAATTTTGCTCGATCAAGTGTGATGCCGGCATCTTCAAGTATTTTTGAACCCATCGAAGTATTTTGAGCTAGGACTCCGAGCAGTAGATGCTCAGTACCTATATATGCACTACCTAAATTACGAGCTATCGCATCAGCATGCTTAAGGCTTGATAGGGCGTTATTAGTTAGATGATTTAAGAATTCTTGAAAGTCTGGTGATTGTGGCATCATAATAATTTACCTCGTTTTATATATACATTACATTCAACTATATAAATATAATAACGCCATTAGCACTCCCAAGTCAAGAGTGCTAATAAATATTAATTAACTTCTTACTATTTGTCTTCTGGTTCGTCGCCGTGCTCTTCAATAGCACTTAAAAGTGAGTTTTCAAGGTCAGATTTTTTCTTAAGTTTTGGAGTACCGAGTTGAGTCTTTTCAACAACTGGCTTGTCGGTAATATTTTCACTTTTAACTTCAATATCATCTGACTTTTGTATATCTTTAAATTCTTCAATGTCAATTTCATATCCAGTAAGTTTACTAGCTAGTCGTACGTTCTGACCACCCTTACCAATTGCAATAGATAGCTGATCTTCAGGCACTAGAACCTTACATTTCTTAGAATTTGAATCTATTTCTACCTTAGCAACTTTAGTAGGACTTAATGCGTTAGTTATATATGTTACTGGGTCTTCATCCCAAACAACAATATCTATCTTTTCTTGGTCACTAATTTCACCCATGACGGCATTAACTCTGGTTCCATGTCCACCTACGAATGTTCCAACTGGATCAACTCCTGGAACTTTAGAATGTACTGCTATTTTGCTTCTAACACCAGCTTCACGAGCGATATCTTTTATTTCAACAGAGCCACCTTCCATTTCAGGAACTTCACTTCTAAAAAGAAAATCTATGAACTCAGAGTTACCACGAGATACTACTAATTGAGGTCCACGGAAGCCTCGTTCAACATCTTTTAAAAATACTTTAAGTCTTTGTCCTGGGTAGTATCTTTCACCTTGGATTTGTTCACTCTTAGGCATAATTGCTTGAGCACGTCCAACGTCTACTCGGACAATGTTTCCCTCAACTCGGGCAACAATACCGTTTATAACAGTACCAATCTTATCTTCAAATTCACTGACAATAATTTCTCTTTCAGACTCTCTAAGTCTTTGAAGTATTACTTGCTTAGCTGTTTGAGCTGCAACACGTCCAAAAGTCTTGATGTTTTCATGTACTTCGATTTGGTCGCCTACTTTAATATTCTTTTGCATGACTGAAGCATCACTTAAGCTAATTTCATAAGCTGGGTTTTCAACTTTCTCAACAACTTCTTTACTGATATATGCATCAACATCACCATTGTTTAGGTTCATTGCTATTTTAACTTCTTGGTCTCTATCACCATAATCTCTTCTATAAGCAGCAGCAAGAGCTTGTTCAACAACACTCTGAACTGTTTCTTCTGGAAGATTTTTTTCCTCTGCAATTGTACGTATAGCGAGGGCTAATTGTTTCATGTCTAATTCCATGATTGTCTCCTTGATTAAATTAAAAAAACCGACCTTGTGGCCGGAACATAACTTAATTATATATCAAGCGATGCGGATCTGCAAATTCGTGTTAATATGGATATCAATGAGTAGTAAAGTAACCAGACTGTTTGCCGATTTTTGCCCTGAAAAATACGATCTTAATCTAGATATTAAACCTGGTTCTATGGAATTTAGTGGTCAGGTTATTATTGAAGGCAAAAAGACCGGCAGGCCTTCTAAAAGATTAACCTTCCATCAGAGTGATTTAAAATTTAGATCAGCAAAAATACTAAAGCACGATAAAAAAGGTGATCATGAAATTGAAGTCACCAGAATAAATACCCATGATTCTTCCCAAGAAGTAAGACTACATAGTGAAGAGATGATATATGGCGGTAAGTATACAATTACCATGGATTTTTATGGCAATATTACAAAGCCTATGAATGGAATCTATCCATGCTTCCCAGACAAAGACGACCTCAAAAGAACCATTATAGCTACGCAGTTTGAAAGTCATCATGCGCGTGAAGCTTTTCCTTGTATTGACGAGCCAGAAGCCAAGGCAATATTTAAGTTAACCCTTACTTCTCCTGAAGATCAGGCAGTAATATCTAATACGACCATTAAAAAACAATCCAAAAATGGCAAAACCGTAATTACACAGTTTAATGACACCCCAGTTATGTCTACCTACTTATTAGCTTTTGTAATAGGTGAACTTGAATATATATCCAAGAAAACTAGTGACGGCGTCGAAATTAGAGCCTATGCTACAAAAGAGAATGACAAACACCTGCAGTTTGCACTAGACACAGCCGTAGATTGTTTAGAATTCTATAATAAATTCTTCGATATCCCCTATCCTCTAGAAAAATGTGATTTTATTGCACTGCCCGACTTTGCAGCCGGAGCTATGGAAAACTGGGGCTGTATAACCTTCCGAGAACAGGGACTCTTAGTAGATAAAGATAATACTAGCCTTTTCACCAAACAATACGTGGCTCTTGTAATCGCACATGAACTTGCACATCAGTGGTTCGGTAACCTTGTAACTATGAAGTGGTGGAATGACCTATGGCTCAATGAAGGTTTTGCCTCTTGGATTGAATACCTAGCAGTAAACGAATTATTCCCTGACTGGCAAATATGGACACAGTTTGGTGTTGACGAAACCATGCCAGCATTAAAGCTTGATGCACTAGACAACACTCACCCAATCGAAGCAGTCATTAAGCATCCCGATGAAATTAGAACTATTTTCGATACTATTAGCTATAACAAGGGTGCTTCAATTATCCACATGCTTAATAAATATCTAGGGGCTGATGTTTTCAGAGATGGACTTAGGCTGTATCTTAAAAAACATTCATATAAGAATGCCGAGACAGATGATCTTTGGAAAGCTCTAGAAGAAGTATCTAAAATCGATGTTAAGGAATTTATGCATGCCTGGACTAGCAAACCTGGATTTCCCATATTAGAAGTTAAAGTCAATGAAGGTAGTATTGACCTTAAACAGGAGCGATTCTATATTCATCCAAATCCTAAGGTTAAGAGCGATACCTTATGGCCACTCCCACTACTAGATGGCCAGGATATGCCAAAACTTTTAACTAAGCGAGATGAAACACTAAAAATTAGCACTACGGATTTTATTAAATTCAATACGGGACAAACTGGATTTTATAGGACAGTTTACGATAAAGACCATATGATCAAGCTTGCTCGCCTAATTAAGGCTGGTGAACTTAGTCCACTAGATAGATTGGGCATTCTAAGTGATTCACTTGAAGCCACTAAATCTGGCCTCAATAGAGCAAATCAATTAATGGACTTACTTAAGAGCTTTTATAAAGAAAATAATGCTGCTGTTTGGGATATTATCGCTGACATTATTGGATCGATTAAGAAAGTCATGGATGACGATGAAATTCGAAAAAATATTAAGCCTTTTATAAGACGTATTACGGCCGAAGAACTCAAACGACTTGGTTGGGATGAGATAAAAGGCGAAGATTATTTTGACCAGATGCTAAGACCAACAATACTCGGACTGTCTGCAAGCGCAGACGAACCAGATGTTTTAGCTAAAATAGACCAATTATTCAAAGATGCTAAAAAAGCTGAGGATATTCACCCTAATATGAAATCTATTATTTTTGGAACAGTTGCCAGAAAAGGTGGCGAGAAAGAATATGAGAAGTTACTAAGTTTCTACAGTAAAACTATTTCCAGCGAGGAAAAAGTTGTGCTGGCGATGGCGCTTTGCTCTTTCGAACATAAAGAACTGATTAATAGATCCCTGAGTATGATAAATTCCGAGAATGTTAGACTTCAAGACGTTGGCTACTGGCTAGCATATTCCTTTACTAACAGATATTCAAAAGCTAGTACCTGGCAATGGGTCAAAGAAAATTGGCAGTGGCTAAAAGATAATCTTGGAAAAGACATGAGCTATGCACGTCTGCCTATGTACGCAGCTGCTTCATTTAACACAGAAGAATTCCTAAAAGAGTACAAAATATATTTTAAAGACAAGGAAGACACTTCTCTGGATCGAGCTATTAAACAAGGTATCGAAACCATGGAATGGCATATAGACTGGCAAAAAAGAGACAAGCAAGACCTAATTAAATACTTCAAAAAAGCTAAATAAATTTCTTTATAGGCTTAAAAGATAGTCTATGGAGAGAACATACTCCATTGACAACTAAACCTTCAGAATGATCACGAGTTCCATAGCCAACGTTTCTCTCAAATCCATAGCCTGGATAAATTCTAGATTGCTCAGCCATATAGGTATCGCGAGCGACTTTAGCAATAATTGAAGCCGCACTAACACTAGGAACGGTAAGGTCTGCCTTAATAAGTGTCCTGGCCTTAGGATTAGACATAAGGAAGTTAAAGTCTCCATCAATGACAATCTCATCATAACTAGTCTTAATAGCATCCAGAGCCCTCTGCATGGCTGTTGCGACGGCTAAAGTTAGACCCATAGAGTCAACTTCTTCTGCTGACACCCAACCAATACCATAAGCCAAAGCATTTAGAATAATTTCAGAACTTAGAACAGCCCTTTTCTTAGGACTAAGTAATTTTGAATCGGTAAGGCCAGCAACAGGATTTGCAGGATCTAAAATTACAGCACCAGCAAGTAAAGGTCCTGCCCATGATCCTCGGCCCACCTCATCAATTCCAACAATTATATCCATTTATATATATTATACGAATATATATAAATTAGTTAGGATAAGTATAGCTACAAGCAGTAAGTTTATGGCAATATCTATAGTTAGAAATACCAGACGTTCCAGCCCTAATTGATATACTAATAAGAGCAATAATTAGAATATTAATTAGAATCACTTTAAAAGCTTTTTCTTTCTTTAGGTAACTTAAAATGGAAAAAATAATACACATGAATACAGACACTGTTGCAACAAAGATAGAGAATATTACGCCTATAAACGCACTGCCAAGACCTGGAAAACAATAAGTACCAGGACTACAGGAACTTCTATTATGGCTTGGAAGTAATATAAAAACTAGAGTCAATAAACCTATTGAAAATAAGCCTGAATATAATGATATTACAGCTAATTTTGCCCACTTTTTATTTTTAAACATAAAAAGATAATAGCATCTAATAATTAAATTTATCAAGTAATAATTATATGTAGATTAAGACTTAGGAGTATCAACGTTTTCAGCAGGAGCTTCAGCTTCTTCAGCCTTTACTTCTTCTACTGGTTCTTTGTCGTCAATTACATTAACTGAATCATTATCAAACTTAACACCTGTAAGTCTAGCAGCTTTTCCAGTTCGTTCTCGCATGTAAGATAAATAGTTTCTTCTAACTGAACTTCTTTTAGTAACTTCAATCTTAATTACGTTAGGGCTGTGAAGTAAGAAACTTTTTTC
>CAIMCP010000053.1 GCA_903839515.1 uncultured Candidatus Saccharibacteria bacterium | reverse complement strand
AGTTTCAATCATACGGGTTGCAGATCGAATATTGTGTGCTTGTTCGCGGGCTATGAGCTCACCAATAACAAATGGTTTGAAAAGCTCAAGAGCCATCATCTTTGGAAGTCCACATTGGTTCATGTTTAATTCTGGACCAGCAACAATTACTGAACGACCAGAATAATCTACACGCTTACCAAGTAAGTTTTGGCGGAATCGGCCTTGCTTGCCCTTTAGCATATCACTAAGACTCTTAAGTCGTCGTCTTTGACCAGTTGCAGCAACTGCACGTCCACCACGAGCTGAGTTATTGTCAACTAAAGCATCAACAGCTTCTTGGAGCATTCTTTGTTCGTTGCGCTTTATTACTTCGGGTGCATTTAGATCAATTAACTTTTTCAGTCGGTTATTACGGTTAATAACACGACGATAAAGATCATTTAAATCTGAGGTAGCAAAACGGCCCCCAGTTAATTGAACCATAGGACGAAGATCCGGAGGAATAACTGGAAGAACACTGACACAAGTTGAACTTGGTTTAATATCTGCTCTATCCATTCCTTCGATCATACGAAGTCGCTTCATGATTTTTTTCTTGTTTTGACCCTTAGCATTGTCTGACTGTTCTTGAAGATCCTTAATTAAATCTTTTAGATTAATTTGATCAAGTAATTCTTTAAGTGCAGCCCCGCCCATACCAACCTTAACAATTTCTCGTAGGCTGTCTGGTAGGTCTCTATAGTCTGATTCATTCAGAAGACCAAATTTAACCAGCTGATCAATCTGATTCTTGAAAGCTTCAAAATCTTTTTGAACTTCTTCAAGTTCTTTAGTCTGAGCTTCGGCAAGAGATTTAACATTAGCATCTTCAGCTTCAGCTTCTTTTTCGAATCTAATTTTAATAGCTGCTTTAGCGGCTGCATATTCAGCTTCTTTATCTGCAAGTAGTTGATCTCTCTTTGCTTCATCAACATCTATAACAATATTTGAAGCAAAATATGCAACTCTTTCAAGATTCTTAACAGTTACTCCTAAGAGTAACCCGATAGCTGATGGTGTACCCTTTAAGAACCAGATATGTGCTACTGGTACAGCTAATTGGATGTGGCCCATTCGCTCACGTCTTACAATACTTCTGGTAACTAATTCACCATTCTTATCGACAGCGGCTTCACGAGATCTGACGCCTTTATATTTAGTGTCATGTGGATTGATATCTTTAATCGGTCCAAAAATTCTTTCACAGAACAAACCATCCCGTTCAGGCTTCTGAGTTCTATAGTTAATTGTTTCTGGTTTTGTTACTTCACCATAGCTCCAGTCAAGAATATCTTCTGGACCGGCTACAGATAGTCTAACTGCATCAAAATCTGCAATATTTATTCCGTGGGAGTAGCGTCTCATAAAATTGCCTCCTGATCTTCTTCAATTTCTACTTTTATATCTTCCGTTTCATTACTTGCAATTTCTTCGATTAAGCTTGAATCAACCTCTTCAGATAAATCATCTAATTCGGTGAATTCATCGGCATTCGAATCTTCGGTGACATCAATCGTTGGAATTTCAGCTACAGGTACTTCAACATCAGATTGATGTTCGCTTTCATCTTTAATATTAAGAGCTAGGATACTTTCAGCATCAACTAACTTATCTGAGTGCATAAGGTCAACTTTAAGACCAAGTCCTTGAAGTTCCTTAACGAGGACGTTAAAGCTTTCAGGTACCTTAGGCCCAATAATCTCAGTCTTCTTAATGATAGACTCGTAAGCCTTACTTCGTCCATAAACGTCATCCGACTTAAGAGTTAACATTTCCTGAAGAGTATTAGCTGCACCATAAGCTTCTAGAGCCCATACTTCCATTTCTCCGAATCTCTGACCACCATTTTGGGCCTTACCACCTAGTGGCTGTTGAGTAACCATTGTATAAGGGCCAGTGGATCGAGCGTGAATCTTATCTGCAATCATGTGGTTTAGCTTAATGATATACATCGAGCCAACAGTTGTAGTTTCTTGGAAAGCTTCACCAGTTCGTCCATCGTATAATTGTTGCTTACCATCTTCAGGTAATCCAGCTTCTTTAAGCAATTCACGTATTTTTTCATTAGGTACACCATTGAAGGCTGGGCT
>CAIMCP010000052.1 GCA_903839515.1 uncultured Candidatus Saccharibacteria bacterium | reverse complement strand
TTATTTAATTAATAAGTTTCGCGAATACAATTATTCTTTGATTAAATTCATTGGTTCCAGGTGTGACTTTACCGTAACAGGATATTATATTTAATCCTGGTGTTCCGGTTACGATTGGAGTAATCGCAGCCGTCATATCTACATTTGAAGAGCTATAAATTTTAGTTTGGACGACCGAATAACGATAAATAGTTCCACCGCCGTTCTCGATTGAAATGACATCCCCAGATGCTAGCTTGCTAAGATTATGAAAAACACCGTCACTTGTCCAGCTTGATATATGACCATCAATCAGTGTTACTCCTGGCTGTCCAGGAAGAGCCGACTGATTATACCAAGCAGCGTCAAAGACATTATCCGGAGCTTTAAGCGCCCCATTCTTGTCGGTGCCTACGTTCAAAACCCTAGCATAGACACCTATTTTGGAAATTTTGATAGTCCTAGGATTGCCGGCAGCTACAGTATATGAGGATATGTCAGATGCGGACGGTTTTACAGTTGAAACTGCACTACTAGTCTTATGATTAAACGCATTGTTTGCTTCAGCTGTTAATTTTTGAGCTTGAAAATTAGATATGTAGTCGGACTTTAATCCCCAGTAAGCTATATAGAGCCCTGAAACAAAAAGTAAAACTGCTAAGCCGGCAAAAACAGTATCAAGTCGGAATAATTTTCTTTTTTTGGTTTTTCTTTTTTTGGTAGATTTTATTCTCTCTTTAGCTTTAATTACTGGTTGATCGAGTTTTTTATAATCCTTAGAATAATTAGTTTCTGGTTGTAACCCATAGGAGTCTGAAACTTCTGATTCATCATTAACGGCTTTCTCTACTTGTACTTTATTCCATTTTTTCGAGTTGTTAATTTCCTGGGTAATATTAACCTTCGACGGAGATAACTCACTAACAGATCGTCTAACTATTTCAACTTCTCTTTTGTTATATGTTTTAGGAGAAAAATCTCCCCTAAGTCTCGCCAGTAAAACTGGGTCATTTAGGCTAATACGCTTCTCTTCATTCATTATTTATTTTTCTTTCTATGTAGAGCTTTTCCCTACGATGTATCTATTTAAGTATATTACCTAAAGTACTTATGTCAAACTATAGGACTGATGAAACAATCTTATTTTTTATTTCAATCAATCTTTCGTCATCCATTTTTGGCCCTTCTTCTGTAGATATAAATCCTCTGTATTCCTCGTTGAATATCTTGTCTTTACTCCAAACGTCAGTTTGATCTGCAAGCTCACCGAATAAAGGGATTAATTTAATGTGCACATAGGCAACTCCGGTTCCTTCAACAACGAGCGCAACTCTTTTTACGCCCAGGGCCTGCTCTATGACTTTCGCCAATTTTTTGGCGGCTTCCATTAATTCAATGTAGACAGCATCTTCCATGTTAAAAAGATAATCCCCAGGGTTTTTCTTTGGAATTAGGATTGTTATTCCTGGGCTATTGGGAAATGGCGTTAAGAATGCTAAATGCTGATCATCTTCCCAAACTTTATAGCTAGGTATCTCACCACTAACAATTTTGTCGAATACCGTATCGCTCATGTCTATAGTATATACTAATAATATGAACGAAGATCTACCAAAGCACCCCGTAAGATTTAGACCATATCCTGAACCAGAAAATCGTGAAGCAGTTCAAAAAGAACGCAAAGAATACAGTAGAGAACTAGCCGAAGCAGCTGCTGAAAAACATGAACTATACAAAAAAACTTACACAGATAGTCTGACTGGTTTACCCAATAGAAGAGCATTTAATGAGCAGATTGGACCCATTTTTGAAAACGCATTAATTACCAAAACATCAATAGCCTTAATGCTGATAGATATTGACGGATTAAAAAGAACCAATGACACTTTAGGGCACCAGAAGGGAGATAAATTACTTCAGTCAGTTGCTTCTGCATTTAGGTCACCAAATATAGAAGATAATGCACTGAGACCCAATGATTTATTTGGCCGTTTTGACGGTGATGAATACTGGGCTGTTCTTCAAGATTATAAGCCGATAGATAATCAAACTATTGATGAATTGAATCAAAGTAAAGAGAGAAATATAAAGAATAACTTCATGGCCATAGCTAAAGAAATAGGCATTCCGGATGAACTTCATGTTGGTTTAAGTATAGGTATTGCCGTAATTGAACCAGGTGACACAATTGAGTCCTTTATAGAAAGAGCGGATCAAGAACTTAGAAGTAGAAAGACAGAAAAATATAATTCACTAAAAAATGACGATATTGAATTTGAAGATGATAGAGTAATTAGTCTTTAGTGCGTACTAGACTAAACGCTTCGTCCAATAAGGTGACCAATTAATGATGTAACTGCCATTGCAATTCCACCGCCAAGAAAAACCCTAGCTGCTGCCCAAATTTTATTGCCACCGCCAAGAAACGCACCAATTGCACCAGATATTCCAAGGAATATAAGAGTTGCAATAACAATAGCCATTCCACTATGTGATCCCTTAAAGATTAGTGTAGCTAGTATGGGAATTATTGCGCCGAGTGAAAATGCAATTGCTGAAGCTAGTAAAGCTTGAACAGGGTTGGATAAATCTTCAGGGTCAATGCCAATTTCGTCTCTTAGATGTGCCTCAAGAGCATCGTGATCATGCAACTGAACTGCAACTTGTTTAGCTAGTTTTTTATCTAATCCGCGCTGAATGTAAATTTCCGTAAGTTCAGCTAGCTCTTCGTCTGGATTGTCCTTAAGTGATTTTTTTTCTTGAAGTATATCTGCTTTTTCAGAATCCTTTTGAGAGCTGACTGATATATACTCACCAGCTGCCATAGACATAGCTCCAGCAACTAATCCTGCTATACCAGCAGTTAATATGATTGAACTGTTAGCATGAGCTGCGGAAACGCCTAGCATAATGCTTGAAACAGAAACTAGTCCGTCATCAGCACCAAGGACTGCAGCACGTAGCCAGGCGGCTCTATGTGACTTGTGGGGTGTTTCTGGATGTGCACTTTGTATTTCTGACATTATCCTATTGTATCAAACTATTTTTAAAATCTATTCTAAAAACTGCCAATGCCATGGCTCCCACATAATGCCATCATTATTGTCTGGTGGATAAGATTCATAGAAATTGAACTTAGCAGCATTTTTCTTAAGCCACTCATATTCTACGCTTTTACTAAATTCAATTGGGTCTTCATCACTAGGCTGACCATCAATATTCAGAAAATCTACAGCAGTGTTTGTAACGGAACAATGCTGGGAGTAATTAGGTAGTGCAACACGCTTTAGTGTTTCGGCAAGATCAAAATCATAAATCTTGGCTAATATATATATCAAAGTTACAACCTGAAAAGCTGGTGAACGATAACCCGATCCTACCAATAATTGCCTGTTTGGATTATGGCGCTTGAAGACATAGGCCATAGATTCATAAGATAAATTTATATTTTCTGGTAAGTAGGTATTAGTATCTAGTTCATACTCTCCGCTCTTTTTGATTGCCTCACTTTTCATAGGCACTATATCGTCAGGAACTGGCTCGAGACTAATCCTACTGCCCTTAAAGCCATAGTCGATTGGGTTAATAGATATTATTTTTTTAATTAAATTCTCGGTTTCCAAATCAGTGAAATCCCACAAATCTTCCATTTCTGAAATTCCATTAATTTTATTTTCTTTGGCATCTATTAAGAACCTACTCAGCAATGCCTTATCGTTGTTGTCAAACTTCATAT
>CAIMCP010000051.1 GCA_903839515.1 uncultured Candidatus Saccharibacteria bacterium | reverse complement strand
TCGCTAGGCTTTGCAATTTCTCCACCAAAAGTAGATATTGCCCAGACTGGTTCGTATGCAATCACTACATCTTCTATTTCTGCCGATGTTAGATTGGCAATCGCAGTGGTTAACTGATCATGAATAACCGTCTTGGTTTCGCCTGCATTTCTCTCAGTCTTGGTTTCGCCGATACAAATAATTGGTATAATTTCATTTCTAACCGCTGCAGTTACTTTATCTCTAACCGTTTCCAGTGTTTCATTAAAGTATAGTCTTCTTTCTGAATGCCCAATAATACAGTAACTAACCATATCTCTGAGCATTGTAAAACTAGTCTCTCCTGTATAGGCTCCTTCATCCTTATAATAGGCGTCTTGTGCGGATAGCCTAAACTTACGTCTATCTATTTCCATGCTGACGGGCTGTAGGCATAGCGTAGCAGGAGCTAGCACCATTTCCACTCCTCTATGCAATTTTATTCTTTGATCGAGCCTATGGACCAGTATGCTTGCCTGAGAGACATTAAGATTCATCTTCCAGTTTCCAACTATGAGTATTTTTCTTTCCATATTTAAATCCTAGCCTTTTCCTTTTTATCTAGCAATGCCTCAACTCCAGGTAATTTTCTACCAGCCATCAATTCCAGACTTGCTCCGCCGCCAGTAGATACATGATCAAAGGAATCTACAAGATTTCTATTTTCAATATAGCCAACGGTGTCACCACCACCAACAAGACTAAATGGCCTGTTGCCAAATTCCCCCAAAATACCATCTACCAATATTTCACTGCCCCTAGCATAGGGACCAATTGGGCCATGCAGACCTTCTACTTCAGTAACTCCCATAGTTCCATTCCAAATAACAGTTTTAGAAAGTTGTAGGCTTCCAGCGATAAATGCTGCCGAAAAAGGTCCTATGTCCAAAATCTGCTCGTCTTTTTCAATTCTGTAATCTTTGGCATCTGGATTCTTCGGATAACTTTCAATATCTGCAACAATATGTGATGACCAGTCAACAATTCTAGTATGACTATTCGAATTAATCTTCTTAGAAACAACAGCATCTTTTGGAATAAAAAACGAAAAGGAGCTTTCCTTGGATTTTTGTCTTGCCTTTTCCATAATATCTTTAGCAAGCCCAATTTCACCTTTGTCATATACAGAATGAGCAATATCTATATTACTGGCCTTTAAAAACGTATTCGCCATAGCGCCGCCAATAGCTACGAAATCCGCTATTTCAATGAATCTATTTATTAACTGTATTTTGTCGGATATCTTAGCGCCGCCAATTATTGCGGCAAGTGGTCGTTTTGGACTCTCTAAAACATTAGTTATGGTATCGACTTCTTTTTCGAGCAATAGTCCAGATACGCTTGGTATGAATTTAGTTATTGCATCTGTACTGGCGTGAGCTCTGTGAACCACACCAAATCCATCTTGAACGAAAATCTCTGCAAGGCTAGCTAAACTTTTAGCGAATTCAGAGTTATTTTCTTCTTCTTCAGGATGAAATCTTAGATTTTCAAGTAATAATATTTGGCCTGTCTTTAAGTTTTTAACGGCTTTTTCTACTTCTGGTCCTGTGCATTCGTTCACGAATGCTACATGATGAGGTTCAAGTACTTTCCTCAATTTGTCTGCAACGTTTCTTAGGCTATATTTTAAGTCATGAGGACCTTTTGGCCTTCCCAGGTGAGAACAAATAATTAGTTTCACATTCTTACTTAGTAGATACTTCACTGTTGGTAATGACTGCAAGATTCTATAGTCATCAGTTATTTTACCCGTGCCATTAAGCGGAACATTGTAATCTGCCCTAAGAAGAACAGTTTTACCCTCAAGATTTATATCTTTGATTGTTTGCTTACTAAAACTCATTGCCCACCATTCATATTAGTATTATTCTATCATGCGAACCTTAATAGTATCAGTAGTTCCGACAACTCCAGCGTACTTACCGGAAGCTGTAACTACTATGTCATTTTTAGATAGTATTTTATTTGCTTTCAACCAATCAGTTAGTTTATCTATTGTGAGCCGATTAGCTGGTCGCACGAAACTCTTAACGGAAAAAACTATCGCAAGTTGCTGAGCAGTTTTAGGATCGTTAGTGACGGCTATCAGTGGAATAGAATTTCTAAGTGAAGATATGTTAATAGCCGTAGCGCCTGACTTTGTTTCGGCAACTATAGCTACAGCATTTATGTTGGTTGCTAAGTTGGTTATAGCTTCGGAAATAGCATGAGAACGAGTTTCCTTCTTGTGATCCTCAAATACAGCTCTTAGTGGAGTATTTTGTTCGGTATACAAGATGATTCTCTTCATCACCTTAACAGCTTCTAAAGGATATTCTCCATTAGCGGTTTCATCACTTAGCATCACTGCATCTGAGCCTACAAGTACTGCAGTTGCAATATCCGATACTTCAGCCCTAGTAGGCTCTGGAGAATTGGTCATACTGTGAAGCATTTGAGTGGCAACAATAGTTGGTTTAGCATAATCCTGACCCATTCCGATTATTTTTCTTTGGATTATTGGAACTGATTCAAACGGAACCTCAATCGCCAAATCACCCCTAGCTACCATTACAGCGTCACTGGAATGGAATATTTCATCCAAATTATCAACAGCTGGTTTAGTTTCAATCTTTGCAATTATTTTTGATCGACTGCCAATATTACTAAGAATCTTTCTGAGCATTTCAATTTCAACAGCTGACTGAACAAAACTAAGAGCAACATAATCTATGTCCTGAGTTGATCCAAAGACTATATCTCTTTTATCCTTTGGTGTAATAACATCACCACTAAAATCTGTATCAGGAAGATTAATGCTTTTTCTTCTAATTAAAGCCCCTTCATTGCCAGCTTTTGCATAAACTATTCCTTTACTAACTGATGTTATTTGACAGATAATCTTACCGTCGGAAAGATACAATTTTTCGCCACGTTTAACTTTTAGCGATAGATCATATTGAGTTGGAATTACACCGGTTTGTTCATAATCACTCATATATGAAAATCTGAGCTCTTCGCCAATACTTACGGATATTTCTCCCATGAAATCACCTAGTCTTATCTTAGGCCCCTGGAGATCTTGAATGATAGCCACTGGCTTTTTTAAATTATCTGAAGCTTCTCTTATCCATTTAATTTGTTGTTTTCTTTCATCATAATCACCATGAGAAAAATTTAATCTTAGTCCGTTGGCTCCTGCTTTAATTAATGCTTCAATCGAAGAATATGAATTAGTAGATGGACCAATAGTAGCAATAATCTTGGTGTGCTTATATTTTTCGAGTGGTATTATTCTCTGATTAAAATCTTTCATCAACTAATAGTTTAAATGGTTATGCATGTATAAGACAAGTTATTTAGACAATGAGACTGTTGAAGAATTAAATACTAAATTAAATCTATACTGATTTATTAATTCTAGTGTTGCTTTATTAGTGGTGCAAGTTGTGGCTGGTGGCATATAAGCTATGTAGTATGTTTTAGTCTGAATCAATAGAACACCCGCAGAAACTGTACCGATAGGTGGATAGGTTCCGTTTATTTTGGCGATTATCCCTAGTGGTGATCCACCCATAGCAGCTGAACTAGCCTTACAATTAATATCCTTGTCTGTAATATTTTTTGATGACAAGAATACTGCCTGAGTTGAATTATCAGAAAAATCTGAGCTAGGACCTATTGCAGTGGTCAGATCAGAATAATTACTAGGTACCAGTATCTGTATTCCTATGTTTGGCACAAGAAAATTAGTTATATTTGTCGATACACTACTAGATGAGTTTGGGTTATTGATTTTATCTATCTTTGTGCTTAGGGTAGACACATTAACGTCAGTAGCTGCAAGCTTATGTTGAAAAACTAAATAAGTCATTACAACTCCAGCGACAATGACGAAGATTAATATATATAGAAAAAAATTTGAGTTTACAGATTGTTCAGATTTATCACTGAGCATATTATCTATCTCTATAGCAGTGTTAGTTTTTGGCTTATCTAAAAAGCTATCGTCAGCAGGCTCAACTTTCTGCTGAGACTGCTGTGTAGGTTCGGGAGTTTTGAATCCATTGTTCATATTTAGAAATTATAGCAATAAGCTTATGTTTACAGAAATCAATTTACTATAGAGACATCAGTGCCATCTCTTACCCATGAATATAACCAAGACGAAGTTGCCAGTGGAAGCTCAACACAACCGTGAGAGGCATTGATAGAATATGGAGATATATTTCCAAATTCATTTGGCACTCTCCAGGTAGCATCATGAAATCCATATTGACCATACTGATTTTGCAAAAATGGCATCCAGTAATTAACATGGTCATTCCAAGAAGTATTAGCATTTGAACCAATTAGGTCTGTATTTGCAATTTTCGCGAAGATTTTATATTTACCGACTGGGGTTAAATCTGATGCAAGATTTTGATTACCAGTTATTACAACTGATGAATAAACAGCATTAGATCTGTTACACGCCCACATGCGTCTCCTATTTATACTCACGACCACTAGTTTTGAATTTGTGTTGCCTGAACAGTACTGGCTAGATAATACAGTTGTTTGATTCGAAGTATTAGTAGCCGGACTAGAATTATTTTGCTTAGAAACTATATAGTATAAGGAAAAAATAATAAATGAAACCAGTATGAGCAAAAATAAAATATGTCTAACAAAAGGTATCTTTCGCCCTTTGGGCTTCGGCACCTTATTAGAGCCTCTATTTACTGTCCTAGCATTACTAATTGAGGCAGAGTATCTATAAATTTCGAATTTTGGTTTTGTATTTTTTTTAGTCATTTTTTAATTTTTAGTATCTATATTATTGTAACCCAGATTTAATATTTTTTGCTAAGGTTTTTATATTGACTCTTTGGTAGCCTCAGCGAAACTATTAACCTTGACTAGGTCTCTGTACCTGAGTATGCCTCTAACTACAAGCAGTCTATCTATCTGATAGCTGGGAAGAAGAGACAATCTTCTATCCTTAAGTGCGCTACCATATCCCTGATGGTAGATCATTGATGTACTTTGATTTATTATCGAAACTCCTAGTATGGAGGGAATTAAGGTATCTGGTGAGCCAGTTGCTAGACTGATTAATCCGCCCATTGCTACTACCGAAAGAGCATTGAGCTTTCCAGCTGTGGATATGCCTCTAGTAAGCTGAACTCTAGACATTTCTAGCAAACTGTTTTTTATAGTAGTGTTCAGATGATCACTCCATAATTTAGGATTTGCAACACTATCTTCCTCTGTGGTTTTTCTAAGAACATTAGCATAAAGTTCGGTATTATTAATTGTTACCTCACCATAATCCCATTTGTACTCTGATGACACATAATTCTGCTGTTCGTCATCCTCATAAATAGTTACATTAGAATGAGCGTCTTCATATTCTTCATACTCAGCAAGAGCCTGACTTTCATTTATTGAGTGTCCAGAGTTAATCTCAAGCCTCTTAAGTCCTGCCCAGCGGCTTATATTTCTAAGGCTAGTTAAATTAAGACTAATTGCCTCATCGTCGACGTAATCGGGTATTTCCACATCCCAGGCAATTTTACCGTCGTCGAAACCCTTCATGTAAGATAGGGGAACTGACATATTCTTGTATTCCATAAAACTGTATTATAAAATTAATCAATAAAAAAATCAATCTTTAGATTTTAACAATAGTTTCAAAAAGTTGATTGTTATTATTAATTACCAAAAAACCTATGCTTTATTAAACAGACTAACCTATAATAAAAATCATGAAGTTATTAGTTATTCGACACGAAACTACATTATTGAATGAAAAAAAGCTAATCAACAGTCGACTAGATGATGAGCTATCTGAAACTGGTAAAAAAGATTTAATTAAACTAGTGGCTAAATTAAAAAACTATAAGTTCACTAAAGTATACAGTTCTCCTCTTCGCAGAGCACTACAAACAGCTGAACCAATTGCCAAGGATCATAACATATTAACAGTCATCAAGGATGAGAGAATTATGGAAGTAGATTTTGGTATTTTTACAGGACAGCCATGGGATTCTACTGATCATTACTTTCATCAGGGTAACTCTTCAGAGATGTTAAATACATATTCATATGATTTCAGTAAATATAATGGGGAATCATATCTTGAAGTTAAAAAAAGAGTTTATGAATTTATCGAAGATTTGAAAAAAATTAATGATGAAGAGATTTTAATAGTAGCCCATGGTGGAGTTATTAGATGGTTTTATCTATATTTCAAAGATGAAATGGTAGGGATGTTCCCTAACGGCAGCATTCATGAGTTTGAATTATAAAATATTTTTGTAACTAACCATTTTGGAGATCTTGTTTTCTTCTCTCCATATCAGTCCTGAGTCTTTCGACTAATCTTTCAGCCAAATTATCTGATAAGTTTTTGTTCTTCATTCTTTCTTTAAGATAGTCGACTATGTCTGAAGATGTTGTGGTATCGCTATTATTTTCAGCTTGAGCCCATCGATCAATGAGACCGTCAGAGCCCGTCAATGGAACTCCCTCATACTGAGAAGTCTGCTCATTGTTTTCCGGCTGATTATTGCTTACCGATACTACATTACCGCTTTCGTCTAAATAGTCTCGATCCATTAAGAATGCTAGCATATCTCTTTGGCCCTGAAGCTTCGTCTCAAGATCTGAAACATCTTCTCCCCACCCTCGTTCGGTTGTTATTTCAGCTTGTAGTCTATTTATTTCAGCTCGAGTAGCCCCTACTAAATCGTCGGCCGCTAAAATTCTGGAATTATCCTCTGGTGTTCTTTGGGCATTTGGATTATTGACGTCACCATTTTGATTTGACGTAGTATTATCTTGACTGTTAGCCCCTTGATTAGTTGGATTTGACTTATTATTATCATTATTGTTGCCTGATTCTTGCTGATTACTGTCTAATATATCATCAAAAAACTGTCTATTCCTTGGATTATTGAATATTTTATCTTCTTCGTCAGGTAATGGTGCGTCACGATACGTAACTGGTGGAACAGGTGTCCTAGTTGATGTACCTCCAACATTAAACGTATTATTTCCCACAAAAGAACTCGATGTGGAATTAGGCAAAACGGCCGGTATAGGTGAGCCGACAGTTGGCACAATAGTATTACCGACTAATCCAGAATTTCTTGGAGGAGGAGTTGGTCCGTTTGTTGGAGGAGGAGTTGGTCCGTTTGTTGGAGGAGGAGTTGGTCCGTTTGTTGGAGGAGGAGTTGGTCCGACTTCTGGAGGTACCGCAACCTGTACTAAGGTC
>CAIMCP010000050.1 GCA_903839515.1 uncultured Candidatus Saccharibacteria bacterium | reverse complement strand
TCTAGCTAGTGGTAGCACTAATAGCTACAACGCTGGATCCTCAGTTCCATTAAACTTAACCCTAACAGCAGTTCCAAATCCAACATGTGCAAGCATAGGTAAGACTGGAACCTACCCTAATTGTGTTACTCCAACCCCAACCCCTACTTGTGCTAGTCAGGGTAAGACTGGAACCTATCCTAATTGTGTAGCCACTACGACAAATAACACAACAAACACAACAAACAAGACTACGACTACAAGTCCAGGCACAAAGAGTAGTACACCGGGGAGTACTACGACAACTCCTACGCTGACCAATACCTCTTCCCTGGTTATATCCAATATAGAGGTTCAGAATATAAATAGTAGTAGCGCAGATATATCATGGCAGACAAATCTTGCTTCGTCAGGAACTATAAATTATGGTACTTCTACAAGTTATGGGAACACATTAACAGATTCCTCACTCGGCACTAATCATAAGTTCTCAATAAGTAATCTTAAAAAAGGCACCACTTATCATTATTCTTTAAGCGGAAAAACGGCTAATGGTCTGACTGCAGTAAGTAGTGATGGGCAATTTAAAACCATTGGCTTCACGGTAACTATTCAGATATTAGATACAAAAAATCTACCAATAAAAGGTGCTAAAGTTACTTCTCTTAATAAAACCCTAATAACAGACAGCAAGGGTTTTGTTATCTTTACTAATCAGCTTGCAGGACCACTAAACCTAACAATTAAATCCGGAAATGCCACAACCAGCAAATCAATAGACATTGGTCAGATAAGCAAAACAACTTCGGCTTATCTCCCGCAGAACTTTAAGTTAATAGTTACTAGAGGTACAGTCAGTTTGATATATTACGTTATTGGAGGACTTGCAATTCTTGTCATAATTGGTACTCTTTATTTCTCTAGATATCAATGGAAGCAAGAATATGTTGAAGTTAATTACTTGGTCAGAAAGGCTTTTAAGTTAATTAAAGATGGGGAGTTCTTTAGTAGCCTTACAGGAGCTGTTTCTAAATCAGAACTAGAAAAAACCAGTTCGACTACAGTACCTAACAATCAACTCTCAAACACTCAGAATCCTACTCCAGACCAAGTAAACCCAAAAATCAACCGACTAACTTAAAACAATAATTCTAATAAATAGTAACTACCCTATTATTGAGATAATACGATAGCTGTTGATGCAGGCAAAAATAAACTCAAATTTCCATGCTCAGCCATATATGATTCAGCTAGCTCATTTTTAGATTCATTAATATACTTTTTATCCGTAGAGTAAAATCGCACATTCCACACTCCATCGTTTGGCACATTAAATGAATAGTTAACAAATGAGTTATTTCCAAAGTTAACAATTACCATGACGTCATCCCCCTGACCGCCATTACTCCATCTATGGTACCCAATAACCTTATTAGTGTCATCAAAGTGCATTACGTTACAGTTAGCGCCGGTTAGGCCCTTAGAATTAGTCAGTACATTCTTTCTAAGCTCAATAAGTTTTTTATATGCGTCAACTATCTTCTTGTTCTTATCGCTTTTTTTCCAGTCAACCCCCTGCCAGTCACTAAAAGAGCCTGACTGCAAAAACTCTTGCCCTTGAAATACCATAGGTAGTCCTGGGCATGTAAGTAGTAGAGTTGCAGCTATGAGGGCTTGTTTTCTAGCAAATAAGCTATCTGAGTTATTCGGAGATATTGTTTCACTAAAATAACTTGAGCCGTTTGCCGCACTGTCATGAGAATCTAGATATATGACTCTCTGGAAAGGATCATTATTTAATCTACGGCCCAGCATGTCTAGCACCCCAGATAAATTAATTTGGTCTGCCTTATCGGTCTTTAGAGTATCTCTAAATACACTAGGCAGATAAACCTCCCACTGACTAGAGAAACCCGTTCCGTTGTCGGATATTGGTTTAGTGATATATTCATTACTGCCCACGTCCTCACCAATCATAAGTGCGTTTGGATTAATAGATTTGGCTACCTTATTAATCTTCTGTAAAATTTCCCAGCCATCCGGCAAGTCATTTGAAGGATCGTTATCGTGGCCTTGAACATTTCTCATATATATTGTTGAATCAACCCTGAGGCCATCAACATGGCAATCGTGCATTAACATTCGGATATTGTCTAAGATGTATTGATTAACTTCTGGACGACCATAGTCTGGTCGGGTATTGCCCCAGGGAGTTTGAGCCCTCCAGTCATTATAGAAATATATACCCCCATAGTCATCATTTCCCCATCCATCAAAACGCCAAAGATCCAATCCTGAATCGGGGCCAAAATGATTGTAGACTACATCTACTACAACACCAATACCACGAGAATGTGCTTCCTTAACAAATTTTTTAAAACTATAGTGCCCGCCATAAAGACTTTCGACTGCAAAAATATAGTCTATACCATAGCCCCATCCACGATCCATGATCATGGTGCTTATGGGCATGAGTTCGATAGTCGTGACTCCAAGCTCAGAAAGATAGTCTAGCTTATCTATGACACTAGAAAAATTGCCGTTAATTGCAGGATCTTCTCGGTTAAAAGTTCCAATATGTAGTTCATATATTACTTGTTCGGATATTGGAGGTGCAACATATTTATCTCCTTCCCAGTCAAAGTTAGAGCTAGCTATAACAGAAGATCCCTGGGAGGTTGTAAAGTGTATCGATCTCGGATCATTATGTACGAGCTTCTGGTCTTTGTTATAGATTACATATTTATATTCCTGACCAGGCAAAGCGGTTTTGGAAAAATAATGCCAATAGCCATCTTTTTCATTGATCATTTCATCTTCTGACCAATTATTGAATGTACCTATTAAAGTTACTTTATCGGCATTAGGCGCCCAAAGCCGAAAAGAAATACCAGTTTTGGTAATATTAATTCCCACATTTTTTTTCTTAGCAGTTTTCATAAATAAGCTTAATCATATTATGAATTGACTAAGGTTTATTAGCAAGTTTTACAAACAAGTAGGTTTGCAGATAATCTGTTATTATATTATAAATGAATTTACACAGATCAGAAAAATATCCCGACTGGGAATTAACATTGCCAAATCAATTAAATTCGTGGCAAAAAATAGCCAAAAAAACTAACGGTTATATTACACCTGGAAATTTAGTAACAGCTACGGGGGCTGTTCTATTTCTATCGGGACTTAGAGATGCAAAAAAAGATAAGCCATATCGTGCATTTGCGAAAATAGGTCTTTCTAGGGTAGCCGATCTATTGGATGGCTATGTTGCTGATAAGACAAAAACAAAAAGTTCTAAAGGTGAAGCCTTTGATGCAATTACAGATAGCGTTGAAACGGCCTTAATTCTACCGTTTTTAGTAAAGAATGATTACTTGCCTCTTAGAACAGCAGCCTCATTTGCTATTGCAAAAACTATTAATGCTGCTACAAGTGGTTATGCTAAGAAAAATAATCTAGAAATACATTCTTCCGGTATAGGTAAAAAAGCAGAAGCAGCTAGATGGATAACGGTTGCAATGTTTGCAGGACAAAGAATTATTGAAAATAATACAAAGTTCAATGCTCCAAAAGCATTAAACTCATCGGCAATCTTAACAGAAACCGTTGCCGGTGGTCTGGGAGCCTTAGCATCATTAGGCTACCTAAGAGATATAAAATCATCAAAAATTGCACGCCAAAATATTGCAGCTCAAGAAAACCCGTATCTGTAGTAGTTTTAAAAATAAAAAACTGTTAAAATTGATTTTATGTCAGAAATTAATAATGCAGATACTAGCCCTAAAGAATCTTATTCAGAAATGCTCCATGAAATTAATAAAGAAATATCTATTCCTGCAAAAGTTGGAATTATTACATTTTTAGGAGGAACTGCTTTGGAATTATCCGGAATAGTAGTTGGTGCAATAGACCAGCAAAACAACCCTGTAGCTAACGACCTAAAATTGATTGGACTTATGGGCATTATGTCTGGTTTCAGTATTATTGCTGCAAAAATTAATAGCAATACAAGACGAAATAATTAAATTAAATTGTTCAGTTTGTTATCTTAACATAGTATTCAGCAGAACCATCTAAAGTGTAGCTTGTTTTGCTAAGCTGATGAGCATAAACATCGACTCTTCTGCCACTTGGGTCTGTTTTAAGGTCAGGAAAGTTATATAATTGGCCCCACGGTCTTGGTGTCGCCATATTCCCATGTTTAACATCTATGATTTTATTATCTACTGTTAGGCTACATCCAACGTCTCCAATCGGACCTCTAAAAGTGGCACATTCATCAGAAGTAATAATTCCACTGAATTTTACTCCTATTGAATAGTCTGAGCTATTTATACTTGGATTATTTTTAGATGGGGATTTTATTGGCGTAATAATCGTCTTGTGCTGATTCTCATAAACCAACCATCCGATAGCCACTATAACTAAAGTAATTATTAGCAACAGTGTAAGTTCTATTACACTAAACCCTGATTCATTGTTTTTAATTTTATTCATAGACAAAGCATAAGCTAGATAATAGTAAATGTAAATATTTAATAAAGTAATGGTGGGGATAAGAGGACTTGAACCTCCACAAACATAAGTTTACTAGCTTCTGAAGCTAGCGCGTCTACCGATTCCGCCATATCCCCATATATTTAATTGGTAAATTTATCTTGTCTGATTTCCCAATTAACAACATTACTATATCTGTCTGTAGCTGTATTAATCTCATCAGAATCAAGTCCAAAGATATGAAGATTGGAGATATAAAGATATCTTGGTTGGTAAAGTCCAATGGCTGGCGCATCTTTTTGGAATGCTTGCAAAAATGGCTGATACTTAATGGTTCTAAGATTAGGATCCAGTCTCGTTCTTCCCTGCTCTAGTGAATTATCTGCAGAGGGCGATGAATACTCTGATAAATTGAGCCTAAAAGGTGACCTTGGATCTGCCTGTGTACTATTCCAATATGCATACACATCAGGATCAACGCCAATAGATATTCCATAAAGAATTGAACTATAATTATGATAACTAAGGGCGTACTGAAGATCACTGTCACTCAAAAGATGTAGATTAACTTTAGCCCCCACTGCTTGCCACTGTTTCTTCAATAAAAGTGCACTAATAGTTGTGTCTTTAGAATTTGAGGCAGTAAGACTAATTGTTAACGCAACTCCATTCTTATGCCTATAACCATCCGAGCCAATAATCCATCCATTGGTAGTCAGAAGCTCGGAGGCTTTAACTGGATTGAAAGAAGCCTGAGCATACTTTTTATCATAAGCTAATTGACCCACAAGGAGCGGCTCATCTACTTCAACCGTTTTATAGTTTAAGCTTTTGACTATGGCTTTCTGGTCTGTAGCAAGAACTAAAGCCTGTCTAACATTAACATCAGAAAGTGGAGCTGCAGTAGTTTTGAAAAATACCATCTCGGCTGCTGTTAATGGATAACTATATATAATAGATGATTTACTTAACCCACTAGGTACAGTTGTTAGTCCCGACATAGCTTCAATATTTCCTCGTCTAAAGCCATCTATCATATTATTTTGGCTGGCATAAGCCTGAATAATAAAGCTGTCTAGCTTAGGTTTACCTTGCCAATAATTACTAAATGAAGTAAGTTTTATAATTTCCTGTTGAGTCCCTGGAGTGTTTCCCTTAACCTTGACCGCTGTTAAAGAAAAAGGTCCAGCACCAACTGCACTTATCGTATTAAAGTTTATGGTTCTCATAATTTCCGGATTGACATTAGAAAGTAAATGACTTGGAAGAATTCCTGTTGTAAGCGAATTGGCAAATGAACTTAGAGGATTGGGTAGTGTAAAAACCACTGTCAGCTTATTTGGCGTAGTTATATTAATTCCCTTCCATGATGCGAAAAGTGGCGAACCGGCATTAGGGTTTTTTACTAGATTAAAGGTATAGGCAACATCTGCCGAGGTTAAAGGTTTACCATCTTGCCAGGTTAAGTTAGGCCTTAAAACAAATGTGTAATCTAGTCCTGAGCTGTCTACAGTGTATCCAGAAGCTAAATCACCAACCAATTGATTCTTAGAATCGTACTTTAGCAGTCCTGCGAAGACTAAACTGGATACAGCATGATCGACATTTGTTTCGGCATATATTGGATTCGCATTAGTGAAGCTACCTAAGATACCTTCGTCAAAATTTCCACCTGGTACCGGCCTTAATGTTTGAAAATAATTAGAAAGATTCAAAGTCTGAAGGATTACTAAAAATATTAGGACAACGATTCCTAAAATCCAAACCGAAGTAAAGCGTCCAACACCTTCAAGTCGAGATAGTCTTTTTATGAAGTTTTTTTCAAAATTATCACTAGTCTGATCACTAAGTTGCTCAAACTGAATCAAACGTTTGGAATATCTTCTTTTAAATACCCTCTTAATTTTTTTAGAATTCATTAATGCCCCTAAATATTAGACAGCTATGCCGAGAATAAGAGATGCAGCGAAAAGGAATGCCATTAGTATAGTAAATTGATGGATTGATTTATCTGTACCCCGTCTAACAGTGTTAACTTCTCCGCCACCACCAAGTCCAGCGCCAAGTCCAGCGCCTCTTGTTTGTATCAATATAAGAATGGTCATTATAACCATTGAAACAATCGTAATGTAATTGAATATACTCATCTTTCCTCAATTATAGCGGTTACAAGATAGTTTACCAAGCCAATTATCATACCAGCTAGTATAGCAACCCAAAAATTTGTCACATGAAGAGGAGTATATAGCTTACTAGCGATAAAAATCATCAACCCATTAACAATAATCATAAATAGCCCAAGTGATAATAAAATTGCCGGTAAGGATAATATAATAACTAGTGGCTTAACAATTACGTTAACTAATGCCACAACAAATCCTGCTATCAATATAGTCGACAGCTTAGATCCATAGCTAATCTTATCAGTTCCAAGAATTCCAACCGCAATCCAAATTCCCAAACTACAAACTACCCATCTG
>CAIMCP010000049.1 GCA_903839515.1 uncultured Candidatus Saccharibacteria bacterium | reverse complement strand
TCAAGTTTATAAACATCTGAAAATGATGAGCCAGGTTGCACGCGCATATCTACATCTAAAAGACCCTCGTGACTTTCAGAGAAAGCAAGCTCCTTGGGGCTGGCTAACATGCCGTTAGAAACTTTGCCCCGAAGCTCTCTAGACTCTAAAACAAATGGCTCTTTATTGAAGGATGAGGGAACTGTTGCTTTAGGTGGAATCCAAACAGCTAACATTTCAGCCCTTACATTAGGCGCTCCACAAACAACCTGAATCAAGCCATTATCATCTCTCTCTATATCTTGCACTTTACCGCCATCATCAATCTTACAAACATTGAGCTTATCGGCATCTTCGTGCTTAGTACATTCAACCACCCTTACAATTAATATATCCCTATATTTATTGCCTAAGTATTCTACTCCCTCAACGGCACCTAACTGTGAGCTTAGACGGCCTATGAGCTCTTCGTTAGATAAATCTACAGCAGTAAAATCTTTTATCCAATTTAAACTTACTTTCATGAAAATTGCCTCAAAAATTCCAACTTACTCGCCATAAAGTGTCTAATGTCTTCGATCCCGTGTTTCATCATAACCAATCTATCGACACCGAAACCCCAAGCAAAACCTGTATAAATATCAGAGTCAATTCCAGCCATTTTTAGTACATTTGGATGTATCATTCCACATCCTCCGAGTTCTATCCATCCACTATAGCTACAAACATTACAGCCATTTTTCTGACAGAAAGGACAAGACAGAACAAACTCGAAACTAGGTTCAGTGAATGGAAAATAAAAAGGCTGGAGTATAAGTTCCATCTCTTGGCTATAGTATTCTTCTAGGAATGTTTTAAATGTAGATATAAGATGGCCAGTATTAATACCTTTGTCGACATATATTCCTTCAACCTGATAAAAAGTATGACCATGTCTAGCATCAACATCTTCGTTTCTAAAAACTCTTCCTGGAAGCACTGAGGCAATTGGATTACCCTCTTCTAATGATTTTTTTCCGCTAACAAGTACTCGGTTTTGCATACTTGATGTATGTGCCGGTGCTATTAATCCGGTTGTTGTCATGAAAGTATCATAGTCATCTCTGGCGGGATGATCCTCCGGAAAGTTGAGACTTTCGAACATATGAAAGTCATCATCAACTTGACGCGACTCAAGTGCCGTAAAACCCATTCTATAGAAAATGTCTAAGATATTATCCAGTTCAGTCATTAATGGATGTTTGCTTCCATGAGAACTAGTAAGTAGTCTTGGGTGCTTATCGCTAGCGACATTTTTGTCTATTGGGGCAGTAACATCAATAGGGTCTAGTTGAATTGATTCATTCTCCATATTGTCTAGAATTTCAGTTAGTTCAGTTTTTAGATTATTAATCTCTTTGCCAAATTCAGCTCGATTATTGGCATCCATTTCTTTTAAATGAGAAAAAAGACCATTGAGTTCTGGTGAACGCAAAATAGCCCTACCTTTAGTCTTTAAAAGTTCAGGATCTTTTAATTTAGAAGCGACTTCTTGAATTTGAGAATATTTATAATCCATAACAACTTAACTAGTATATCAGTAAAAGAATTGGTGAAAAATATTTAACTATAAAAAAACATTACCATTAAGCTATAATATTTAATTAGCAATGGAAAAAAACAAAAATACAGAAAATGATTTAATATCCGAAGCCACCGATATTTTAAAAAACAATCAGGTGGGAAGTTATACTGTTCCGTCTAAACTGCTCTACCCACATCAATGGCTGTGGGATAGTTGCTTTATTTCAGTCGGCTTAAGACACATAGATATAGACAGAGCCCGAGCAGAAATTATGCACCTGCTCCGGGGCCAATGGAAAAATGGCATGATGCCCAATATTGTCTTTGGAGATAATACTAAAAAACTACAACTGCAAAGAATGTGGCAATCACAGGTTAGTCCATTTTCCCCTGATGACATATTAACTAGTGGAATAACTCAACCACCGCTACTTGCTGAGGCAATATTTAAAATTGGTGAGAAGTTAGATAAAAAAGAAAGAATTATTTGGTATCAGTCTACTTATAAAAATTTAATAGATTACCATAATTGGATTTACGAAGACCGTGATCCACACGATGAAGGACTAGCTCTCCTTCTCCATCCTTGGGAATCGGGAATGGATAATACCCCTCCTTGGATGAATGAATTGCATCTAAATTTAACCCCGAAATGGATTCAATTTATTAAAAAAAGTAAGCTGGACTATTTATACAGTTTTCTAAGATTAGACACAAAGTTTGTTCATATAAGTGAAAGATTATCTAATTCAGATGCCATGAGTTTATACAGCATGCAAAGGAAAATGAGGAAAAAGCACTATGGCACCAAAAAAATATTGGGTCATAATTCATTCGCGGTTGAGGACTTAACATTCAATTGCATATTAATAAAGGCAAACGATTATCTAAGTAAGATTGCCAAAACAATAAATGAAAAAATACCCGCTAAGCTTGTAGAATCTATGGATCTAAGCATAAAATCCCTAGATAAATTATGGGATGAAAAAACTAGCGAGTATTACTCAAGACAATTCGAGACCCATGATCTTTTAAAGATTTCTTCAATTTCTTCATTAATGCCACTTTATAGCGGTGCAATTAACAAGGAAAGAGCTGAGCATCTAGTTAAAACAATTGAAGATCATAGTAAATTTTCTACTCCATTCCCAATACCAACAATGCCTGTTAATTCTGAGTGGTTTAACCCGCTTTCATATTGGCAGGGACCGACCTGGATAAATATGAACTGGATGATAATTGAAGGGCTTAAAAATTATGGATTCCAAGAACATGCCGATGTGCTCACAAAGACAACAATTGATTTAGTTGAACAAGGTGGATTCTCTGAATACTTTAATCCAATCGATGGAAACCCACTGGGCATTCATGACTTTTCGTGGACGGCTGCTCTCATTATCGATCTTTTAAACAGTTAGTCTTCTTCTAGCGTCGGTTTATCTAGGAAAAGTGGATCTATTACTTTTTCGCCACCACTAATCTTAACCACGTCCTTGTCTATTTTTCCAAGCTCATGATGAGCCTTATTGTAATGATTGACGGTAGTTTTAAGACTATTACCAAGACTTTGCATGAAAGATTCATAAGACACAAGATGACGTCCCAGAGTTCCGACTCGTTCCTGTATCTCTTTAGCCTGTTCTTCTATCTCAAGCCCCCGAAGACCCTGTAGTACCGTCTGAAGATAAGCCATGAATGTAGTTGGACTGACTATGATGACATTCTTTTTGCGAAATGCATATTCTATTAAATCACTAGCATTACTTCCAGCTGTACCAATCTTATTTATTAAAAGATCGTAGTAGATTGCTTCGCTCGGAATAAACATAAATGCATAATCCATTGTTCCCTCGCTAGGTCTAATATACTTGGCTGTTTCGTCGATTCTTTTCTTAAGATCTGCTCGGAAAGAAGCGCTGTGAGCATTCTTTGAATCTTTATCTTTTTCTTCTATGAAACGATTATAGTTCTCCAGGCTAAATTTGCTATCCACTGGCAAAAGTTTACCCTTATCTAGGATTACTACGGCATCGACAATATCTCCATCCTTAAACTTATACTGGAGCTTAAAGCCACCGGGAGGCAATACATTTTCAAGTACCGAGGATAGATAGTATTCCCCGAGTACGCCTCTTTGTTTTGGATTCTGTAATACATTTTGCAAAGTCTTTAGTTCGTCAGCAACTCCTACCACTCGTTTATTGGTTTCATCAAGTCGGGTCAATCTTTCGGTTACGTCAGCAATTAATTTAGAACTCTCAGAGAATTGTTTTTGAATTGAGTTTCTCATAAGCTCATGGTTCTTATCGAAACGATCTGTAAGTTGACCTTCAAGGCCATCTTTTAGTTTAAGAACGTTCTCGCTTAAACTATCCAAATCTTTCTTAAGCATCATCGAAGCACCAGAATCATTACTGTTTTTTGACTTAAGTAAAATATAGCCAATTAAACAAAAACAAATACCCCCAAGAAAAAATACCGCTATATTCATAAGTACATTATATCAGTTAAATTAAAAAAGACCCGAGCTTTCTGCTCGGATCTGATTTTTTTTGAGGAAGCCTCACACTCCCTACTAATAGCTTATGCTTCAAAAAGAAATTGTCAATATATAAAATTAAAATCAGCAAGTCTTAAGTATTAATTGCTAGATTTAACTTTAAATGATTAAATTTAGGATATCGTAAAGGGAGAAATAAATGTCTAAAATTTTAGTACTAGGTGGAGATGGTTTTTGCGGATGGCCAACATCCCTTCATCTTGCCGATCAAGGACATAAGGTTACGATTGTCGATAACTTTATAAGGCGAAAAACTGACAAAGAACTTGGAGTTGAATCACTTACTCCGATACAATCACTAAAAGTCAGATTAGACACATGGGAAAAGGTCGCCGGTAAAGACAAAAAGATAGATTTTATTAAGCTAGATCTTTCAAAACAATACGATGAGCTGGTTGATCTACTAAAGAGCTCTAAACCAGATGTAATAGTTCATTTCGCAGAACAACGTTCAGCTCCCTATTCTATGAAGTCTTCAAAAACTAAAAGATTTACAGTAGATAATAACGTGAATGCAACCCATAACTTATTATCGGCTATTGTCGATTCTGGCACTGATCCACATGTTGTTCATCTTGGTACAATGGGTGTCTATGGGTATGGCTGGACAGGAACCGCCCCGATTCCTGAAGGATATCTAAATGTGAAGATAGATACACCAGACGGAGAAATAACTAGAGAAATTCTTCATCCAGCTAATGCAGGCTCCGTTTATCATATGACAAAAACTCTTGATCAGCTGATGTTTGCTTTCTATGCCAAGAATGATGACATTAGAATAACTGATCTTCATCAAGGTATAGTCTGGGGAACTCAGACCAAGCAAACAGCAATGGATGAAAAACTTATTAATCGTTTTGACTATGATGGTGATTACGGCACAGTATTAAATAGATTTATCATGCAGGCTGCAATTGGATACCCATTAACAGTCCATGGAACTGGAGGACAAACAAGAGCCTTTATTCATATAAGAGATTCAGTTAAGTGTATAGAGATTGCGATCAATAATCCTCCGAAAAAAGATGCAAAAAGACCTGTTATATTCAATCAGGTTACCGAAAGCCACAGAATAATTGACCTAGCTAAACTATTATCTAAAATGACTGGGGCTAAATTGGATTTTCAGGAAAATCCAAGACTTGAAGCAGAATCAAATGAACTTGTAGTTGAAAACAAACAATTCCTTAAGCTTGGACTAATGCCGACGACACTATCTAAAGGCTTACTTGAAGAAGTAAAAGACATCGCAGAAAAATATTCAGATAGGGTCGATACATCTAAAATAAAAGCAACTTCTAAATGGAAAAAATAACAATAAATACTAGAGAATATACTAATTAACTTATTTTCGGTATAATATCATCTGTTATTGGGAATTGGCCAAGCGGTAAGGCACTGGGTTCTGGTCCCAGGATCGGGGGTTCGAATCCCTCATTCCCAGCCACGATTTGTAAATACTACTATATAATGAGTCATATATGCCGATAAATATTAAATCAAAACTAGCCGGCTTAAATCTACTTACTGATAACTCTATTGTCATCGGCTCTGGCATTATGAACGCTTTAAATATAAGGCCTAGTAACGATATTGATGTCGTTGTTTCGAGTTCTACGTATGAAAACTTGAGAACATCTGGCAAATTTAATGTTGAAACTAAGCATGGTCGCCAAATTCTTACAGACAGTATATTTGAAATTGGTAAATCATGGAGTGTGCTTGGAAAGGATTATAATTTAACTGATCTACTAAAAGAATCTGTCATTATTAATGACGTTCATTATATAACCCTAGATTTCCTTCTTAGTGTTAAAGAAAGCTGGCTTCAGGATGAAAATGTTCGCCAAAAAGATTTAGAAGACGTTCAGCTGATCAAGGAACATAAGACTAGATAAAAATCAGACCTAGACTCTCAGCCAAGTACTATTTATAAACGTCCTTGCGATGTTGAATACGGAGTAATTTTATAACATTTCCATCAATATCGAATACAGCTCTAAAGTTTCCTATTCTCCATCGGTAGTTACCGTCTTTTGAATCAACGAGTTTTTTTGCATATTGTATTGGATCATCTTGATCTAAATAAAATTTTAACTTCTTTGCAACTCTTTTTTGCACTACACTATCTAAAGATTGGATATCATTTCTAGCTCTGCTTTCAATCTTAAGCTCAAACTTCATCGCACTTATATTTCACCCCAAACATCACCAAAGACCTCTTCAGGAGTATATAACTCTTTGCTTTTTCGTGCCGCCGCAATACTCTCTACGTATTCAGGATTTTGTACAGCAAGCAAATCTTCTAAAGTATCTATATCAATAAGAGCAGATTCAACCTTACCGTGCCGCTTGACAAGTATCAGGTTCTTATTACCTCGTACGGCATCCAATACGTCAGATAAGTTCTTGCGCATGGCCGATGCATCTATAGTATTCGTACTCATATTAAGCTCCTTTAGTACTAATATTTGTTACATATTTATTGTACCTTGATGATGTACGTTTAGTCAATCCTTTTTGTAACTTATAGAACATTTTATGTAAGTTAGAATCCCTCATTCCCAGCCAGATGCATCACAACAGGGGTAGACCTATATACCTCATAATAACTTATAAACTCTGTAAAATTTGCTAACTCTGTAATTAGGTTCGAATCCTATTTGCCCTCTACTACAGCTTCGCTTACTTTCTATATATTTCTTATCGATGCCCAACCCGGATAACTTGTACAAGAAGTTGTTTGTTGTGAATATCATAGATCACTCTGTAATCGCCAATACGTATCCTATATGCCTTTTGCCCTGTTAGGTTGTCAACGCCTCTGGGATATGGATCATCGCCAAGCAAATAGATCTTTACCAAGATTCTCTCGGCCTGCTTTTTATCGAGATTTCTTAATTGTTTTTTGACGCTCGACTTGAGCTTTACTTCGTATTTCATCAACGTTTAATCCCAAATCCTCAACGAATTTTTCAAACATTACAAATTCGTCCTTACTATTACGAGCGTCTTGTAGGGCAGTAATATCTGCCATATCTTCAAGATACTCAACTAGCCTTTCGTTAATAAGGGCAGATAGGCTGCGGTCATCACGCAGTGCATAGTATTGAACACTTTTCTTGATTTTAGGATCAAGGTATATTGTCGTCTTTTCATTACTTACTTTCATACATACATTGTACCTTTATGACGTCATAACGTCAAAAATAATTTTAATTGTAATAATGTCTACTATGGCTCGCTAATACTGATTTCGACAGGAGTGGATAGTAAGCTAGTATAAAGCGAGTCCGAAAGACCGGATGGTAATACTATGGAAGGTTCGAATCCCTCATCCCCAGCCAGGCATATAAAGCCTATAATAATAGATATATTTGCATATAATTTTTAGATTACCGCAGCACTAGTCTGTATCCTGGAAATCCCCAGCTGTTACCAAAGACCGGGCCCTGTCTCTCTTATTTCTGTACTTAAGAGATATTCTGATAAAGACCTTATGGTATAATTTATTTGCTAGCAGAAGTAATAAATATGACTGAAGATTATATAAAACCATCAAATACTAATCCAGATACTGAAACTACTTATCAGGAAATATTAGATACACCTGATACTCATCCTTCTCTCCATCCAATTCTGCATCGGCTCGCTCAAGAGGATACTGGTCAAAGAGCTGCTCCAAGCCCTCCTAATCTAGTCGAAAACAGAGAAGTAGCGTATGAAGCACTGTTTCAAGGAGAGCTACCTTATGAACCACAGCCAGATGAACAAGATATAGGGTTATCTGGTTTATGGAGAGCTCATACTCAAAAAGGTGGTAGAAAAGGTGAAATAGTAGATAGTCATTTTGATGAAATTCCTAAGATTGTTGAAGCAATACTTTCAAATCACGAAAAACTCAGTAGATCTCCTGAAGGAGCTAATGGAGCAGCGATCTTCTCTTTCTTAAATCCTGAAATACAGGAAATAGTTACAGAAATTACAACTGGTGCTATAAAAAACTGGGAACTAGCACTCTACAGAAATGAACAACCATTCCTACTTGCTGGACATCTTGATGAAATATCGAATGAAAGACTAGCTCACTTAGTTGGAATGCAAAGTCTGGTTATTGAAACAGCAGCGGCCGTAATTGAGTCCCTACCTGCGTTTGTAGAAGACCCAACTAAACCAACAAAAAGAGAAAAGGAAGATTTATCTAAACTTATTTCAAACTGGGGCCCTAATTTTGTAAAAGAATGGTTTAGTGGCAAGATAATTGAAGAACACTTCAGAAAATCTGGTCTAGATGATGCAGAAATTCAAGACTGGCTCAATACATTTACTCCAAGCATTCGACGTTATTTTGCAGTCCACAACATCACTGACCCTATGGAAGCATTAGACAGAGTTAGAGCTAACCTTGAAAGTCTTAACGATGAGGCTATCGCTGAGCAACTCGGTTGGAGTGAAGAG
>CAIMCP010000048.1 GCA_903839515.1 uncultured Candidatus Saccharibacteria bacterium | reverse complement strand
GTGCTGACAATTCTTTTATTTTTTAATATCTAATTAATCGGCACTATCTGGCTGAATATGTATATGATGCTTATTGATTATATCTATAGCTAGGAGATAACCACCATATCCGTTTTTAATCCACTGACTAATTCGAGCAACAGTACGGCTGCTTAATTTTGTTTGCCTAATTATATCGGTATATTTAACTCCATCGCTAAGTAACCGGGCAGCTTCAAGTCGAGAACTTATTTCTATAATTTCCTTATTAGTCATTACATCAGACAGAAAGTTTTCTAAATTATTTTTATCACCGATTCGACAAATAACCTCAGCTAATTGCTGAGGGGCGGTTTCCTTCCATATACTGTTCGAAGCTTCATTCATGACAATACTTTACCAAAGTAAAGTATATTTGTCAATCTTTGTAATTTCTAACTATCTCTAGACCCGCTCTAAACTCTTCCAGCAGATCACCCATATAGCTGTGTATTGCAAGACCAGCTATAGAAATTTTTGATTCGCTATAATTCATTTCGTAAATTAGCTGAGAATCTTTATGTCCTCTTTGCAAATAAATTTCTCTTTCTTGGGTATAAAGTTTCTTATCATCTTGGTTCTGATTCCTAAAAGTTTTTATAGTGTCTCCTAGAATCCAATTAAATTCAGTATCTGGATCTTTGGCATCTGCAAACCTTGTCTCCGCTGAAAACATTGTATGACCTCTTAAAAGGATGGGACTTTGATAAGGAATATTTTCGAATATTTCATCTATAGTTTCTTTAATTAGGTATTTGTTGACGAATTCTTTAGACATAATCTCTTCTTTTTAATTTAATAGACGCATATTTAAATGGCAAACATATATGATAATGTATCAAACCATGAATTGGTCATGTCGAGCATAAAAACTTGTCCATTCTTCTGGAGTGAGTTTCTTGCCTGATTTACTTATCTCAGCCATTTCTACGAAGAATTTTTCTCTCGGAGGTCCCGGAGCAAATAGTATTAGCATTGAGGCCGGTTCACCTGAGTCATTTTTAAATGCATGTATACCACCCTCTTTAACAAACATGAAATCTCCAGCTGAGGTTTTTGTCCAATTATTACCATCCCAAACATCGACATGCCCAGATAATATATAGAATGACTCTGAGAAAGTTTTGTGAAAATGTGGAGCAGGCCCACCAGCATTACCTGGCATATCCCACTTAAAAAGTCCAAATCTTTCATCGGTTGAATTACCTTTAGCAATTAAATGAACTACGACACCCCCGTTCATTTTTATAACCGGAGATTGACCATTCAAATTAAGTTTTGCATTGACTTCTCCATATGACCCAGCGTAGCTCATAATTCATCTCCTATACTTAGTCTATAAACTAATAGTAAGTTTAGATACTAGTAATTACAAGATAAAAACATAGAACGGGCATTATGGTATAATATCGTTGAGATTCTAAAACAAAGGAAATAACATGGAAGTAAATAACTCTAAGGGTTTAACTCCAGAACAAAATGAAGAAGCAATTCGTTTAAGATCTGAACATAAAAATGCTGCTCAGGAATTATCTTACGCTGTGTTTGATAAGGCTAGAGACCTATACCGTAATCCAGACCTACCAACTGCCGACCTTAATCAAAGTATAGCTTCAGCTCAGATAGCCTATGATGATAACTTAGAAGCATCGAAAAAACATTTAGATGATCATTTGCCTGGATATATTGAGCAAGCAAAAGTAGATGCTGAGGCCGATGGTGTTGATATTGTTTCTTCCGTTGAACCCAATAATACCGCCTATAATAACTCAGATAAATATATAGATGACATAGATAAGGCGCATGCTATTGCAATAAAAGAACACCCATATCGTACAAGAGCTGCTGAAAGTAGAGCAAACTTTAAAACTTCAGACGATTCTAATGCTGCCGATGCCTGGAAAGATATGTCTAATGCATTTGACAGGAAGGCTGATGAGGTTGGGGAGAACGCCGCTAAAAGATATGATCTTGGAGAAAAGCGTCAAAAATCAGCTGAAAAAAATTTAATAATGAACCAAGAATTAATTGATGAACTTAAAGCTCGTCGACAAGAGTTTGGTCCTGCAGATAAAAATGTTGAGGGTGCATCCAAAGAACTCATGAAAGAACTTAAAGCTCAAGGCGTCGACCCTACCAATGCAGAAACTTGGAAAACTATTTACATAACTGCTATGACCATACTCGCTAGAGAACATGATTTAGCTAGCAAGGGTCTTCCGCATCCCTGGAGTGAAAAAGTAATTTCAAACGTATTACTTAATTTGATGCCTGAAGAATTGAAATCTCAACTTGACGACTAATTTATGCTTTCCCCTACTTTATAATCATGAGCATTAAAACTAAATGGATAATCTCGGTTATAGTGGCTTTAATTAGTCTTGTTTGGTTTTTATCTGCTAGATATTACATTCTTTCAATACCCAGCCACCCTAGTTTTTATATTTCAGTGATTATAT
>CAIMCP010000047.1 GCA_903839515.1 uncultured Candidatus Saccharibacteria bacterium | reverse complement strand
CTTTATTTATTATTTTTTCCAACTAAATGTTCTACATCTAATTCGGTATTAAACCTTAATAGATTAGTTTTATTAGTAGAAACGAATAGAGTATTGTTTTGAGCCTTAAATCCTTTTGGATTGGCTACATCTGATTTGAGTGAGATTCCTGTTCCTTCTCCACTGCTTGACCAATTTGTGCTTCCTTCAAAATATAAACCTTGAGCAGCGCATATACCGCCTTTTGTGTGCGAGATTTGATGAGTTGCCGATTGTAATACTGTAAACGAGTTGGCGAAATCGCTGGAATCTTGTTGTTGGTCTGCTTCAATAATCTTGCGTTCATGAACACCTCCAGCTTGTGATTTATCTAAACTAATTTGAACATGAATACTTGGAATCTTAAATAAATCTAATATGGCTTGATTTAATTCATCATCATCATAACCAAACATATTTAATTTGAATCCAAGTGTCTCGTTTTTAATTAAATGCAATAAGATGCCATGTACATCATCACGACCAACATAAAATAAGTATCCATCGCCATAACCAGGAGTAAGTTTTCCTTCTGGTGTAAATTGTGCAAGTTCTTGCAATTTAGGGTCATCAATCATAACTTATCCACCTACTTGTTAGCTTTAATAATTTTTTTAATTAAATTAGATTTCTTCTTTTGTATTGGTTTTTTTTCTTTTGCTTCCATTGCTGGGTTTTTCTTTTCTGCTCTGCGTTCTTTCATAGATTCAGTTTTTTCTTCTGGGTCCATAATTGCTAATATTCTTTTACTTACCTTCGGCATCTCTATCTCCTTTAATTAATTATTGCTTCTGTACCCTTGACCCAAATTGTTCCTCGGCCAAACATCTGTGTTTGAATAACTACAGCATAGTCACCTACCCAAGCTTCTATCTTGTAAGTAAGTCCACCGAATTGGTGTGGTGCTAAGGTTGCTATTTGGTCTGAGGTATTTGGTCGAAGTCCTGAACCTACTCGGTATAATCTCCAAGTCTGTACATTACCGGGAAGAGTTACTTGCGCTCTTGCTGGTGCTGGGGCTGGTGGAGGTGTTGGTGCTGACTTAGGTCGTAAGATTCCTGCTACTCGATTAGTTGGAATTGCTCTGTAGACGCCTATAGCGCTTCTTCCTAGTCCATCACCTGAACCTGTAGCGTTCTGTTCTAATAACCAGATACCTGAACCATCTTGGTGATCTGCGATACCTATATGTCCATAAGGATTTCCGGCTAGTCCATTAAGTACAACAATGTCACCTTGCTGAGTTTGTGAACCTTGGACTAAGTCGAACTTAGTTAGTAATGGTGCTGAAGTGTGATTCCAGTAGTCTATTGCATTGCCCCATACGCCAGATGCCAATCCATAACATTCTTTAACATACTCAAGTATTAGATCGACACATTGGAAACCATATACATGGTCGTAATCTACTCGCTTGCCAGTCCACTCATTCTTAAAGTCTTGATATTGCATACATAACTCCTTACTTATTACTTTTAATAACCTTGTTAATATCTCGAACAAGCTTTGTTATAGCAGGTTTATGAGATTTCATAACCTGATGTAAATTGCGTTGTTCAAGTCCTATAAAAAGAGTGATGTATATAGCTTCAAGAGAAACTATTAAAGTCAGCAAATTAATGTTTAACTGAAATACTAGCCAGATAAAAAACCATATACTATGTACTGCTATTGATGTTTTAGAAAATAGCATTGACTGTATATTTTTAGACATATTATTTCCTTAAAGCAGTCCAGATGAAAGCTATTAGTGTTCCAATACTGATGCTGACTCCAACTACCCATTTGCTGAAGTGCTTAGATATATATCTATCATCAGCTTTAGTTAAGAGTTCTTTAATCTCTTTGATGTCGTTTTTCATTTCCTGTATATCGTTTGACATGTTATTTTGGTTTGTTTCCACTATTGCGAGTCTTTCAGTTTCTTGTTTTGTCATATTATTTAATTCCTAGAGGTATGCGCATTCTAGGGTAATATCGCTTTGAGCGAGGTCTGAACGGTAGCCTATTTCATTTACACTAGTTTGGTCGGTAGAAACAATGACGTAATAAGGGGCGGCGGTAGCTACGCTTAATTTGCATTGATTAAATTCTTTGACAATATTTTGAAAACCACTCGCACTTGCATTAGATACATAATCGTAGGTGGTCATGGCAGGAATTATATTTGCCGAGCTTGCCGATGATGGCGATAAGCTAATATTTTGTATGAAGCTTACTGCACCACTCGAACCTCTACTTAAGTCTGTATTGACCTGTCTGTAGAGAATCCACTCACCAAGGGGAGCAAATATTTGCCAGTTACCAGGATTATAAATTGTTCCGTTACTGGGAGTAACCTGGACAGTAGACACTCGAGAAATACTTTCAATTTGCCACTTACCTCTCTGTGCTGGAAAAGCAAAAGGTACTTTCTGTGTACTATATGAAACAGCACTTATTCCTCCTGTAGTTGGAAGCGTATCACCCTCAGCTACTTGTACAGTTAAGGTTGTGTTCGTGGAGAAACTAGAAGATGTAACTATTCCAAAGTTAGTTGTACCAACTGTATATCCTGTAAGTCCATTAGTCTGAGTAAATGGTGTATCTGACGCTGTAGCTACTGCACCATTATTAGCTGTAAGGTTGTTAGCATTTGTAGTGTTAAGGTCATTGATAGTATTGTTGAATGAGTAGGCAGAGATGAGAGATGTTTCTGAGCCTGAAAGACCCTGAGAGATTGAAGCTAGGATGTTAGCTTGAGTGACTTTAGCTGAGTAGATAGCTACTTGGGCGATTTTGCCTG
>CAIMCP010000046.1 GCA_903839515.1 uncultured Candidatus Saccharibacteria bacterium | reverse complement strand
CTAATAGCCATAAGTGAAGCCATAGTCGCAACAACCGTTTTACCAGAACCAACGTCACCTTCAACCATGCGGTTCATTGGTTTTTCTTGATTTAAATCCTGGTATATCTGCCAGACAACTTTTCTTTGAGCACTTGTCAGATCAAACGGAAGATTATCTACGAATTTTTTAGCTAGATCTTGTTTGAAGTCAATCTTGAATGAATTAAGTAAATCTATTTCTTTCTTGTTTAACAATGAAGCCAGGCTAAGCTCAAAGACCTCTTCGAAACCAAGTCTTTTTTCGGCAAGACCTATGTCACTTGTCTTATTTGGAAAATGGATATACTCAATAGCTTGAGAATAGCTTATTAATTTTTCATTATCGATAAGCTCTTTTGGTAAAGTCTCCTCAAGTGAACGAATTAGTCCAATAACCTGTTTAATAAGTTTTCTGATTTGGTTTGAGGTTATGCCTTTTGTTAACTTATATACTGGCAGAATACGGGCGGTATTAGCAGGAAACTCACTAACAAGTTCACAGCTAGGATTCATAATACTAAATCGACTATTAGACAATTCGTAATTGCCAGATAGATAGTATTCTTGGTTTGGTTTCAAGGAGTTTGCCCGGTATGGCTGATTAAACCAAACAATCCGGACACTACCGCTATTATCACTCATAATGGCTTCTGTTATATGTAAACCTCTTCTCACATACCTGCCCTTAGCCTGGACGATCTTACCCCTCAGACTAACGACACCAGGTCTTAAATCTGAAATTGAAGAAATTATGGAGTAGTCTTCATATCGTTTTGGAAAGTAATTAATAAGATCAGCAATATTAGATATACCAAGAATAGATAATTTCTTATTAATCTCGTCTCCCACACCTTTAATCGAAGAAATAGGATTTTTTAGCATAACTAATCCTCAGTATAGGCTAATTTAATTAGCCTTAGAAACTAAAAAGAAAATACTTGGACCGAAGAAAGTCTTAGATAGAGTAGGCTGTAAAATTCCCTCTACTGCGAGCATAAGTCCCATAGGTACAGTTTGCTTAATCTTAGTACTTCTAAGATTAGAAACAGATAAGACTCTTTCAACCTTGAGTCCAGCATGTGCCAGCTGCCTAGTGACAGTTTTAGGATTATGATTTACAAAAGCTATTTCATTTTTTTTCTGGTTTTTCTTTGACCTTATATCTACTGGTTCGACTGGCATTTTCTGGGCCCTCACAATATGCTTAACTCGATTACGAAAATGCATATAATTAGCTACTTCAATTATTGCAAGACCATCATCTGTTAGGATTCGAGATATTTCATTAAATTCACTAGAAGGATCTGGTAGATGATGCATAACTCGTATCATTGTGACCAAGTCTATAGAACTATCCTTATATTTAATATCGTCGGCTTGAATGAGTTTTTTATCTATGACATGATGTTCCGATAGAAAGTCTTTATCAATATCTAATTGTTGCTGAGATGGTTCAGCAAGGGTAACTTTATCGGCATATTTTTCGAGTTCTACACTGAGTCGGCCATAGCCTCCACCAATATCAATGGCATGATCAAAATGCTTAGCTTTTAGTAGTTTTGCAATCGCCATAACTTCAGCTTGATGTTCATAGTCACGACCAAGCCAGTACTTTTGGTAGTTATGGCTAGGGTCGTTATATTGATCAGCTTTTTTGTGTTCTTTTGTCATTACTAGGTATATATATTATCAGTTATTTATTTTTTGACAACCATTGAAAATTGATTCTTTCCTCTTTGGATTAAATTAACCTTAGAATTAATTTCATAGTTAGTGTCACTAATTTTTTCACCGTTGATTCTAATAGCACCCTGTTTAACAAAACTCATAGCCTGAGAATTAGAAGAAGCTAGACCGGCTTCAACTAAGGTTGATGCAAAATTAGACTGAACTTTAAAGTTTGGTAAAATCTTAGATATTTCATCAATTTCAGACTGATTGAGTGAAGAAAATAGTTTTTTGCCAAATAATATATCATTGGCTGCGACCACTGCATTGGCAATTTTTTGACCATGAACTATTTTTGTCACTTCATAAGCTAGGGTTTTTTGAGCCAATCTGGATGATCGATCGTCATCAAAATCTTTAATTAATGAATCGTATTCATCTTTCTCTATTAATGTATAGATTTTTAAATAGTCTTTAGCCGATTCATCATCAGAGTTAAACCAGAATTGATAGAAATCGAAGGGACTAGTAAGCTTAGGATCTAACCAAATTGCACCTGCTTCAGTTTTTCCAAATTTAACTCCAGTAGCTTTGTTGATGATTAAAGGGGCTGAATAGACATGAGCTTCTGCACCCTCAACTCGTCTAATTAAATCTACTCCAGCTATACAATTACCCCATTGATCTGCACCACAAACTTGAAGACTTGCTCCAAAGTCTCTATATAAATGAAGAAAATCATATCCTTGAATTAGTGAATAGCTAAACTCGGCGTAACTAATTCCAGATCCATCCTCACTCAGTCGTTTTTGAACAAAGTCTCTTCCTAGCATCTGTCTCATGGGTACATGCTTACCAATAGTTCTAAGGAAGTCTAAATAGCCTAAGTCCTTGAACCAATCATAGTTATTAACCAATACAAATTTTTGACCATTAAAAATTTTTGCATACTGAGAGCTAATAATATTGACATTTTTCTGTATTTCTTCTTCCGTATTTAGTTCTCTTTCCTGAGACTTACCATCTGGATCACCAATTAATCCAGTTGCCCCGCCAACAAGTAGTATTGGTTTATGGCCAGCTTTAATAAAATGACGAATCATCATAGCTATTGATAGATGCCCAACAGTCATACCTGGACCACTAGGATCAACACCTAAGTAAAAAGTAATGGGCTCTCCATCTAGAACACTTATATCTTTAATGGTTGTTTGATTAACAAAACCGCGCCAAATTAATTCTTCAGTAAATTTCATAAACCTTATTATATCTTATAAATTAGTTTGATTAAATAAATTGAAATAAAAGAATTATCAATTTAAGCATTTTGTAAAAAAAAATTTGCTATAATATTATTAATTATGATTAAAATCGCAATCGAGAATTATCGTGGGAAATAGTAAAAATCAAAGTAGTCGTTCTAGACAGAAAAAGAATGTTTACGTTACTAAAGCTGGTAGGCCTATTAAATTAAACCAAGGTATTGGTAATAGGTGGAAAACCAGAAAAGATAGTAAGGCCCGAAATAAAGCTGTTTATATGAGTGGTCTACCAAACAGTAAATTCAAACGTATATTATTCCACCTTCAACCAAAGAGAATTTATCACTATTGGTTCTCTAAAAAAGGTCTTATTATGGGTCTCAAAATTATCGGAATCATGATAGTTGTAGGCTTTATATTCGGTATTGGTATGTTTGCTTACTTTAGAAAAGATCTTCCTAATCTAAAAGACATAACTGGTACAAATATAGGTGGCAGCATTAGTTATTATGATCGAACAGGTTCAATATTACTTTTTCAGGATTATAATGCTGTGAAAAGAATTCCAGTTACCTCGAAACAGATTAGCCCCTACATGAAGAATGCTACAGTAGCAATTGAAGATAAAAGCTTTTATCATGAAGGTGCCTTTGACATAAGAGGAATTGTAAGAGCCGGTGTTAATGATTTGACGAAACGTGGCGGTGGCTTACAGGGTGGATCTACGATTACCCAACAGCTGGTTAAATTAAACGAAAACTGGACAGATAATCGAACAATTTCAAGAAAAGTAAAAGAAATTATTTTAGCAGTAGATCTTGAGAGAGAGTATTCCAAAAGCGATATTTTGACTGGCTATCTAAACGTCGCTCCTTATGGAGGCATAGAATATGGGGTTCAAGCTGCCTCACAAGATTATTTCCACACTTCTGCTAAGGATCTAAGCCTAGCCCAGGCAGCCTTACTTGCGACCATACCAAAATCTCCCGCTTATTATTCTCCCTATAGTCCTGATTTCGATAAAAATGCTTTTAACTCACGAAAAAATTATGTTTTGTCTCAAATGGCATCCCAGGGCTACATAACATCAGCACAGGCTAAAGCGGCCGAAAAAGTAGATGTCTTATCTCAAATACAGCCTCTAACTAATAAATATAATGGTATTAAAGCTCCTTATTTCGTATTAGCTGCCAAGAATCAACTTCAACAGCAATATGGTGCAGCCACAGTCAATCGTGGTGGATGGAAGATTATTACAACACTTGACATGAAAGCTCAAGAAGAAGCCGAAAAAGATGTAGCAAAAAACTTAGCTAATATAACAAAATATAAAGCAGATGAGGAGGCAATGGTTGGAGAGAGTGTACCAACTGGGCAAATCATTATGGAAGTTGGTGGTACAGACTTCTTTAACTCTGATCATGGTAGTATTAATTACGCACAAACACTATTGGCTCCCGGATCAAGCTTCAAGCCCTACGATTACGTATCTATGATTGAAAATACAACCAATACAGGAGCAGGATCCGCAATATACGATATTCAGCAACCACTGCCCGGATATCCCTGTACAGATAAAACTCTCCCTGCGCCCAAAGGAACAGGTAATTGTTTGGAAGATTATGACTTTAAATACCCTGGTGCTGAGGCTTTAAGATATGCTCTTGCAGGCTCAAGAAACGTACCTGCCGTTAAAGCTATGCTTACAGTTGGTACTAATAAGGTAATAGCTACTGCTGATGCACTAATGGGCTATAAGAATGCCTATCAGTGTTACGCCGATCAAGAAAGAACAATTCCAACACAATGCTACGGAGCATCAGCTATTGGTGATGGTGCCTTTCTTCATCTCGATCAGCACGTTAATGGTGTTGCATCCCTATCTCGTCTAGGAGCCGTAATTCCAAATACATATATATTAAAAATATCCGACTCAAACAATAAGACTGTATATCAGTGGACTCAACCAAAACCGAAACAAGTTGTCAGACCTGATGCAGCTTATATAGTTAACAACATGTTGAGTGATCCAAAAGCTAGTTATTTGCCAGGCTCATGCACAGCAACAAATTGTACAAGTCTAGCTCGTGGTGGATATAAATTCCAAAAATATAACGGTTGGGACATTGCAGTCAAAACTGGTACTACTAATAACTCATATGACGGCCTTATGACGGCCTGGAACACTCAGTTAGCAGTTGTATCATGGGTAGGCTATCACACAGACAATAGACCCCTCAATTCAGGTGGTATGGAATATATGACTGAACCTTTGACTAGAAATTGGATTGAAGCAGCTACCGATAACCTCAACATGAAGCCAGTTAGTTGGGCTCAACCATCAGGCATTAAAACTCTACCTGCATTTGTTCAAACTACACATGTAGGAATCGGATCTCAAGAACCAGGACCTAGTACAGACTTATTCCCTTCCTGGTACGTCGGCAATGCGAAAGCCTCCAGCACAAATCAGACAACCGATAAAGTTTCTGGTGGTACTGCAACAAGCTGTACTCCAGACCTAGCAAAACAAAATACAAATGCTTCCAATCCAAACGCTTTTTCAGCAGACATTTTCTGGCCTATTGGTAACCACTCGAATAACTCATCTTCATCTGGCTCTGTCGATACGGTTCATAATTGTGGAGATGGTAAGCCTATTGTTAATGCCTTCAGCGTACCTGCTAGCTGTGATATAACTACAGGCTGTAATATAAATATTAGTGTTAATCAAGGTACTCATCCCTTAAACGATAACCAATACCCACAGTATCCTGGAACAATTAATCTAATTGTCAATGGTACGACTGTCGTTAGTTACCCAATTAATAGCGGATCAGATTGTAATAATGGACCAACTTGTAATCTAACACTCAATTGGACACCTACAGCTACCTATACTGGTCAACAGATAAATCTTAGCGTTCAAGTGATTGATAGTGTCTTATACGACAGTACTACCCAGGCCAGTAACAATCCAGTCACAGTTACAGGAGGAACTCCAGCACCAACGACGACTACCACTCCTGACACTACTACTCCCCCAACAAAACCAATCATTAAACCTGGCGGCGGTAATGGAAATCAAGGCACGAATTAATAGCTAAGATTAGTTTTATACTTTTATACTTTTTTACCAAAAACCATTTTTCCAGAAACTGTCTGATGCATTCTATCTACAAGAACTTCAACTTTTTTACCGATAAGCTTAGAAGCTCCATCAACAACTATCATAGTGCCGTCATCTAAATAGCCAACACCCTGTGAATGTCCACTTCCCTTTTGGATAATCTTAACAACTATCTTTTCGCCAGGCAGGGAAATTGGCCTAAGATGATGAGCAAGCTCATTAATGTTTAGAACTTTGACCTTCTCTACTTCTGCAACTTTTCCTAAATTAAAGTCAGTAGTATATAGAGTTCCAGAAAGTTTTTTAGTAAGTGCAATTAATTTATCGTCAGTGGCTTTAATTGAATCGAATGCTGAACGATCAATATTTACTTTAACTATTGGTATTTTTTGTAGCTCAGCAATAACATCAAGACCAAAGCGACCCCGCTCTCTTTTATGTGCGTCATGACCGTCTGAGATTAGCTGTAGTTCATTTAATATAAACTCTGGCACATTTATGTCATATTGAATAAACCCAGATTTTGCGAGCTCTATGATGCGACCATCAATTAAGCCACTGCTATCCATAACTAATTGACTATTTTTATAACTAGTCGAGTTATCCATTTTTTTATCACTATTCCTAGACAAAATAACTATTAGAATAGATATTAAAAGTACAGTGTTTATTATTAAGAGTATATTCATATTAATTTAATTTGTATTGTTCGATACGACCCACTAAATCAATAATACCATTTTAGATATGAATTTTATTAACTATCTGGGCGTATCTAATACCTGAAGGTTTTGGACTCCAGGTGTATATGGTAAGGCTGATCCAGAAGCTCCATCAGAACCACCATGAAGCCTCGATCCAGAATTAGGATGATAATACAAAGTAAATCCAGTTATTGTTGATGGATTATAGGCACCCGAAGAACCAGGAAAAACAAATAAGTTCGTATCGTTAATATTAGCGCTAATTAAATGATATCTTGCTGTTGATTTGTTACTACAAGTGTTATTAGTACTGGGTATGCTATATCCGAAATAGCTGCCTAAGCTTGGCATAATATTACTAGCAGCGCCCAAACAATTACCATCTTCAGATCTAATTGTAACCATGTCGTCACTCTTACCGACGTACAATCCAGTAGGGCTTAAACTACCTCCTGAGACTGTTACCCCGTAAGGTGTAACGCTAGATAAACTATCTAGCATATATGAATAGACAGCATTATGGTTTATCGATGTAAGTCCTGAATAAAATATATTAGTCGTACCAGGAACATATAAATTGCCATTATATACTGAAGCAAATAGATTATTATATGACGAATTACTTGGAAGAGTCCCTGCCGATTGGAAGTCCCCAAGACTTCCATCTGAAAAAATAGGAGCAACCTGAACCAAACTACAACTTCCAGACGAACAATATTGAGAACGGCTATTTGCATTTCCACCTACAATATACATATAGCCATTGTATCCAAAAACTGTGGCTTTATTTAGACCATATATATAATTCGTGAATTGAGTTTTCCATGTGCCGTATGTTCCATTATTATTTAGAGGAGCATATGCAATTTGATTTCTAGTGGGTAATATTCCTCCTATTGAATATGTATACCCGTTATATGTTGTTCTGCCCATATAGTCATTCGATGACGCTGAATTCTGATTGACAAGAGTATTACTGGCAGTACTAGACAACGTGCCATCACTGTTAACTAAAACAGAATAGTCATTCGTGCCATATGAAGACGTTATAAATAAATAGTTGTTATAAATTGCTGCGCTGCCTAGCGTTGAATTATTCAATGTATCATTAGATGCAACAGAGCCAAATAAATAACCAAATGTATCATTTGAGCAATTATACTTTAATGAATATGGGCTACATATTTTTAACCAAAAAGAGCTACTGGATATATTATTTTTACAACCACTCGCAATACAGGCATAATAACCAACATAACGAACACTCTTTATTACTACATCACTGTATACTACATCACCCGTACTATAATTAGTAGAGGATGAATAGGATGTATAATTCCCGGTTTTATTCAAATATTGAGAATATGGTGACCCGATATTGTAGCACGCTTCGGCATAAAAATTAGTACAAATGCTTGGACTGTTTTTAGCTGAGACCCAACCAGTAACTGGAGTAGCGTCT
>CAIMCP010000045.1 GCA_903839515.1 uncultured Candidatus Saccharibacteria bacterium | reverse complement strand
TAAGTTGGAAGATTATCACAGGCCTTGGATTGATGATGTTGAATTCGAAATTGATGGAATAAAATACAAGAGAATAGAAAAAGTCCTAGATTGCTGGTTTGAGTCAGGATCAATGCCATTCGCGCAATTCCATTATCCATTCGAAAATAAGGAAAAGTTTGAAAACAATTTCCCAGGAGATTTTATTGCAGAATATGTAGGACAAGTTAGGGCTTGGTTCTATTATCTGCATGCCATTTCTATTGGTTTATTTGGAACAAACTCATTTAAGAATGTAATAGTTACCGGAACGCTACTGGGAGAAGATGGCAGAAAGTTAAGTAAGTCCTTGGGTAATTATGCCGATCCGAACATAACCATAGACAAATATAGTTCAGATGCTCTAAGGTTCTTGCTATTGTCGTCACCAGTTATTAGCGGGGAAGATTTCTCCCTAACCGAAAAAGACACCGCAGACGTAAGTCGAAAATTATCGATGATATGGAACATGTATGACTTCTTTACATTATATGCATCAGTAGATGATTGGGAGTCTAGTCCGGATTATGAAGTTAGCCTTGATAATCTCACTAATCCTTTAGATATTTGGATAGTCTCAAGACTGCATCAAGTTAGTCATGAAATAGATTCTAATATGCAAAATTATGATCTTCAAAAAGCTCTAAAGCCTGTCCTTGAATTTATTGATGATGCCTCAAATTGGTATGTTAGAAGATCTAGAAGAAGATTCTGGAAAAGTGAGGATGATAGCGATAAGAATGATGCATATGCAACCTTATATTATGTCCTAGTTCGGTTATCAGTGATTTTGGCCCCGTTTACACCTTTTTTATCCGAAGAACTTTATCGGAAACTAACAGGCAATGAATCCGTCCATCTAGTGGACTGGCCTAAGTCAGGAAAAATAAATGAAGACCTCTTAATGCAGATGGCCCAGATAAGACAACTAATAGCGCAAGGTTTGGCTGATAGATCTAGAAATAGTTTAAAGGTACGACAGCCACTTAAGTCTGTAGTGCTCAATGTTTCTAGTGATATTTCCAAGGATTTATTGGATATTGTTTCAGAGGAGTTAAATGTTAAGGAAGTTAAGCTTAAGGTAAATTCTGAATCTACAGATGTAAGTGCTGTTATTGATATGGAGATAACTGAAGAACTAAGACAAGAAGGAATAGTGAGAGAACTAATACGCTATATCCAAAATGAGAGAAAGCAGGCAGGTCTTGAGGTGGAAGATAGAATTTCCTTGCTAATTGAGAGCGATAGCCCCGAAATATTAGAGGCTGCAAATGATTTTGAGAAAATAATAAAAGATGAGACTTTGGCTGAAGAAATTGGGGAAGTGCCAGTTGATGCTCATGAAGCAGTCGTTAAAATTGAAGGTCTTGAAGTAAAAATTTATATCAGCAAATACCTAGTCTAAATTCGAACTTTGACAATAGGGGTCATAATCTGGTAGAATTGAGCAATAGTAATTTATTAAAGGTAAAATATATTAATGAAAAAAGCAGTAATAGTAACTGGCGGTAAACAGTATTTGGTCAATGAAGGCCTTACTTTAAATGTTGAGCTATTAAATACAGACGCAAAGACTCTTACATTCGACAGTCTTTTGTATTTTGATGGTGATAATGTAAAAGTTGGTCAGCCTATTGTTGAAGGCGTTAAAGTTACAGCTGAAATAGTTAATCCAGATTTTCAAGATAAAAAAGTTACATCTATTAGATACAAGGCTAAAAAGCGTGTACACACAGTTCATGGCCACAGACAACATCTTTCAAATATAAAGATCACAAAAATTTCCGCTTAAGTCCTGTTTATTGCCGATTTAGGGTGGTATAATTGTCTTTGAATATAGGGGTTATAAACAAAAATGACACAGGTAATAGCCATAGTAAATCAAAAAGGTGGGGTTGGTAAAACAACTACGACTATTAATTTGGGTGCTCAGCTTGCAAAAGATGGCTATAAAGTTCTTATTGTTGACTCAGATCCACAAGGAAATGCAACCAGCGGTTTAGGATTATCTGGAAATACTTTTGAGAAAACTACATACAATATTTTAGTTTCCAAAACTCCTATCGAGGAAGTAATACAGGAAACGTATATTCCTAATTTATTTATTATTCCATCTAATCCCAATTTAGCTGGAGCTGAAATTGATTTAAGTTCAATGATAAGTCGAGAATATAAACTTAAAGAATCACTTGCTTCTTGCACGCATGATTTCATATTAATTGATTGTCCTCCTGCGCTTGGTCTATTGTCAATTAACGCACTTACTGCCGCAAATTCAGTCTTAATCCCTGTACAGGCTGAATATTACGCACTCGAAGGACTTAGTCAGCTATTGAATATTGTTCAAATAGTAAAACAGGGTATTAATAAAAAATTAGAAATATTAGGCGTAGTTATAACTATGTACGATAAAAGAACGTCATTATCCGAACAAGTATTATCTGAAATTAAAAATCATTTTGGTGATAAGGTATTTGATACAATAATTCCTAGGAACATAAGACTTGCTGAAGCGCCAAGTTTCGGTAAGGCCATATATGATCATGATAAATGGTCCAAGGGTTCAAGGTCATATAAGCAACTATCTAAGGAGGTCATTAATCGTGTCGGCATTAAATAGTCATAACGCTCTAGGTAGAGGAATGGGCACGCTATTATCTACTGATTTTGATAAAAGTATTTTGCTTGACGAATCTGAAAGAATTCAGAAAATATCAATCGATCTCGTATCTCCAAATATTAATCAGCCACGTAAGGAGTTCAATAATGATTCAATAGGCGAGTTAGCTGAATCGATAAAGGTCCATGGAGTGCTCCAACCTTTGATTGTGGCGCCGATTAAGGGTGAGAAGGATAAATACTCGATTATAGCAGGAGAGAGACGCTGGAGGGCTTCTAAATTAGCTGAGCTTAAAACCGTTCCAGTTATTGTTAGGGATGAAAAAGAAGATACAAAATTAGAGATTGCGTTAATAGAAAATATTCAGAGAGTAAATCTATCGCCACTTGAGCTGGCTAAATCTGTAAATGAACTACATCAAAACTTCGACCTGACTTATGATGATATAGGGAAAAGACTTGGTAAGTCCGGTAGAACGATTGCAAATAATGTAAGACTATTGCAACTACCAAAGGAAGCTATTGATGCCCTAAACAGCAATAAAATTACTGAGGGGCATGCAAGATCAATCCTTTCTCTAAATGCTAATCCATCTGCCCAAAAAGAACTTCTAGATACTATTATAAAAAAAGGATGGTCTGTAAGACAGGCTGAAAGATGGGTGGTGGCTTATAAGAAGCTTGGAGCTGACAATAAAACTGCACATGAAAGAGTTAAGACCGAAAACCCATATACGAAACAGCTAGGTAAGCGTATTGATGCACCAGTTAGCATAAAAAGAACCGCTAAGGGTGGAAGGCTAGAAATTGGCTTTAAGAATGAAGATGATTTAGCTAGGATTATAAAACAGCTTAGCTAATAAATTTCTATTTTTGTAACGGGTAGTATTCTAAGTACTAATTTTCCAATTACTTGATTTAGTGGAACTGGTCCAATGATTCTTGAGTCTTCAGAAACTGGTCTGTTATCACCACAAACATATATCTGATTCTCGCCCAGCGTAATATTGATAGGTTGGCCTTCATTTGTTGTATAAGGAATTTTCGTAGTTTTGCCATATGGTAGTGATGTGTCTGGATGAAAGCCCTTCGGATGTTTATCGTCATAAACCGTAACGATACCATTGTTCACTGTAACTCTATCGCCGGGTAGAGCTATAACCCTTTTAACAAGCTGCTTGCCAAGTTCAGGAGCATTAAATATTATTATATCGCCAATATTTGGCACGAATGGGTGGCCTGTGATCCGAGACCAAGTTACCGGTAATTTCCACACAATTAATCTGTCATTATTGATTAGGGTTGTTTCCATGCTAGGGCCATCCACTTGGTAAGATTGGAAAACAAAAACTATCAATAGAATTGCAGTCAATATAGAAAAGGCAATTATCCCGATGGTTGGAAGATTATTAGCGAATGAATGTTTTTCGAAGTCGTTTTTTATCTCATTATTGTCCATATACTAGATTAACTATATATGATTTTAGATTTTAAAGCATGAGTTTTTATTAATAAACAAATGTATAATGGTATTTAAGTATATGATTTTTAAAAAGAAAACACATTCCAAGCACAGTAACCAAGATGTTTTAATCAATCCCCATCGTCTAGGTAGAAACACTGTTAAACCAATGCAGTCTAAAGAAAGTGCCGCAGCAATCAATGGGGGCACCAATAGGAGGATAGATGATTTTAATAGGCCGAATGGATATCATTCATCCTTGCCGAATTTAAATACACAAATTACTCCAGAAAAAATTCATAAAAATTCTAAACAAGAAATCTTTACAAGTGTTAATGAATCGACAGATTTAAGTAGTTTACTTAATAATTCCCAAACCAAGAGCCATGACAAAAAGCCCAAAAAAAAGAGAAGTAAACTGAAGATTATTAAAAATATAATAATCATGATAATAGCTTTGGCTATAATTTTATTAATTTTTTTGATAGCTACTGATAAGATTAATCCAAGCAAATTAATCTTTAATTAAATATATGAATCGGATAAGGCGAAAAATAGTATTTTTTTTGCTATAATTCTATTAAGAAATGAAGAATCTATTTAAAAAAATTAAACCAATTTCCGGATTTTCTCATCTATTTCATTTTGGTTTAACTATACTCCTTCCATTATTCGTGTTTATTTTTGTTAGATTAGACTTTACTCAATTAGCCGTAGCATTAATTGTTTTAAGTAAATGGAGAATGTTTGCAGTCAAACCAAGATTTTGGCCTGCTAACATCAGGGCAAACTCTGTAGATATTATTGTCGGTTTTTCGGTCATAGTATTTATGTTTCACAGTTCTGGACCTGGATGGCAACTGCTCTGGGCATTGGTCTACGCTATATGGTTAACGGTGATTAAACCTGCTCAAACATCTTTTCTTGTATCGGTACAGTCTTTAGTCGCGCAATTATTTGGTCTTATGGCTATATATAGCTGGGAAAGTGCCACTGGGCTTGAACTAACAGTTATGACTGGTTTTGTTTGTTTTCTATCAGCAAGACACTTTTTCGATAATTTCGAAGAGCCTTACGCCCGATTAATGTCATACACATGGGGATATTTTGGGGCTGCATTGGCATGGATACTTTCTTATTGGCTATTATTTTATGGAACAATAGCTCAACCAACATTGATTCTAACGATAGTCGGGTATGCAGTAGCTTCAATTTATTATTTGAACAAAACCAATAAGCTTAATAGATTGCTTCAAAGACAATTTATAATTATAATGGTAATAGTAGTGATATCTATTTTAGTTTTTGGAATCTTAAGATTAGGCAATCAAATAACAAAATCTTAAAAGGGGGTAAATCAATGGGTGATTTAGATAAGAGTGGTCCTAGTATAGGCCTTAGGCATGAGAATAAAAGCATGCTTAATATGAGAAGAGCCAATTTATTAAGTATTATTTTATTTTTTATAATTACACTTGGGCTAGGTTTCCTTGGAGGCTGGTTTGGATCCCGATCTGAACTTTCCCATAACGGTACTGCAATTCAAAAAGAGGTCGTGTCTCAACAAGGCGATGTTATTAGGAACATAGCTCAGACGGTCGGTCAAAGCGTGGTTTCAATTAATGTCACCCAATCAAGCAGTAGTTCTGTCAACGATTCAATATTTGGCTTTCAAACCCAGCCAACTACCCAAAGAGCTGCTGGCACTGGAATAATCCTTACTAGTTCTGGATATATAGTAACTAACAGGCATGTTGTCCCATCTGGAGCTACAAATGTGAGTGTTACCCTAGCGAACGGTAAGGTTTTAGATAGTGTAACTGTTATCGGTAGGACTAATAGTACCGACAGTCTGGACATTGCTATTTTGAAAATAAATAATACCAATGGTCAAAAATTGGTACCTGCTAATCTCGGCAATTCCAATAAAGTCCAGGTGGGCGATTCAGTTGTAGCCATCGGAAATGCACTTGGTCAATTCCAAAATACGGTTACTTCAGGAATTATATCCGGATTTGGAAGAAGTATTCAGGCTAGCGATGGCTCTGGATTGAGTAGCGAAAATTTGGATGGGTTATTCCAAACAGATGCAGCAATCAACGAGGGAAACTCAGGTGGACCATTGGTTAATTTAAGTGGGCAGGTTATTGGTATCAATGTTGCAACAGCCGCTTCAGCTCAGAATATAGGCTTCTCTATTCCAATAAATAACGTTAGTGGAATCATTAAAAATATTGAGAATACGGGTAAATTTGAGAGACCCTATCTTGGTGTAGTTTATGTGCCAATTGATGCAAGTGTAAAAAATAAATACAATCTTAGCGTCGATCAGGGGGCTTATATTCTTCCTTCATCCGTTACCGGTCAATCAGGAGTAGTTGATGGTAGTCCTGCAGCAAAAGCCGGTCTTCAAGAAGGCGATATTATTACAGAGGTTAACGGCAGCACGATTAATATGAATAATACTCTGACCTCACTCGTTGACAATTATAGTGTTGGCACTAATGTAACTCTTAAGGTGATTAGAAACGGTAAAACCTTATCCGTACCAATTACTGTCGGCTCTATGCCACTAAGCTAAAAGTCTGAATTAGAGCATTTTTAGAAATTATATTGTATGAATATTCTTTAGCTATATTCTCCATCAGATCATGTTGGAATATTAGACTTTCAGTAATAATATATACAGGCTTAGATTTTAATTCATTGACCTGAGTCCAAAACTTTCTATATAAATCCATACCATCCTTACCCGAAAAAACAGCAGTCTTTGGTTCATAACTAACTTCGCTTGAAACATTGAAGTCTATTGGAACATAGGGAAGATTACAGACTATCAAATCATAATTATCTTCCAATTTAGCAAGTAGGTTGGACTTAGTTAAATTTAATTTTAAATTATATCTTGAGCAGTTTATTTTGGCCACATCTAGTGCTTTTTGATCTAAGTCATATAAATCGACTTTTTTGTCAGGTAATTCAAGAGCTAGGCTTATTCCTATACATCCCGAACCGCAGCCGATATCTGCAATCCTGGAAATATTTTTCAGATTTAGTTTAAGCGTTTGACTAATTATTTCCTCGGTTTCTGGTCTAGGAATCAACACATCCTGATTCACAAAAAAATCTCTTCTAAAGAAATTCACGGAACCTGTAATATAAGCAATTGGAAGGCGATCTTTTCTCAGAAGTAGAAAATCGTCTAACTTTTTTAAATCGTCTTGACTAAGTTCATATCCCATTTCAGACAATATATGGACTCTGGTTTTTTGTAATACAAATTCGAGAAGCATTAAACAATCTAGTCTCGAAGAACTTATGTTGCTATCTCTAAGAATTTTCTCTGATTTATTCAGCCAATCATTGATTGTTGGTGAGTAGTTCGTGTTCATAATTCTGTAGTTGTTCTATAATGTCATCAATTTCCCCATTGAGAGCACCTGGAATGTTACTTCTTGAATATCCAATTCTGTGGTCCGTAATTCTGTCTTGAGGGAAGTTATAGGTTCTAATTTTTTCGGAACGATCTCCTGATCCTATTAGCTTGAGTCTAGATTCGCTCATTTTCTTTTGTTCTTCTTCTATTTTCATAGATAGAAGTCTTGATCGAAGAACGCCCATAGCTTTATCTTTGTTTTTTATTTGAGATTTTTCATCCTGACAGGTGACTACTATTCCTGTAGGAACATGGGTTATTCTTACCGCGGAGTCTGTTGTGTTTACTGATTGTCCACCATGACCACTAGCTCTATATGAATCAATTCTTAGGTCTTTCTGTTCTAGCTCAATTTCGGTTTCTTCAGCTTCAGGAAGTACCGCAACCGTAACAGTCGATGTATGAATTCTGCCACTACTTTCAGTAACTGGAATTCTTTGAACTCTGTGAACTCCTGCTTCGAATTTTAGAGATTTATAAATGTCATGACCATTAACTGAGAAAATTATTTCCTTAAATCCGCCAGCATCACTAGGATTTTCATTGATTAGGTCAACTTTGAAGTTGTGAATCTCAGACCATCTCACGTACATCCTATATACTTCCGCAGCGAATAGACTAGCTTCATCGCCACCGGCAGCTGCTCGAATTTCAATAATTACATTTTTTGAATCATTTGGATCTTTTGGAATTAAGGCATCATTAAGAGAATTATTGATTGATTCCATTTGAAGATTTAGCTCCTCAATTTCTTCTTTTGCCATACTAGACATTTCTGTATCGGAGCCATTAAGCATTTCATGCGCTTGTTTAAGTTTTTCAGTATTAGATTTTTTCTCATCAAACAAATCTAAGATGTCTGATATTTCTTGTCGACGTTTCGCGATTTTGGGATATTCCTTGGATGAGAATATTGAACTATCCTCAAGTTTTAGGTCAATTTCAGAGATTTCTTTTCGTAAATTTTCTTCTTGATTGTTCATGATACTACTTTAACAGGTAATAAAAAAAGGTCTAAATTATTTTTGACCCCTTGATTTATTAGTTATTTAACTGCTTTTAGTTCTGGTTTAGCTTCTTTAGTACTTGGTTTTTTGCGACTAGCTTTTTTAGCAGCAGATTTATTCCGAGTCTCTTGAGCTTTTTTAGCAGCTTCAGCACGTGCCTTAAACTTATCGACTCTTCCTTCGATATCTACAATTCTTTCTTCACCAGTGAAGAATGGGTGAGAAGCGCTACTTATATACATTTTAACTAACGGATATTCGTTTCCATCTGTCCATTTGACTGTCTCATCAGAATCAGCAGTAGATCTTGTTATAAATCTAAAGTCATTATTGATGTCTTGAAAGACAACTTGTCGGTAATTGCTTGGGTGTAATTTTTTTCTCATAATCAGATCTGAATTATACACATCTGTTGGTATCTGGTCAAGTCTATTGATTATTATAGTATTTCAATATATAATATGTTCAATATTAATTAACAGTCTGGAAATTAAGTCCTCTGTAATTGTGACCGTGTAGGAGCATTATGGAATTTCAGACCGAGAAAGAAGGATTTTATGGCTAAAGTAGAAGTCGATATAAAGAAACTATTAAGTGCAGGTGCTCATTTTGGACACAACACTAGCAAGTGGCACCCTAAAATGGCGGAGTACATCCACAGTAAGAAAAACGGAAATCATATTATTGATTTAACTCGAACAGTTGAAAAGCTTGATCCTGCATTAGCTTTTATTACTGAAACAGTTCAGTCAGGTAGGCAAATAATGTTTGTCGGCACAAAAAGACAAGCTAAAGATGTTCTAAAGACTGTTGCCGATGAAACTAACATGCCTTATGTAACTGAGCGATGGCTTGGTGGAACACTCACAAACTGGCAAACTATTAGTGCTCGAGTAAAGCATCTTCAAGACCTAGAAGAGAAGATGGATAACGGTCAGTTAGCCGCTAAATTTAATAAGCTAGAAGTTCAAAGATTCCAAGAAGAAATTGATGACATGAACATAACTTTCGGTGGAATAAAGAATCTTCACGGAAAACCTGGCGCTTTATTTGTTGTTGATATGGTTCATGAGGCAAATGCTATCAAGGAAGCTCGAAAGATTAACATTCCTGTAATAGCTATAGCTGATACTAATGCTGATCCAAGCCTAGTGCAATTTCCTATTCCAGCAAACGATGATGCTATCAAAACAATTCAGCTTATTAGCGAATACGTAAAAATGGCAATTGAACAAGGTAAAAATGCTCAGAAAAGTGAAAAAAAAGATAAGGAAGAAATAGAAGAGGAAGAATAGAATATGGATTTTAAAGATATAAAAAGATTAAGAGAACTAACAGGCGTCGGCATGACTGATGCTAAGAAGGCCCTAGTTGAGACCAATGGTGATTTTGACAAAGCTTTACAGGCTATGAGAAAAAAAGGTCTAACAAAAGCTGAAAAAAGCTCTGAGAGAGAAGCTCGCTCCGGGATTATTGGAAGCTATCTTCATGATTCAAGAATCGGTGTTTTAGTAGAAGTAAACTGTGAGACAGATTTTGTTGCAAGGAATGAAATTTTTACTGAACTAGTAAAGAATATAGCTATGCATATAGCAGCATCTGATCCTAAGTTTGTTAGCCAGGATGATATTAGCAAAGAGGAAAAAGATTCAGTTAAGGCTGAGATGGTTGAAAAAGCTAAATTAGATAAAAAACCTGCTGATATGATCGATAAAATTGTTGATGGCCAAGTTAAGAAATACTTCCAAGAAAAGATTTTACTTGACCAGCCTTATATTAAAAATCCCGACCAAGACGTAGCAACTTATATTAAAGAAAATATTGCAAAATTAGGCGAGAACATTGTTGTTAAGAGATTTTCAAGAATGGCGCTTGGAGAAGTAACTAACTAAGAACTATAATATTAGTAGTGCTTTCTAATTTAATTTGAGGGTAATAATATGGATGAAAACCAGTTAACTAAAGATTTCGAAGAAAAAAGCTTAAAAGCTAAAAGTCATTTCATCGAAGATTTAAAAAAAATAAGAACGGGCAGGGCTCATTCTAGTATGTTAGATGGCGTTCTAGTAGAGGCCTATGGTTCTAAGATGCCCATAATTCAAGTCGCAACTATTAGTGTCCCCGAAGCACAGCTTATACAGGTCACTCCGTTTGATCCAGCTACTCTACAGGCAATTGTGGCAGCAATTCGAGATAATCAGTCACTGGGACTAAATCCGACTGACGACGGCAGAGTTGTAAGAGTTCCGATTCCAGCATTGAATCAAGAACGAAGACAGCAGATTGTAAAACAGCTTTATGAAAAAGTCGAAGAAACTATGATTGCCATGAGAAACAATAGACACGAGGCTCTTAAAGCTGCAGAAAAATTGAAATCAGATAAGACTATGAGTGAGGATGATCTAAAAAGATTCGGAAAAAAAGTCGATGAATTAATGGCAAGTCTTAAGGCTGAAATAGATATGCTAGCTAAGTCTAAAGAAGAAGACATTGTCACGGTTTAGTTTATAAGAAAACATATTATTGCTACAATATATTTAGATGATAAAATCAGAAAATAATTCAAAGCCCCCGGTTCATTTAGGTTTAATTTTGGATGGCAACAGACGATGGGCTAAGAAAAATAATCTAACTGCAATCGAGGGTCACCGAGCTGGATATTTGAATCTCAAGAAAATTATTAAGATTTCTAAAAAGCACGATATTCAGTACATATCGGCTTTTGTCTTTTCCAGCGAAAACTGGAAACGGGGAAATGAAGAAGTCAAAAATTTAATGAAACTATTTTCCTGGATTTTTAAGCATGAAGTGAAAGAGATTAGTAAAGAGGGAATAAGACTCAAGGTAATTGGCTCGAAAATGCGCATAGGCAAAGCTTTAGTCAAGGCTATCCATGATGCAGAAGAAGCCACAAAAAATAATACTAAAGGAACATTACTTCTGTGCCTAGACTATGGTGGACAACAGGAAATCGTAGAAGCTACTAAAAGAATTGTTGAAAGCGGGGTAGATCCTAAAGACATAACTCCTGAACTAATTAGTCAGAATTTAGATATGCCTGGAATTCCACCTCTGGATCTTATTATACGAACATCGGGCGAGCATAGACTTAGTAATTTTATGCTATGGGAGTCTGCTTATAGTGAGCTATTTTTTGTTAATAAGCTATGGCCAGATTTTAGTGAAGCAAATTTTGAGTCGATACTTAAAAAATATAGTAAAATTAAGCGTAATTTTGGTCAATAAATGAATATTTACTTATTTATATTAGCCTTAATTTTATTTGTCAGTCTTGTTGTCGTTCATGAACTGGGACATTTTTTGGTGGCCAGAAGAAATGGCGTGAAGGTATTAGAATTTGGCATAGGATTCCCACCGAAGATTTGGTCTAAAATCACTAAAACTGGCTTTATTTTTAGTATTAATGCTTTGCCACTTGGTGGTTTTGTGAGGCTAAAAGGTGAGCATGATGGCGATGACAAAGAGGGCGATTTTGGCGCAGCATCGACTTATGCTAAATCTAAAATTATGGTCGCGGGTGTGCTCATGAATCTACTGGCCGCTTTTGTTTTGCTTACAATTATTGCATGGGTTGGAATGCCTAAGCTTTTAAGTAATCAATTTACTGTCCAAAGCGATACCAAGGTTATCGCCAATAAAGTTCTTGTTACTTTTATTGAGCCTAATTCACCAGCAAATAGTATTGGCCTTAAGCAAAGCGATCAACTTCTATCAATTGGTAAAATAAACGGGCCTCAAAGAAGCCTTAATGGGTCACAGGATCTACATAATATCACTAAGCTTTATGCTGGAGATAAGGTCTCCATAACATACAAACGGGGATCTACGACATTTGTTAAGACAACAACTCTAAGAACCAAGAGCGTTGTTGTTCAAAGTCAGAAAACTAATAATCCAAAAGGCTACGTAGGCATAGAAGCTCAGCCATTCGTCTTGCAGCAATCTACTTGGTCAGCGCCAATAGTCGCGGCTGGATTAATTAAGCAATTTACAGTTTTAACTTTTCAGGGGCTTTGGAATTTAATTTCTGGGCTTGCCGCAGGACAGGGAAGCAAGGCTGCAGCACAGGTTACGGGTCCAGTCGGTATATTTACTATACTGAAAAATGGATCAACTTTAGGCTATCAGTTCATATTATTTATTATTGCAATCATATCCTTAACTCTTGCCATAATGAATATACTACCAATACCAGCTCTTGATGGGGGTAGATTATATTTAATGCTAGGATCTAGATTCTTAGGTAAGAAACTTAATCCAAGAACAGAAGATATTATAAATGGAATTGGCTTTTTGGCATTAATGGTTCTGATGGTATTAATAACAATTGTAGATGTTAAAAGACTCTAGCAAACAAGCTGCTGAAAAGAACGACAAAAATAAAGTAACCTGGGGTCCTCTATGGGCTATTTCCTTAACTATAGGAATATATTTAGTTACTCAGGTTATTGCCGTGATATTATTTTTTGCTTACTATTATTTACTTCATTCTAATGGCAAAGAGTTTAATAATTGGCTCAATAAATCAATATATGCTCAATTCTTCTACGTATTAATTATTGAAATTCAATCAGTCGGCATAGTTTTGCTGTTCTTAAGATGGAAAAAAGCCACAGTCGCATCGATTGGCCTGGTTAAGTTTAAGACAAAGGATATCCTTTATAGTCTATGTGGTTTTGGAGTATATATTCTTATCTTTTATGCTACTGCTCAAGCTCTTAGCTCGTTTGTTAAATCATTCAATATAAATCAGCAACAAAATGTTGGTTTCCAAACAGCTAACAACACCACAGAGCTTGTACTTACATTCTTCAGTCTTGTAGTTTTGCCCCCAATTGCAGAGGAAATAATTTTCCGAGGATTTCTATTTGGTGGACTTAGAAAAAAAATGAAATTTGTCTACGCAGCTCTTTTAGTTAGTGTGATTTTTGCAATGCCTCATTTGCTAGAAAGTCAAAGTGGTGGACTTCTTTGGGTTGCGGGCCTAGATACCTTTACCCTATCTGTTGTTTCTTGTTTTTTGAGAGAAAAAACAAAGACATTGTGGCCATCTATTATCATGCATTCTCTGAAAAACTTCTTAGCATTTAGTGTAATATTTCTAATACACTAAATCTCTTGATACAATAGAGGTTAATTATGAAATTATCTAATCTATACAGCAAAACAAGAAAATCATTTCCATCTGATGAAGTGGCGTTGAATGCGCAATTACTAATAAAGGCTGGCTATATACACAAGGAGATGGCTGGAGTTTATTCCTTTATGCCACTTGGACTTAAAGTCATGGACAATATAAGATCTATCGTTAAAGAAGAGATGGATAATCTTGGATCTCAAGAACTTGCCATGACTTCATTACAGGAAAAAGAACTCTGGGAGAAGACTAATAGATGGGATGATGAAATCGTAGATGTTTGGTTTAAGAGTGAGCTCAAAAATGGTACTGAAGTTGGTTTTGGGTGGAGTCATGAAGAGCAAATAGGCAATATGATGAAAGAGTACATAAACTCTTATAGGGATCTGCCTGTATCCGTCTATCAGTTCCAGAACAAGCTAAGGAATGAAACTAGGGCTAAAAGCGGCATACTTAGAACTAGAGAATTTTTAATGAAGGACATGTATTCTTTTTCTGAAACTGAAGAACAGCATAAAGAATTTTATGACAAGGTTGCCAAGGCATACTTGAATATCTTTAAAAAAGTAGGACTAGGTGATGATACCTATTTTACCTTCGCCTCAGGAGGAGCTTTCACAGAGTTTTCTCATGAATTTCAGACAGTTACTGACGCAGGGGAAGACACTATTTACGTTAACAAAGAAAAAAACGTAGTTTTAAATCAAGAAGTATTCAACGATGATGTTTTAGACCTACTAAAACTAGATAAAAAGGATTTTATTAAGGTTAAAGCAGCTGAAGTCGGCAATATATTTAGTTTTGGAACTGCGAAAAGTGAAGAGCTCGGAATCTATTTCACCGACAAAGAGGGGACAAATAGACCGGTCGTACTTGGTTCATATGGAATTGGAATATCACGCCTGATGGGAGTTATCGTAGAGTATTTTTCAGACGCCAACGGACTTGTATGGCCATACAATATTGCCCCTTATAAAGTCATTATCTCATCAATCGGCAATAGCCCAGAAGTAGTTAAAGAATCGGAGAAAATATATAAGCACTTGACTGATAAAAAGATTGCGGTAATATATGATGACCGAGATGTAAGGCCTGGTGAAAAATTTGCTGACGCCGATCTTCTTGGAATACCGCTCAGGGTTGTTGTCAGCGAAAAGAATATTGCTAACAATAAACTCGAAATCAAAGAGCGGATAAAACAATCGAGTGAATTCATTAAACCTGATGATCTACCGAAAATCATCGAAAAATTAAGTACAAATAGTACATAAATCTTAAATCAAATTGTTTATTAATACCTAACCCAAAGAAGGAACAAAATTATGAAAAAAACTTATAATATGACAAAAGAGGGTGTGGCTGAATTAAAAATCGAATTAGAAAATTTAGTATCCCAAAGAAAATCAGTATCAGACAGAATTAAGACTGCTCGTGAATTCGGCGATTTGGCAGAAAATGCTGAATACAGTATTGCTAGGCAAGAACAAGAGAGACACGAGATTCGAATTGGAGAAATTGAGAATATTTTAAAGAATATAAAAATCATAGTTGCTCCTAAAAACAGTAACAATGTAAAGCTTGGATCGACAGTCAAGCTTAAGAGTCAGAGCGGCACAACTAAAGAGTTTCAGGTAGTCGGTACAGTTGAAGCAGATCCAATGAACGGGAAGATATCTGATGAATCTCCAATCGGCAAGAATCTATTAGGCAAAAAAGAAGGCGAGATGGTAGAAATATCTACTCCTGCCGAAACCAATACTTTTAAGATCGTTAATATTTCCTAGTCAAACATCTGCTAATCAGATACAATTAATGTAATATGGCTACACTACAAGAGTTGCGCGGAGAAAGACTTCGCAAACTAGAAGAACTTAGAAAAAAGAATATTAATCCTTATCCTGCAGACTCCAAAAGGACTTCGGCAATTAAAGTTATTTCCGAAAATTTTGATGAGCATGCAGGTTCTGAGGTTTTCTTAGTTGGTAGGGTGATAACTCTAAGAAAAATTGGAAAAATCGCTTTTATTGTTATTAAGGATGACTCTGGAAAAATTCAACTTTTTTTAAAGGATGATAATATCGTTAATGCAAACTATAACCACAGTGAATTGAATTACTCAGACATAAACTTACTTGATGCGGGTGACTTCATAGAAGGCTCAGGAAAAGTTATCAAGACTCAAACTGGTGAAATTTCCATAGAGATAACTAAACTTAGGATTCTATCAAAAAGCCTTAGACCAATGCCAACATCTTGGGATGGATTCACTAATAAAGAAGAAAGATTAAGAAGAAGATATATAGATTTAAATACAAATCAGGATGTTCACGATAGATTTGTTAGAAGGAGTAAATTTTGGCAATATACCAGAGAATATCTAATAAAAAATGATTTTCTTGAGGTTAATGTACCAGTCCTTGAGCATACGACAGGGGGCGCTGATGCTAATCCGTTCGTAACTCACATGGATGCTCTAGACCAAGATTTTTATCTTAGAATAAGTCATGAATTACCACTCAAAAGACTGATAGGTGGTGGATATGAAAAAGTATTTGATATTGGACCTAGATTTAGAAATGAAAATTATACTGATGAGCATTTACCTGAGCATATAGCTATGGAATGGTACTGGGCTTATGCAGACTGGAAAGAAGGAATGACCTTCATGACAGAAATGTACAGGGATGTTGCGCAGAAAACATTCGGAACTCTAAAGTTTAATATTAGAGGCTTTGAAGTAGACTTGTCTAAAGAATGGGAAATACTAGATTATGGCGAACAGATTAAGAGCCGATACAATATCGACGTTTTTAACTGTACTTTAGATGATGTAAAGAAAGCCCTTAGCGATAATAAACTTGAAGTCGAACAAACAGATAATATTGCTCGTGGAATAGATAAATTATGGAAAAATTTGAGAAAAACAATCGCTGGGCCTTCTTGGCTTATCAATACTCCTTTATTAATAAGTCCTTTGGCTAAAATAGATCCGCTTAGACCAATGACGGTTGAACGGTTTCAGCCAATAATAGCTGGTTCAGAGCTAGGTAATGGCTGGAGTGAGCTAAATGATCCAATCGATCAGCTAGACCGCTTTAAAGAGCAACAGGAGCTTCGTAAGGATGGAGATAAGGAAGCAATGATGCTGGACATAGATTTCATTGAAATGCTTGAATATGGAATGCCGCCAACTTGTGGATGGGGATATTCTGAAAGGGTATTTTGGTTTTTGGAAGGTGTTACTGCCAGAGAAGGTGTTCCATTTCCACAACTAAGACAAGAAGACGATAATACAACTAAGACAATATACCCAGAGCTTTATAAAAATAATCAGGAGGGGTGATTTTAATGGAAAAAATAATTCTCGGGGCTGGATGTTTTTGGGGGGTTCAATTCTACTTTGATCAAATTCCCGGTGTCGTAAATACAAGAGTTGGCTATAGCGGTGGTCATGTAAAGAATCCGACATACGAAGAAGTGTGTTCTCACAACACTGGTCATGCTGAAGTTGTTGAAGTTGAATATGATGGCAATAAAGTTAGTACTGAAACTATTTTAAAGCAGTTTTTTAGAATGCATGATCCAACTCAACTCAATAGACAAGGACCAGATATTGGGGATAATTATAGATCCGTTATTTTTTACATCACTGACGATCAAAAAAGTATTGCCGATAAAGTAGCTTTGGAATGTCAGAAAAAACTGAAGAATCCAATAGTAACTCAGATTGAGAGAGCCTCAGACTTTTATGAAGCCGAGGAATATCATCAAAAGTATTCAGAAAGAACTGGCAGAGGAATGTGCCACATTCCCTACGGTCCTGTTGCTTAGATAGAGTTAGTTGCTATAATAGTATCAATGAAGATAATAAATAAAATTTTTGGAAAAGAAGTAACATATCCTGAGCTAAATAAATGGAATAAAAGCCTTGCTGGTATTCATGCATTATTTGGAATATTGATATTAGTCTTAAGTCAGAGCAGGGCTTTTCCTGTAACTACAAACTTTTTGACCATGAATCCAATTCTATCTACGTCAAGTCATCCAGTTTTAGTCACTGCCCAGAGACATTTATTCGATGTTAGAATGGCCTACGTAATAGCAGCATTTTTCTTCATGTCTGCGATCGCCCATCTTATAGTCTCTACACGATATAGGCAAAAATATGAATCAGATTTAAAGATTGGGATTAACAAATTTAGATGGTTTGAGTATTCATTTAGCGCCAGCACAATGATGATTGCGGTTAGTTTCCTAACGGGTGTTACCGACTTGTCTAGCCTAATTATGATATTCACACTAATACTTGTCATGAACCTACTTGGACTAGTTATGGAGATTCATAATCAGACTACCAAGAAAACAAGTTGGATTAGTTATGTCATAGGCTGTATAGCAGGCATTATTCCATGGGTAGTTTTTTTGATATATACCGTAGGAGTCGAAGTATGGGGCGGTGGTGGAATACCAACTTTCGTGTACTTCATTTACGTAACAATATTTGTAAGCTTTAATTGCTTCGCCATAAATATGTACCTGCAGTATAAGAAAATCGGAAACTGGAAAAACTATTTATTCGGTGAAAAGATATATATGATATTGAGCCTAGTCGCTAAAACCTTACTGGCTTGGCAAGTATTCTTCGGCATTCTTCGCCCTTAAGGATATTAATGAAAAATGTGATTTTTGATTTTGATGGGACAATAGTAGATAGTCTTGATTTTATAATTGAGATGTATGAGCGATGGTATCCAAAAACACCGCACTTCAATCAATTGGAAAGAAATAAATTAAGAGAAGAGAGTCTAATAAAGGTTGCAGAGGAACTTAGGGTTAGGCCATGGAAACTACCTCTTTTAATTGTTAGAGGAAAACTTGAGATGAATAAAAAACTCGGACAAATAAAGATGATCCCAGGCATTGATAAGACTATTATAGAATTAAAAAAAAGTGATACTAATTTATTTATTGCGAGCAGCAATAGTCCTTCTAATATCAAGAAATATCTTAAAATTCATCATCTCAGAGATAACTTTACGAGAATATATGGCAATGTAGGATTACTAAGTAAGGCAAAAGTAATCTCAAAAATTATATCTACAAACAATTTGAATGCAGAAGACACTTACTATATTGGCGATGAGGTAAGGGACATTAAGGCCGCTCAAAAAGCAGGCATTAAAGTAATAGCAGTTAGTTATGGTTTTAATGGAAAAAAAATACTGTCAAAGCATAATCCAGACTTTCTGGTTGATAATAGCCAGGATATATTAAAAATTATTCTAGCCTAATCTGTTATAATTAGCCCAATGGCATTCACGTCTTACAGCAGATACAGAACTATCCCATACAAACCAGGACAAAAAGAGGCTTTTAAAGTCAGTAGATCAAAGATTGAAGATTTTATTAATTGTCCAAGATGTTTCTGGCTTGATAGAAGACTTAAAATTACAAAACCGGATACTCCACCATTTCAGATAAATAAAGCCGTTGATGAGCTTTATAAAAAAGAATTCGATATCTACAGAAAGAGCAAAGAACCACATCCCTTAATGATTGAATATAAAATCGATGCTATCCCTTACGAGCATGATGAGCTAGATAATTGGCGTGAAAATTTTTATGGTGTTCAATATCTGGATAAAACAACAAATCTATTAATTTTTGGTGCCGTTGATGATATTTGGGTAAATAAAAAAGGTGAATTGATTGTAGTTGACTATAAAGCGACTGCAAAAAAAAGCGAAGTTTCTTTAGATGCGCCTTGGCAAATATCTTATAAACGCCAAATGGAAGTGTATCAGTGGCTACTTAGAAAAAATGGCTTTAAGGTAAGCGACAAAGGTTACTTTGTCTATACCAATGGACGTTTAGATCTTGATGGATTTTACGATAAGGTAGAATTCAGAACTAAAGTTATAGAATATGTTGGTGACGATAAGTGGATAAATCCTACAATAAAAAAATTAAAAGCTTGTTTGGAATTAGAAGAAATGCCAAAAACTGGTGATGAATGTCAGTACTGTGCTTATGCAAAATCTAGAACCGATCTCACATTGAAATATTTAATTAAAAATAAACAGATTAAATAGTATAATTAGTATAAATCATGTTAGATATTCAATTTATAAGAAATAATAAAGATCTTGTTGAAGAGAAAGCTCGTCAAAAAGGCTATCCAGTCAATTTAGACGAATTAATTAATCTAGACAATGAATTAAAAAGAAATATACCGATTCTTGAAGATATATTAAATCAGAGAAATAAACTATCTGCACAATTTTCTAGCAGTAAACCTTCTCAGGATGATATTGAAAAGGGAAAGGAATTAAAAAACAAAGCATCAGAGCTCGAAAAAAAAATTAATGATTTAAAGCAAAAATATAATAAGACTCTAAAACTTGTTCCAAATATGCCCTTAGATATAGTTCCGGTAGGCACAAGTGAGGATGAAAATGTAGTAGTCAAGAAAGTCGGAGAGCCACAGAAGTTCAAATTCAATGCGAAAAATCATTGGGAATTAAATGACGACAATAGTCTTTTTGACAAAACCAGGGCAGCAAAAATTGCCGGTAGCCGTTTTGTATATCTTAAAGGTGGACTTGTGAGGCTTCAGTTTGCAATGATTAATTGGGTCATGGAAAAGTTATCGGATGAAGACTTTATAGATAGTATAGTTAAGGATAACAATCTAAACATTTCATCTAGACCATTTGTTCCGATACTACCTCCTGGTCTAGTTAATACTAGTAGCTATATGGCTACTACAAGATTAGATGCTGAAGACGATACATATAAGCTAGCTGATGACGAATTGTGGATGAATGCGAGCGCCGAACATAGCTTATGTAATATGTATCAATCTGAAATAGTGTCTGAGCAGGATTTACCGATTAGATATTTGGGATACGCGACCTCATACAGGAGAGAAGCGGGAAGTTATGGTAAGGATACTGAAGGAATAATTAGACTCCATCAGTTCGACAAATTGGAAATGGAAGTATTTTCAACCCCAGAAACAGGAATTGAAGAACATAAACTGTTAGTAGCTATCGAAGAGTATTTTGTGAGCCAACTAAATCTTCCTTATCAGTTACTTGAGAAATGTACCGCAGATATAGGTAAGCCCAATGCTAAAGGTATGGATATTGAAGTGTGGTTTCCTGGACAGAATAAATACAGAGAAACACATAGCGCGGATTATATGACAGATTTTCAGGCTAGATCTCTAAAAACACGTTTTAGGAAAACCGATAATTCGATTGGATTTGTGCACAATAATGACGCAACGGTTTTTGCATTTTCTAGAATTTTAGCTGCTATCATGGAAAACTATCAGACAGAAGACGGGCATATTAGGATTCCGGCAGTTTTGAAAAAATATTTAGGAGGAATGGAGGAAATATGATTGAAAATATTGTAATAAATGGCGTCCATCTAGATGTAGATGAGGATCTGACAAAGTACGTGATTAAGAAAATTGCCGGTTTAGATAAGTATATGTCTAAGCACGTAAAGGAAAGTGCGCATGCCGAAGTGTGGCTCAAAGAGTCGAAGGCTAAGGACAAAAGAAAATTGACTTGCGAAGTCAAAATGACCTTACCTAAAGAAGTTTTAATGACCAGCGAGACTACATTAAATATATACGCCGCAATTGACATTGTTGAAACGAAGCTTAAAAATCAAATAATGAAGTACAAAGGACTCCATAGTACTTCGAGAATTAGGCATAGTTTAAATTTATTAAAAAAGAAACAAAATATTTAAATATTGGATCCATTTTCAGGGTCGCATTTTATCAAATAACAAGTTACAATATATTATAGTAGAAAATTCTAGTGGAGTAATTCAGTGAAGAAAGTTATTAAGAGAATCCTTGGTGATCCTCAAGTTAAGACAATTAAAAGACTAAGAAAAAAAGTTACATTAGTTAACTCTTTGTCTGATAAATATGGCAAAATGTCCGATGATCAGCTAAAAAAACAGTCGGATGTATTAAAAAAGAGGCTATCCAAAGAGACATTAGACGATATTTTACCTGATGCATTTGCTTTGGTTAAAGAAGCTGCTACTAGAACTCTAGGCCAGAGGCATTTCGACGTGCAATTAATTGGTGGAATGGTTCTCCACGAAGGTAATGTGGCAGAGATGAAGACAGGTGAGGGCAAAACGCTAGTTGCTACTTTACCTGTATTTCTTAATGCATTAACCGGTAAGGGCGTTCATGTGGTAACCGTGAATGATTATCTTGCTCAAAGAGATTCTGGCTGGATGGCTCAAGTATATAGCTTTTTAGGTATGACTACAGCTGTTATTATTCCAGATGAATCATTTCTATATGATCCAGAATACATAAACAAAGATCATACGGATGAAAGATTTATGCACCTAAAGCCAATATCTAGGCAAGATGCATATAAGGCAGATATAACTTACGGTACGAATAATGAATTTGGTTTTGATTACCTTAGAGATAATATGGTTAGAGAAATTGACCAGTTGAGACAAAGGGATCTGCATTATGCAATTGTTGATGAAGTTGACTCTATTTTGATTGACGAAGCAAGAACTCCACTTATTATCTCTGCTCCATCTGTTACTAGTGCGAACGCATATTCTCAGTTTTCAAAAGTAGCTAAACAGTTAAAACTTGACGAAGATTATGAGACAGACGAAAAAAGGAAAACAGTAATATTGACCGATAAGGGTGTAGAAAAAGTTCAAGAAATATTGGGAATTGAAAGTTTATATGCCTCAGATAATATAAGATCAATTTATCACCTTGAACAAGCACTTAAAGCAGAGGCATTATTCAAAAGAGATAAAGATTATGTAGCATCTAAGGATGGCGAAATTGTAATAGTCGATGAATTCACTGGAAGACTTTTGAAGGGGCGAAGATATAACGAAGGTCTTCATCAGGCAATTGAGGCCAAAGAGAATGTTGAGGTCCAACAGGAATCCATGACACTCGCTTCAATTTCATTCCAGAATCTTTTTAGGCTTTATTCTAAGCTTGGGGGAATGACAGGAACCGCTTTGACTGAAAGCGAGGAGTTTCATCAAATATACAAGCTAGACGTAGTAGAGATTCCTTCTAACCGAATAATCAATCGTATCGATAGACCAGATCGAATTTACAAGAGCGAAAAAGGTAAATTCAATGCAATCGCAAAAGAAGTAAGAGTCTGTTATGAAAAAGGCCAGCCAGTATTGATTGGAACCGTCTCTATTGAGAAAAATGAAATGCTTAGTGCCGCTCTTAAGAAGGCCGGCGTTCCTCATAAAATCTTAAATGCAAAAAATAACGAAAAAGAAGCCCAAATCATATCAAAGGCTGGTGAAAAACAAGCCGTAACGCTTGCCACAAATATTGCCGGTAGAGGAACAGATATTGTTCTTGGTGAGGGAGTTAAGGAACTGGGTGGTTTATTCGTACTAGGATCTGAAAGACATGAAAGCCGTAGAATTGATAACCAGCTACGAGGAAGGTCAGGTCGTCAAGGTGACCCAGGATTAACTCAATTCTTTGTCAGTACAGAGGATGACTTGATGAGGATTTTCGGCGGAGATAGAATATCTGGTTTAATGGATAGACTAAAAGTTGACGACGAAACTCCAATCGAAAACAGATTAATTTCTAAAAGTCTTGAAGGCGCCCAGAAAAAGGTCGAGGGATTTCATTTTGATCAGCGTAAAAATGTAGTTCAGTATGATGATGTCATGAACCGACATCGAAAAGCAGTATATATAATGAGGCGAGAGATTCTACTTGCTGATGATATAAGCAAGAGAATTAAGATCATACTCAATGATCAAATCAAAGTTCTTGCAAATATTGAGGTCAAGTCAGTCGATGATTTGAAATCAATAATTAATGAGGTTATTCCGCTTTCTCCAGAAACCATGGAAAGACTTTTTGCTGCACCTCACGATAAGTTTGAAAAAGTGCTTTTGACAGAAGCTACAGAAATTTATGAATCGAGAGAATTATCTTTCGGTAAAGATAATATGAGAAAAATTGAGAGAGAAATTTATCTACAAATTCTTGATAATTTATGGATGCAACACTTAGAGAATATGGATCATTTAAGAGAAGGAATCCACTGGATGAGTGTCGGTCAAAGAGATCCACTTGTTGAGTATAGGCGCCAATCTCAAAGAATTTTTGAAACAATGCAATCTGTTTTGCAGCACGATATAGTGACTGCACTATTCCATGCAGAGCCGAATCTCGCTGATACACCACTTGACACTGATCTAACTAGAGCTGCTAGAAAATCTGTTTCGAATGCAGATAAAATTACTACTGCTGAATATTTTGGTGAAACAGATTTTGAGACAAAGAAAACCGAACTTGAGAAGAAAAAGAAGATAAATGATCAACGCAAGAAGGCGCATAAAGCTGAGAGACAACGAAAAACAAAAGCTAGAAAAAAACGTAAATAACCAATGAAGCATGTTGTTAACAAGCTAAAATTAGACAGTGGAGCAGAAGGGCTTTTAATAAATGTTCCTGACGCTAGTGTCATGACGTTTGAATTAAGTTTCAGGGCAGGTGAATATCTAGTAGATGAGCCTAAATGGGAAACTCCTCATCTTATGGAGCATCTCCTTTTGGGGGCGAATGAATTTATCCCAAAAGCCAGAGCTTTTCAGGCAGAATTTGAGAAAAATGGAGCATACAATAATGCTTCTACTAATGCTTACGACATAACATATGAAGCTGAATGCGCTGACTTTGAATGGGAAAGAATACTTCATCTGCTTTTAGTTTCAATAAGTAAGCCACTTTTCCTTGAGGACGAGTTTATAGCTGAATCTGGAAACGTGAAGGAAGAGTTGGCATCTAGGTCAAATAATCATTTTAGGCACCTTAGCTTAGCTCTCAGAGAGAAATATGGCTATGTAGCTAAAACAGATCAAGAGAGACTAAAGCTTATGAAAAACGTAAAGCTTGAAGATATATGGGAGCATTACAGAAATACTCACACCCTATCTAATCTTCGTTTCGTAATTGCAGGTAAAATTAGCCCTCATCGTCAGAAAATAATAAAAGCTTTGATAGAAAGTTTAGATCTTCCAAAAGGAACTGGTAGGCCAAATCTCCCGAATGAGATTCCTAAAAAATTATCTACCCCTTTATTTATAAAAAATACAACCGTAGATACAGTTTACTTTTATATCGATAGTTTTTCTAAGAAAAAATTAACTGATCCAGAGTCTGATGCGCTAGGTCTCGTCAATACAATGCTAACCGAAACTTTATATTCCAAGATACTTGGAACTGCACGCGAAAGAGGTCTGGTTTATGGAATGAATTCAGGCTATAGTCAATCAAGAAAAAGCTCCAACTGGTGGTTTGGGTCTCAAGTGATGGAAGAAAATATAAGGCCACTTTTCGACATAATTATTAGCGAACTCACTAAGGTTTTTAATGGCGAACTCGCTAATGATGATGTTGCTGAGGCAAAGCAATATTCTCTAGGAAGATTCCAGAGAAGTGCTCAGACAGTTGGTGGCATTATGTCGGGATACAGTAACAGATATTTTTTTGATGGTGTGATTGAAGATTATTATCAGGTTCCAGATCGTATTAAGCAAATAGAAAAGGACACTATAATCGCCGTATCTAGAGCTATGTTTGAGGACAGGATCTGGGGTATTGGAATATTGGGGAACGTGAATGAAGAACTAGCCAATCAACTCAGGGATCAACTAAAAGTTCTCTGGAAGCTAAGCTAAGGAAATAAGATGGAAAAGTTCGAGAAACAAATATCAGAGTTAAAAGCTCTAGTAGATGAATCTTTAAAAAAAATTAAATATATCGAATTATTAGATAAAGAAAAACATTTATTAGAAATGTCTAAAGACTCAGATTTTTGGAGTAACTCAGAAAAAGCCCAAAAGACAATGCAAGAACTAGCATCGATTCAAAAAAAAATTGAACCGTGGAAAAAAATTAATCAGGATATGGTTTATCTTGAGGATTTATCTAAACTCAAAGATGACAATATAGAAAATGATATCAATGAATTAATTGACAGTATTAGAGCCCAATATGAAGCCCTTAAAATTCAGATGAGATTCACCGGGCCATATGATTCTAATAATGCAATTATAAGTATTTATGCGGGTGCAGGTGGTACCGATGCACAAGACTGGACACAAATGTTACTCAGGATGTACAGTCGTTGGGCAGATAAAAATAAGTTTAAAGTTAAGATAATAAACGAGTCTACAGGGGAAGAAGCAGGTTTGAAGAGTGTTACTTTGGAGATAGATGGATCTGATTTATATGGTCTTGCAAAAGGTGAGCATGGTGTTCATAGGTTGGTTAGATTAAGTCCTTTTAATTCTAGTAATTCTCGAGAGACAAGTTTCGCTAAGGTCGAAGTCATGCCGGTCATCGATGCTCCAGAAGAATTAACGATAGACCCTAAGGATCTCAAGATTGATGTATATAGAGCAGGTGGCCATGGTGGTCAGTCAGTAAACACGACAGATTCTGCCGTCAGAATTACTCATTTGCCAACGGGAATAAATGTTGCGATTCAAAATGAAAGAAGCCAGGTTCAAAATAAGGAACTAGCTATGACTATTATCCGTTCGAAACTTGCCCAGCTAAGCATCGAGCAGCATAAGGATGATATTGCAGACATTAAAGGCCCCAGTCAGTCAGCAGAATGGGGAAATCAGATTAGATCCTATGTCGTTCATCCTTATAAGCAAGTTAAAGACCTAAGAACTGGCTATGAAACTTCCGATGTGGATTCTGTTCTTGACGGAAATATCGAGAAATTAATAGATGCATATCTTGATTATATTTAAGAAATTTAATCATCCTTCAACAATGATTACGCTTTTGGTATAATAGATTTAACATATGATTTTATTAGACAGGGTATCAAAAATTTACAATCGTAAATCTACAGCTATTGAGCGTATAAATTTACATATTGAGCCTAAGGAATTTGTGATTGTCGTTGGTCAGAGTGGAGCCGGAAAAACTACTCTACTTAGATTATTAACTAGAGAAGAAAAACCAACTTCAGGAAAAATCGTAGTTGGAGGTATCGACTATGACAAACTCAAGGATAAGGATATTCCACTACTTAGGAGGAAAATCGGCGTAGTATTTCAAGACTTTAAATTATTGCCAAACCGAACAGTTTTCGAAAATGTTGCATTTGCTCTAGAGATTGTTGGAGTTAGCACTAAAGAAATTAATAATACAGTTCCTAGGGTTTTAGATATAGTAAATTTAAAGAACAAATCAGATAATATGCCCTATGAACTTTCGGGTGGCGAAAGGCAAAGAGTTGCTATTGCTAGGGCTATTGTAAGACAGCCAAAAATACTAATTGCCGATGAGCCAACAGGAAACCTTGATCCAAAATACGCATGGGACGTTATAAAAGTTTTAGAAAAAATCAACAGATTTGGAACAACCGTACTTTTGACTACGCATAACCAGGAAATTGTTAATAAGTTAAAAAGAAGAGTTGTTACAATTGAGAATGGCAAGATCGTAAGTGACAGAACTAACGCGAGTTATCGTCTATGAAGAAGTCGATGATTACACTTTATAGAGTGCTAAAAGCAGGTTTTGTTAATTTTTTCAGGAATCTTTCTCTAGCTTTACCGGCAGTTGCAGTAATGACGGTAACACTATTCATTAGTTTGTTCTTGTATATAGCAAACGTTACATTCAGTAACACCATTACTCAAATTAATAATAAAATCAGTATTACCGTTTATCTTAGTGATTCAGTAACGAGCACTCAGTTAAAATATTTTGAAGTACAAGTCAAAGGACTCTCTAACGTAAAAAAAGTTGAGTATATTTCTAAGGATGAAGCTTTGGCAATATATAAGGCAGATAATGCCAACAACCAAAACCTACTCCAAGCAGTTAGTGAAACTAGTAATCCTTTGCCAGCAAGTATCAATATCACCCCAGTAGATATTAACAAAATTCAGGATTTGAAGAATTTCATTAATCAGAAACAATTTATAAAACTTCAAGATAAGCAGCTAGGTATCTCATATTCCGGAGACAGAAAGCAGGCAATTGACAGAATCGCTAAGGCAACGAGTGTAATGAGGGAGGCTGGATTAATTGGAATAGGAATATTCGCACTAGTTTCTGCTCTTATAATATTTAATACTCTAAGAATGGCTATATTTAATAGAAAAGATGAAATAACTATAATGAGATTATTGGGAGCTAGGCCTTGGTATATTCGCGGTCCATTCGTAGTTGAAGCAGCAATTTATGGTTTTATTTCGGCATTGATTTCAGTTGCCGTAATAAAAATTATGTTTACTATATTTTCATCTTCACTACAGGCTAGTAGTCTTGGTTTGTTGGATATAAGCTATGCAACGAAATTCTTTAATGATCATTTTTGGATTTTACTATCTGCTCAAATACTAATTGGAGTATTACTGGGCGTACTTTTCTCTATTGTGGCAACTGCAAGATACTTAAAACTTCGAACTTCTAAATAGATTCTTAATTAATTTACAGACTTAAGGGGGTATGATATATTTAATAATGGTTATACTAATAAAATCAAAATGAATAAAATCAAAATATTAAAAAGAATTAACCGCAGTTTTGCACTATTGGCAATGGGTGCCATTGTTTTGCTTTCTGCTCCGTTAGTGAGTGCAGATAGTTTACAGCAGCAAATTAATAATCTTCAAGACCAGAATAATTCTGCGAAGTCGAATTTAGATTCGCTTCAGGTTCAAGCAACTAGTTACCAAAATGCAATAAGTATTCTTCAGAGCCAAATAAATGCCGCCCAAGCAGCAATTAATGCGAGCCAACAAAGCATATTAAATCTTCAGGCAAAAATAGATAAATCACAAGTAGATTTAGACTATCAAAAACAAGTATTGGCCTCAGATGTTCGTGCAATTTACGTAAGTGGATCAATAGATACTATAGAAATGCTTGCATCTAGCAAGAATCTTAGCGTTTTTGTAGATCAACAAACTTATCAAAAAGCCGTAGAGGGTAAAATTCAAAAAACACTCAGTCAAATTGCTGAACTTCAAAACCAACTAAATACCCAAAAAGCCCAGGTTCAGCAAACACTCCTTGTTCAGAAGGCACAAAATGATCAACTTTCTTCTGACCAGCAAAAACAGCAATCAATGCTAGGATATAACCAAGGCCAACAAGATACTTACAATCAGCAGATATCATCCAATAAAGATAAGATTGCAACGTTAAGGGCCCAGCAGGCAATACTAAACTCAATTGGATCAGGGAATATTATCCCACCTAACAGTTCTGGAGCGGGTGGTGCATGTGACGCTGGACAGGGTCAGGGCAATGGAGGATATCCTATGCCTTGGTGTAATGCCCAGGAAGATTCACTTACAACTTCAGGGGGATTTCCTAACCGTGAATGTACTTCATTCGCATATTGGTACTTTACATCAGTCGAGGGACATCGAGATTTCACTGTAACCGGCGATGCAAAATACTGGATTAATTACTCAAATCATCCAGTCGATCAAACACCGGAAGACGGAGCTATAGCAGTTAAGACCTCAGGACAGTGGGGACATGTCATGATAGTCGTAGCAGTTCCAGGGGAGTCATATGCTGGATCTGTAGTTCCAGCAGGATATATTGATACATTTGAGATGAATACTAATTTAGATGGTAAGTTCTACGCAAAACAAAGATCTTATAGTGGATATTACTTTATTCATTAGAATTGATTTAGTTATTTAGTTCATAGTTGTCTATAATTAAAAGAGCAGTTAATAATTTTTTATGGGGGTACTTGTTTTGGTAAAAAGGAAAATTAATAATAAGAAAAGTTATTTATATTTAGTTCTAGTTATTATTGGAATTGGTATTTTTTTCCTAGGTGAAAATTTCGGAAATGGAAACATATATTTCGGAAAAAATCCAAATGTTAATAAGGAGTTGTCTGCCAACGTAGATTATTCATCTGTTAATCAGCTATATAAAATAATTCGCGAGAACTACGATGGAACCCTTACTAATGCACAAGTACTTGATGGATTAAAAACAGGACTAGCTAATTCTACGAATGATCAATATACAGAATATTTCAATGCAAGCCAAACGAAAGACTTTAATAATCAACTGAATGAATCTTTTAGTGGTATCGGTGCTCAAATGGGACTTAATGCTAATAAGCAATTAATCATAGTGTCTCCATTGACTGGTTTTCCTGCAGATAAAGCTGGCTTGCAGGCACAGGACATTATAACTTCAATAAATAAGCAAAGCACTACTGGCATGAATGTAGATGTGGCTGTAAGTAAAATAAGAGGTCCGGAAAATACATATGTAACATTGAATGTTTTGAGAGACGGTAATCAGGAGCTAACCTTTAAGATAAAAAGACAAAACATCACCATTCCTAGTGTAACTTCCAAAATAATCGGGAATAATATCGGCTATATTGAAATTAGTCAATTTACCCAGGACACTGCCGATCTAGCCCAGAAGGCAGCGCAAACCTTTGTAAAAGATAAGGTTAATGGAATCGTATTAGATCTTAGGGGCAACCCAGGAGGTTTGGTCACGGCGGCTGTTGGTGTATCAAGTCTTTGGCTTAATCAGGGTGAAATGGTGATGCAAGAGAAGAATCAAACTCAAATATTGGCTACTAATAATGCTACTGGTGGAAATATTTTACATGGCATCCCAACGGTTGTTCTAGTAGACGCTGGAAGTGCTAGCGCTAGTGAAATTGTTGCAGGAGCAATGCATGATCATAACGATGCGACTATAGTTGGAGTCAAGACTTTCGGAAAAGGGGTAGTACAACAAATATTTAACCTTTCAGGCGGTGCAGAAGCTAAAATAACCGTTGCTAAATGGTATCGACCCAACGGTCAAAATATTCAGCACAAAGGTATTACTCCAGACAAAACAGTGACACTAACTAGAGACCAAGTTAAGGCTGGTGATGACGCTCAACTAAATGCTGCACTCGGAATACTTCCACAAAGTTAATAAAATACTTGCTAAAGGGACTGAAAATAGGGTAGTATTTAACCAATAAATAGAGGTGAAAAGCGGTCATGAAGAAACCGACTAAGTATATATTTGTAACAGGTGGAGTCTTGTCTGGATTAGGCAAGGGTATAACAGCCGCCTCAATCGGTAATTTGCTTAAAGCTAGAGGCCTTAGTGTTAATATCCAAAAATGTGACCCTTATCTTAATATAGACGCAGGAACCCTAAATCCAAGAGAACACGGTGAATGTTTCGTTACAAAAGATGGAGCTGAGACTGATTTAGATCTTGGCCATTATGAAAGATTTTTAGATGAAGAATTAACCCAAAGTAGTAGCTTGATGAGTGGTAGGGTACTAATGAACGTTATTCAAGACGAACGTGATGGTAAATCCGGCGGTCATTCTATTCAAATCATTCCTCATGTTACTGGAAAAATTCAAGATTATATTCAGATTGCTGGTGAAGGCTTCGATGTTCATATTGTTGAGATCGGTGGTACGGTGGGTGATTATGAATCGCTAAGTTTCATAGAGGCAATTAGGGAGTTTAGTCTAAGAGTAGGACGAGAAAACTGCGTTTATGTACATGTAGTTTATCTTCCATATCTTGGAGCTAGTCAAGAATTTAAGACTAAGCCTGCTCAGAATTCTGTAAGAGATCTTCGTAGCTTGGGCATTATTCCAGATATTTTAGTTGTCCGAAGTGAAGAACCATCCAAGAAAACAATTCTCAAAAAATTGAGTCTTTTTTGTGGTATTAGTGAGCAGTCAATTGCCCTAGTTCCGAATGAAAGCACAATATATAAAGTTCCATTAACGCTTGAAAAGACAGGCTTGGTGGATGTAATAGCTAAAAAACTTGATTTGAAAACCAAAAAACCAAAAATTGATCAATGGATTGAAGTAGTAGATAAGGCCACTAAAAAATATGACAAAAAAGTAACTGTTGGTTTTGTTGCGAAATACTTAGATAATGCGGATACCTATATGTCAGTATTCGAGGCTTTAAGAGTTGCAGCTTGGTCAAATAACTGTGATGTCGATATAAGGTGGATTGATGCTGAAGACATGACAAATGATAAAAAGAGGGAAAAGGCTCTAAACAGTGTGGATGGCATATTGATTCCAGGTGGTTTTGGAATTAGAGGCGTAGAGGGAAAGATATGTTCAGCACAATATGCACTTAAAAATGATATCCCGTATTTAGGACTCTGTTTAGGCTTACAGGTTGCTGTTATTGCTGCAGCACGAAATTATGGTATTCAAGACGCCAACTCACAAGAAATCAATCCTGATTCCAATAATCTAGTTATATCTACTATGAATGATCAAATAGGCAAAGAGAATACTGGTGGCTCGATGAGACTAGGGGATTATCCTTGTGTGCTTCAGTCAAAATCTATTGCAGCTAATCTATATAGAGAGAAAAGAATCACCGAAAGACATAGACACAGATATGAATGCAACAACGACTATAGATCAAGTTATGAAGAGTGGGGAATAAGGGCAGTAGGAACCTCTCCCGACAATAAGCTAGTAGAAATTATAGAAGCTACTAATAATAAGTTTTTCATGGCAAGCCAATTCCATCCCGAGTTCAAATCAAGACCTAATAGGGTACATCCAATGTTTGATGGTTTTATTGGGAGTATGCTCTAAAAGTACTATAATTAGCATAGGTAGTATTTTATGGATCAAAACTCGAATAACATCTCAGGTCAAATAAAGAAGAAAATCCTTATAGTTGAGGATGATAATGCTATGGCTGGTGTTTATGTTAAACGTCTTGAGAATGAAGGGTTTGAGGTTAAGAGGGTAGACAACGGAGAGGATGCATTGGCTACGGCAGTCGAATATCATCCGGATATGATTATATTAGATGTAATGATGCCAAAAATTAGTGGCTTTGAAGTTTTAGATATTCTTAAAAATACCCCAGCCACAGCTCAAATAAAGGTAATCATGCTGACTGCACTTGGACAAGACTCTGACCAAGAAAAGGCAAAGGGTCTAGGGGCTGATGATTATCTAGTAAAATCTCAAATAGTTATCAGTGAAGTAATAGATAGAATCAAATATATAATTTAAGAGAGATATGTATTAATCTACAAACACTTCAGTTCTTCGAACTGAACGACCTGTAAATCTTGTGACTTTACGTGTTCTAAAACCAACTACGCCATCTTTAGCAGCGTGAATAGAGAAGTTGCGGCTAAGCATTGTGCCTTTACCAGCTCTTTTCGTAAGACCAACTTGTCTAACAATAATTTGACCAACTGTAACTTTTTGGCCGGCATATAATTTAACACCAAGTCTTTTACCTGGACTATCTCGAGTATTTTTTGCTGATCCACCAGCTTTGACGTGTGACATATAAATTAATTCCTAGTTATAACTATTAGTTGTCTCGCTACAATTTGTCCTGGACGATGATAAAATAATTTTTCGTCCTGAATAATTGAAAATCTTAATCGATTATAACCCAAATCTTCAAGATGGTCAAGAAGGGGAAGGCTAATAAAGCATTTATTTATTCTATCATCCCATGCCGGTAATGCTAATGCCATAAACTTACCTTTTGGTAATTGATCATGAATATTCATAAGGAACTTCGAAATAATAGTATCGCAATTTTGAATATTCTTATTTAATACCAATTTATCGGGGTAGGAACTGTAGGCTTGCCCCAGGTATGTTTCGCAGGCGACACAGTCAAATGATTGCCATTCATGGTTTGTAGCATCACCTAGCTCTAAGATAACAGGCTTATCTATTTTGTGAGCCTTTTCTAGCCATTTTAGGTTGCCGTCCGAGTAATCTATCATTCTTTGATCAATATCTGTCCCATAAGCTCTCAGGTTGTCTATAACTGCTTCTTGCAGGATAACTCCAGTGCCGCAAAATGGATCTAGGATAATATCGTTTTCTGCAGGTTTGGCTAAGTTTATAAGTATTTGAGCTAATTTTGGTGGCAGCATACCAACTCTTGAATCTCTGAATGGTCGATTATAATCTCTCATCGAGTATGAGTCTATATTCTGCTCCTCGGTTGTTTTGGCTATAATAGTTGAAAACCGGGACTTTATGATTAATATTTCGAAGCCTTTTTGTCCAATTAGTTTGTTATGGATAACTTGGGCACTATTAAGCTGTAGCTCTTGGTTTGGTATCATTCTAATCGACTGGCCAGAATTCTTTATCTTATTTTTTAAAATAAGACTTAAGTTTCTTAATTTACCTAACTGGATGTCAAAACCATATGAGCTTATTCCAAATTGCAGTTTGCCTTCAATTGGCAAACTAAGTAAATTGATAATTTCATTAGTGATAGATTTTTCGACATGATTCCAGTCTGTGTAGTTATATTCTCTTATAAAACTGGCCAATTTCACACTTCCACCGAGTCTATGAAAATCTATATCTTCTGGATTTAGCTCACAGCCAACTATATCATCATTAATCCTAGTGAAATTTTTTGCTCCATAAAGGGATTCAAGCTCACTTAAAGCAATATTTTTTTGTCTTCCTAAAAC